>CAZNMJ010000111.1:0-10842 GCA_964573815.1 uncultured Anaerolineales bacterium
GATTCTGCTTCTGATCGGTGTGGCAGCGGCCATCATAGGGCTCCTGGAGATGTACTGCTGCTACCTCTTCTCCGAGGGAGGTCGCTTTCACTACGAAGGGTTCCGCTTCGGCTCCTTCATGTTCGGCAACCTCGCTGCCCAAATCGTGGGCTACTACCTCATCGCCATCGTGTGTATCCCCCTGGGATACGGGCACCTCAAGAGGCTCCGCTGAGCCAGGACACCGTCCCTGACCGTGCCGGGGTTCTGGCTGGTCGCTGGGGTGCCTTTAATGGTCGTGTTCCTGTTCGTGTTGTTCACCGCCAAGGAGCTGTCTATTCCTCTGGCCCTGATCGTGCTAGCTGCCCTGGCACTCTCCTACCCAGCGCTGCCAGCAGTCCTCATCTGGTTCTATCGCAGCAGGGACGTGAGGTTGACCTTCGAGGCCAAGGACCCCCACTCCTATTGGGTCGAGACTGTCCCCCAGCCCGTGCTCGTGGTCTGCGCAGGAGCCTGCATAGGAGGCTCCGTCCATCCGGTCCTGGTACAGGCCCTCCCGCCCCAGAATTAGCCAGTTGTCCTAGGGCGGCAGAACGGTGCCCGCCCAGATCCTCGGCTCTCCCGCGTAGCCAAAAGCAACTCAGGACTACGGGACAGTTGTCGCAGGGGATATGATGTAATCTTAACCACATCTTAACCAATATTGGTGCCATATCCCTTGACAACGCTTCAATGATGAGATATTCGTTATATAGTGTTGCTAGCACAACAAACCGCTGCCGACGGAGGTCCGGGAGCGTGCTACCGGCGGGCGGAGGATCGGGGCGCCGACCTAGCCGATCCGGTGCCCGCTGGCACCCAAGCCCCACAGGCAGCGTGCAGGGCGCTGTTCCAAGAATGGAGAGCCCCACCTTTTAATGGGATTTTGATGCGGCCTTTATGAACCCTTAATGTGGGACCGGTATAATCCCTTTAGAACCTGACGACTGTGCATTAATGACCAAAGGTGGCAACGAATGTTGGTCAGAGGGCGCAGTTGAGGGTATAGAAGGTAGCCCTTGAGCACGATTACAGAACAACACCTATCGGCTCTTGTCAAGTGCTTGACGCCACTTGAGTTTTGTCATATAGTATTAGGACAGGGTCCACGCGTACATTCGTGGTCCGAGACGTGCGCACCTTGCCAACTCGAAGAGAGGTCTGATACCTGTGCCGCGATGGATGGGTATCTTCGCCGCGGCTATTCACTGTCAAGCGAGTTGCTCCTTGAGCGCCCGGCAGCACAAGGCGTGCAACAGGCTCACAGTCGGCCTCATCAATGGAGTGGCCTGTCAGCTTGGGTTTGTCTACCCAGGCAAGTTCTCCTCGTGCCCGCTTCAGGCATCCTCGGGGCAGCTCCACGCGGGCGCAAACCGTCGGCAGCCCGCGTAGTGAGCATCAAACACTCTTTGCCAGCAATATCATTGACTGACTCTTCGACTTGTCCGAGGAGGTAGCGATTGGAGTATCCAAAGGGGTTCAGGAGGAGGACGGTTAGCCAACTCGTCTGGAGGCTAGTCTTTCTCTCGACCTGATGAACCTCACGAGGGCGACGCCGATTGTCCCAGTGACGAGACCTCGATGAGAAACAACTTCACAACCAAGAGTCTGCCAAAGGGTATGGGGAAAGGCGAGACGCAGTCCGCTGACGAGGCGGGCCAAAGCCTCGTTGAATTCGCGCTGGTTACCCTGTTCATCATCATCCCGGTGATGGTTGGCATCATGGATGGCAGCATCCTCTTCTACAAGTGGGTGGTGGTCCATAATGCGGCCCGGGAGGGGGCGCGGGCAGGAGCCATCTACCACTACACAGCTAGCGCTCCAGCAGTGGGCACAAAGGACCAAGTGGGCATCCTAGATGACGCAAGGAAGGCTGAGATCATCCAGGCGGTGGACGACACCATCGGCCCGCTGGTAAGCATAGAGTGGGAGCAGGAGGGTGACTGGGATATCTCGTATGATCAAGATGGTGAAGAGTACCGCTGTATCGTGTTCAGAACCAAAACCGAGTGCGAGGACGATGGGTACGACGTGTATCGGAATGGAGGTCTCGTTATAGTAGAGCTCACTCATACCCACACTCCTGTGCTGGGATTGGTGATTGGTGTGGACAGAATCGACCTCACGGCGACCGCGACGATGAGGATCGAGCCAGGGCTGCCAGTGTTCTCTCCGTAGAGATGGGCTAGGGCTTGCGCCCAGCGCTCCAGGGAATCGACATATGCTTCGACGAGCAAGAAGAAGGAACGGCCAAGAGGGCCAGGCTTTGGTGGAGACGACGCTCATGATCCTGGTGGTTCTCCTGCTCTTGATGGGGATCATCGAGTTTGGCTTCCTGTTCTTTACCTATGTGCGAGTCTCCAATGCTGCTCGAGAGGGGGCCAGGGCGGGATCGTTGTGGTCGATGCACCCGCACTCCACCCTGTGCGAACACGTTGAGTCGAGCGTAACGGGGGAGGTCGAGGGCTGCCAAACAGAAGAACCGCTCAAGAACTGTGATATCGTTATCACCCTCGACGACGGCCCTGTTGACTGCTCCAGCGGGGATCCGGATCTGGAGGCAGGAGAGCCCATTACCGTGACCGTCGCCTATGACTTCGAATTGCCCTTTGTGGGCGCTCTACCCATAGTCGGAGATATCTTCTCTTCGCCGTACCCTGTCTTGAGAGCGGTCGTTATGCGAGTTCAATAAGGGAGATTCTGGAAAGGGGGTGCCGACTCGATGGTGAAAAGTCTGGGGAGCCAGGAAGGACAGGCCGCCGTCTTCATAACCATCCTCCTCATGTTCGCCTTGATCGCCCTTACCGCCTTGGCCATAGACGGCGCCCACCTCTACGTGGTGAGGCGTGATCTCCAGAACATGGCCGATGCGGCCTGCTTGGCCGCGGCCGAGGAGCTTGCCCTGGGCGGCGGCGACGAGTCGGCCCTTGCTGTGGCGCGCGACTACGTGATCAGGAATGGAGGAGAGTTCTTTGCGGCTTGGATGGGGCCCGAGGACAACGTGGGGAGCGGTGACGGCCTCATCTGGGGCGTCCAGGTTGCCGGTGACAATGTGAGAGTGGCCCTGCAAGAGGAGGTTCTTACTTACTTCACCATGATCTTCAACCGCAGAGGCGCCGGAGTAGGCGCCCGCACTCGCTGCAATCGTAGCGGCGGCTGGGGGCCTTTGCTACCCATCGCCGTGAGGCGGCATGAGTACAACCCAGATGACGAAACACTTCAACTGGATCTGTCGGCCAACAAGCTGGCTGATCCCAGAACCGCTCTTTCGTGTACCTTGGGTCTCGACTGCCACTATCCCGCGACCTCCGATCCCATACCCCTGCCCTCAAGATACGGCGAGATGGATTTTTATGCACTCAAGTCTCAATATGAGCCTATGAGCGGGACCGTTGACGCCCCGGAGACGGGGAACATCGACTGCGACCTTCCACCGCAGGATGGTACCTATGAGGGGATGTGCGCCCTCGGGGTGCATGCGGCCACCAACGACGGAACGGAGAACTATACGGGCTGGGTGGCGCTCGATATTCGGAATGTGGTTGGGGATATCGTCCCCCCCTATACAGCAAGCCCTCACTATTTTAATGGGACTGACGGGCAGGCGGCCACCAACAAGGCTCTCTCAAGTGAATGGTTCTGTGAGCGAGGGTGGAGGGGTGAGGTCATGCCCATGCTTGGGGACCAGCTGGCCTTCCTCCCCGGGACCTCGGCCGACTTCGCTCCCAAGGCGATGCTGGCATGCGACCCGCCCTGGAAAGAGGGAGATCAGTTCATCGGCGTGGTGTATAGCGGCTACGTCTGGGACATTCCTGACCTGGAGATGGAAATCGAGCCCGTGTACCATGAGATATCGGCCACCATACCCCGCGCGACCCACACCATCACTTATACAGTCACCCTGAAGAAACCTCCGGAATCGCCGGAGTGGCCCGCCGCGGCCAGGTTTGACCTGGACGCCTGGTTCACGGCGCAGGGGGAGATAACCCCCACCATCGACTTTGTGCCCAATCCTGCGGTCGAGTTGGGCACCGGCGACGCTGAGAAGTCAGTGCTGATCACCGTCTCTGTTACCGATCCCCTCACTCCCACTAACTACGTCAGCGCCTTGACGGTGGGAGCTGTAGAAACAACCATAGGGCTGAGGCGTTGGGCCTCTACCAACTTCGCCTACCGGGGAGACTCGGGTTTTGAGGACGAGAAGGATTTCACCCTGTACGCCCATGCACTGGAGTTCAAAGTTGTGCAAGGCGCCGCGCTGGGCGTCAAATTGCCCACGATGGCCTTTGGTGGCCTCAAGGAGAAGAAAGTACCTGTTTATGTCATGGTGGGTGGAGGCTCCTGTAGCGGAAGCGGGGTTTTCACTGCGGCGTGTGAGAATCAGAGCATCGACATCCCTAACGCCAAAGATAGGGTTGACCTGAGGGTGCAAGCTGATGCTCCTCTCGGACCGTACCCTCTAACGTTGGAAGTCAGGCCTGGCACAATGGGGGTGCCGTGGCACGACGTGGACGTTGTGGTGAACGTCCAGGCGCCCACGGGCGGTGACCCTACGAGATTCGTCATTGTGGAGGGCTTCGCTGACTTCGAGATTACCTACATTGATGGGAACGACGTGGTAGCATACGCGATTGGGCCTGTCGTCTCGCAGATTACTTCAACTGAGCTATTTGGGATGAGGCCCTCGCTCATGCCTTGGTAAACGGCGCAGCATGATCTTGCTGCCGTAGGGTGACGCGATGCGCACCAGCATTGACAGTGGCTATCAAAGGCATTATAGTTCCAGCCCCACGGGCGTGAACTTGTTGGAACGGTGGGGTCCCATGATAGGCACCCAATAGATACCGGCGGAGGAAACGAGTAGATGTTACGAAGACGGAGAGGAATCATATGGATGGTAGCAGGGGCTGTGCTGGCTGTCTTGGCCGGGGTGGCGGCGATGCTGGCGCTGAGGGCTGCAATCTCCACTGTTGAGGTCCCCGAACCCGAAGCTGCACTCACACGGCCGGTGGTGGTGGCCTCCCGCTATGTCGCCCGTCGTTCCACCCTGACACAGGCAGATGTGGAGGTCAGGCAGCTACCTGATGACGCAATAAGGTCTGGGGCGGTAGTGAAGGTAGATGACGCCGTGGGCAGGATTACTCTCACCGAGCTGAATCAGGGGGAAATGATCCTTGCCCAGAACCTTCTGGAGGTGACTGGAGAAGCAGCGCCAGAAGAGATCGAGGTCAGTATTGCCGAGGCTCTCGAGGAAGATGAAGTGGCAGTGGCACTACGGGCTACGGATTTGATGAGCCGCTTCGGTGTGCTACACGCCGGCGACAAGGTCGACGTTCTGTTTTCTATCAATGTGGTCGGAAAGACCTATCAGGAAGAGGTTCCTCGCGGCGGCCTGGTGGCCTTGACCGCTGTTCAAGACTTGGAGATCCTTCAGATAGTCTCCAGCAAGCAGCCGACGGAGGAGGAATCAGAAGAGGCAGAACAGCCCGTGGAACGACTGATAATACTCATCGCCGACCCCCAAAAGGCAGTGATTCTCAAGTACCTCAAAGACTCCGGCGGCGTGATTGATTTTGCGTTGCGATCCCCTACGAGCGAGCAACTCTTCGATGTGGAAGTGGTGACCATAAACTACCTGGCGGATCGGTATGGAATCGTACCACCCGAGCCCCTGGACTAGCGGAGGAGCGTTGCGAGTGCCGGAACCACGTAGCATTGTCATACTGAGCGAATCGGAGGAAGGCCACAGACGAATTCGACGGGTCCTGAGCCATTCCAGGGACCTGAATATCGTGGATGCCATAGATTTCGGACCAGAGACATTGTCCTCCGTAAGGTCCGTGATGCCTGACGTTGTCATTGTAGATGGTGCCTCAGGGGGCAAGGCGGACGTGGCGTTCATCCGTGCTATCGCCGCAGTCCTTCCGACGTCGTTGATCATGCTTGTCGCCCCGGATGACGACATGGAATACGTGCAGCAAGCACTTCTCGCAGGCGCTCGTGGCTTCGTTACACAATCGTCGGTCGAGACCAGCCTGGTGGAGGCACTTGATCAGATGCTACAGTTGGAGAGCTTCAGGCGTCTCCAGCGGGTGCAGGAGGAGGACGAACTCGCTGCGCGAGACGCGGAGGGGCGACTGGTCAGCGTCTTCAGTGCCAAGGGTGGGGTAGGATGCACCGTGATTGCCGTGAATCTGGCCGTCGCTCTGCGCAAACAGACCGGCGAGGCCGTGTGTCTCTTTGATGGCGACCTGCACTTTGGGAACGTTTCTGTTCTACTCAACCTCTGGCCACAAGCGACCTTGGGAGACCTGTTACCGTACACGGAAGACCTGACGCCGGAGTTGGTCGAGGAGGTGATGCTGACCCATCCCTCCGGTGTGAAGGTGCTCCTCCCGCCTCCCGCCTTTGAAGAGGCTGAGAAGGTAGGTCCCCCTCTCGTGACCAGAGTTTTGGACATCCTCAAACAGCGACACAAGTTTGTCATTGTGGACGTCGGGGCTCGCCTGGATTCCTCAGCCCTGGCGATCTTGGATTCCTCCTTCAGGATTGTGCTGATTACCACCCCTGAGGTACCCGCCCTGCATAACCTGAGACGCATGCTGCAACTCACCGAGGATTTGGGATATCCGAGGGAGAAGGTAGTGATCTTGGGCAACAGGTTCTCTGCTGGTTGGGGCATCCAGACCACGGATGTCGCGGAAAGCCTGGGGTATCCCATATCTGTGACGTTGCCCAGTGACGGTCGGCTGGTAACCCAAGCTGCCAACAGGGGGATTCCATTCATGATGGATGCGCCGGGAAGTGGTCCGGCCCGGGCGGTGTCTGAGCTAGCGGAACTGATTGTGGAGGCTGATGAACGGCACGAGGAAGGACCTGAGACGCCGCCGTCGCGCTCACGGTGGCTCTCGCGTTGAACGTTAGCGCCACGCCTGTCGGAAATGAGGCCTTTGATATCGGTTGAGCAAGGTGCATAGATGAACGTTTTCTCCGTGGTGGGCGTGCTTTTCGCCTTCGCGGTCCTGCTGCTGTTCTTCGGAATAGCCCAGCTGGCCGCTGGCGGTGTAGATGAGAGAATGGGTCGCTACGTGAGCCGCACTCGGGAAGCCGCGGAGACGGCGGCGGGCGGGGAATCGGTATTTCGCCGGCTCGATGCAGCTATGGCTCGGCGTGGTCTGGTCGAGGGTGTCAGGCGGGATCTCCTTCGCGCCGATCTGCCTCTAACTGTGCCCGAGTACCTGGTCATCAACGTGATGGTGGTGGTTGCGGGTGCATTGATCGGATATTTGATTTCCCGGTTTTGGGTATCTGCCCTGGTATTGGCCATGGGGAGCGCGATTCTGCCCACGCTGTACGTCAGGTTGAGGCAGCGACAAAGAATCAGGGCCTTCAACAACCAACTGGAGGATGTCCTCAACTTGATCGTCGCTGCTATGCGGGCAGGTTATTCACTGCTGCAATCATTTGACTACGTCTCGAGGCGTTTGCCGGACCCGGCGGCCACCCAATTTGCCAGAGTGGTTCGTGAGGTTAGCCTCGGGCTGAGCATGGATGAAGCTCTGGGGAACCTCCTGATTCGGGCGGAGAGTGAAGACTTGGAACTGATCGCCACTGCGATAGCGATTCACAACGAAGTGGGCGGCAACCTGACCATCATACTGGAAAGCGTGGGTCACACGATCCGGGAGCGAGTCCGTATCAAGCGAGAAATCCGCAGCCTGACGGCCATGCAGCGGGGATCCGCCTATATCCTTGTCGCCCTGCCTTTCGTAGTTGGCGGTATCCTGTTCGTGATGAGTCCCACTTATATGATGCGGCTCTTCGAACCGGGACCTACTCTGTGCATCCCCTTGGGAGCTGTCGTATGTATGGGCGTGGGCTTCGTCATAACGCGCCGGATCATGGATATCGAGGTGTAGGCTAGAGCGAGAAGGGAATCCTCACTATGATGCAACTCGAACCTGTGACGCTGTCGTGGATGGTGGCGGTCCTCGTTGGCCTGAGCATCTTCGTCTTTGCCGTCGGCTTCCGAGTACGCCGACTTAGTGCTGAGACGCTGGATGATCGCGTCAGGCGCTATGCCCTGAAGCCTAGTGTCCAGGAGGTTGAGCTTTCGGAGCCTTTTTTCGAGAGAGTGATCAAGCCTCTCGTGCGTAGCGTGCTCCGAGTCGCGGGGCGATTGACTCCCAGCCGCAACATCGAGGAGCTGGAACGCGATTTGGCTCAAGCGGGCAGACCCCTCGATCTGACGCCAATAGACTTCGTGGGAGCCAGATTGCTGGTCGCAATAGCACTGGGATTGGTTGCCGGGGCTCTTGTCTATGTCATCCGTTCATCCGCCCGCTTTGCTCTGTTTGGCGGTCTGGTCGGTGGGGCCGTGGGGTTCTATGCACCCATCGTGTGGCTGCGGTGGAGGATTGCCGGCCGCAAGAGTAACATTCAGCGAGCGCTGCCGGATGCCATAGACCTCTTGGTGGTGTGCATTGATGCCGGCCTGGGCTTCGATTCGGCCCTGCTCAAGGTGGCTGAGAGATGGCGACATGAACTCGGACGGGAACTGGACCAGGTAGTTTACGAGATCAGAATGGGCAGGACCAGGGTGGAAGCCCTTGACGATCTGGTGACTCGGACGGGGGTGGAAGATGTCGCCACCTTTGTGGCTGTTGTGTTACAAGCCCACCAGCTTGGCGTCAGCGTCGGTAAGGCACTGCGGATTCACGCTGAACAGATGCGGGTTCTCAGGCGGTACCGAGCTGAAGAACAGGGACGCCAGGCTGCTTTGAAGATGCTGTTTCCCCTCGTCTTCCTGATCTTCCCTGCCCTGTTTGCGGTGATCCTGGGACCCGCCATTCCGCACCTGCTGCAGACCCTGGCCAACCTTGGCTAGCACATCCCACAGGGTCTGCGCGATGAATGCCGCGTTCCTCCGCGACGGAACTGTATAGGTCAGAGGTGTCTTGGAAAATGGTGCAGGACGCGGACAAAAGGCCAGCGTGGGCTGAGCACCCGCTATACGAGCAAGCTGTAGCTCATTTTGAGGCAGAGGAGTGGGTTGAGGCTTTCGCACTCTTCTCGCAGCTGGCGATCGAGTTCCCAGGCGACCCCGAACTGCAGCAGATCTTGGCCGGCCTTCGGCTGAAGGTATCCCTAGGGCAGGAGCAAGTCCCCAGAGCACGGCCCTGGATGCGGAAAGTGGGCAGGGCCGTCTTGCTCGCTTTCGGTGCTGTGGCCATAGTAGCGCTTCTGGCCGGGCTGGCGTACACCATTAATACGCGCTGGCTTCTGCCCGCTCGGACAACGAGAGATCAAGTGACTTACGTGCAGGAATTGCAGCAATTGGCGAAAGGTTACGTGGCAGCCGGCGACTATGCCCGGGCCGCTGATCTCTACGAAGAGATCCTCCGTCTGGCGCCCGGCGATGCTGTGGCAGCTGCTGGTCTGGAGAGAGCTGAACAACTCCAATGGTTGGCGGACGAATACGATAGGGCACTGGAGTTGACCCGCGAGGAGAGATGGCACGAGGCTCTGTGGGCGTGGCGGATGATTCGGGCCACAGATCCCAATTTTGGGGACGTCGACTACTGGCTCGCGTTCGTCAAGCGCCAGGACGTCCTCTGCTCGCTGTTCGAGGAAGCGGAGATGCGCTATGGCATTCGCGACTGGAACGGAGCGCTCGAGCACCTTGAGCGCCTGAGGAGCCAGAGCGTGACCTACCGGCAGGACGACGTGGAGTCTCTTCTCGTGGGGTGCTACGTCAATGTGGCCGAACAGAAGCTGTGTGAGAGCGGTGATCCATCCACTGTCCACGATGAGGTAATGGAACTGTTCGACAGGGCACTCCAGGTTCGTCCTCAGGATGATTCGCTTCTTGCAGAGCGGGCAGTGGCTGAGCAATTCTTGCAGAGCCATACACGCTTTCAGGGAGTCTGCCAAGAGGCTGTGCAAGAGCTGAGCATGGTATGCCAACCTGAAGCAGACACCTCACCCGATCAGCAGTTCCTGGTGCTCTATCAGGCCAACGTGCATTGTGGAAACGCCCGAATGGCGGCGCGTGACTTTCAGACGGCGCGGTCTTGCTACGAAGCCGCCATGGAAATGCCAGTGGGTGACGTCTCCGAAGCCACCGCGAAGTACGCCGCACTGGTTCCCATGCTTACTCCTACCGCCACTCCGAAGCCTCCGCCACCTACCCCGACGAGGCGACCCGCCACGCCAACGCCAAGGGCACCTACACCGACGGCGACCCCCTCATACCGGTACTCTCTGGGGTACAGGCAGTACTACCCCAATTGCGGCATCACGTTCCTCGAGGGTACTGTGTGGGGCGCCGACGGAGCGCCGGCAAGTGGTGTACACGTGAAAGTATGGACTGAGGGTTGGGAAGTGACGCGCGTGACGTCTACTGATCCGGGCAAGAGTGCTGGCTATTATGACGTCATCTTCTCGGTCGAGGGGCCCCGGGCAGGCAATTGGTTCGTGGCAGTGGTGGATGCCAACGGCAACCCACTCTCGGAGACGGTACCTTTCGAGACAGACACCATCGACTGCAGGCCGAAGGGTACCGGACGTCAATGGGTCATCATTGATTTCAAGGCCAACTACTAGCCCTTCCCGCCGTTTGCTCGCCGCTGCCCGGTACTTGGACTTGACCAAACCTGGAAAAGCGCTTAGTATCCTCCAATATGGCCTCGACACCCCTTCTCAGGGCACCCACGCCTTGAATGGGGTCACCGTGGCCGCAGTGTACCGCAATGAGAGTAGCACACCCTAGTCTGCGACAGAGAGCCGGGGTATGCGTCTGTGGAAAGCAGAGACATGGCCGAT
>CAZNMJ010000112.1:0-10677 GCA_964573815.1 uncultured Anaerolineales bacterium
AGCGAGTACCATGTTGGCGAGGAGATAGCGGTCCCAGTCTATGTGGTGAATGACACCCAGGAGAGCTACGATGAGGTGACGATCAGCGCCGAGATCCTCGATGCAGAGGGACGCAGGACGACACGCGCCAGCTTTCAAACTTCGTTGGGAAGCGACTCGGAGGCCGAGCTCGTGCAACTGATGCACCTGCGGTTCTCGAAGCCGGGCGAGCGCACGTTGCTCTTGAAGCTAGGATACGGGGACGAGGTCTATGAGAACAAGTACCCCTTGCTCATCACACCCGCGTAGGGCCGAGCACCACCTCACGGTGCTGGCCGGCTCCCGAGTCGCCCACCGGTACTCAGTCTGACGGGGGCAGGCTCCTCAGCTGCTCGAGGATCGTTTGGTTGCTGGGCCGGTCGCTCGTGGATTGGCCCACGTATTCCCACCTGATGATGCCCTCCAAGTCTATGATGAAGACCGAGGGCGCGGCCAGAGAATCACCCAGAAGGTTGTATACGCCATATTGGTCCGTCACCCGATGATCGGCATCTGACAGCACCGGGTACTGGAGATCGAGCAAGTCCGATACGTGCTGCCCGACGGGTGAGTCCTCAACACTGATGGCCAGGATCTCCGCGTTCAGCTCCTGGAAGCTTGGGTAGTCCGCCTGCAACTCACCGAGTTGCGTCCTGCAGGGGCCTCACCCCCCGGTCCGGTAGAATAGCAGAACTACGTTCTTGTGACCTCGGTAGGCGGAAAGAGTGATCGGTTCGCCCCAGACAGACTGGAGGGTGAAATCGGGGGCTGGCTCTCCCAGGGCTGGTACCGTTGAACGGGCCGTCGCTGTGGGAGGAGGTGCTACTGTTGGGCTCGGCTGTTCCGCGGGGTTCGGAGTCGTCGCTGGCCGTGGCGTAGCTGGCACTGAGGAGGTGGGGCGGTTGAGATCTCCGGGGCTGCACGCTCCCAGTATGAGGGCGCACAAGCAGAGCGACGCGACCAGCGTTAGAACGCGGTTCTTCTCCATTAGCTGTTTTCCTCCGAGGGCAGACTGTGCGGCGTCCCAGGCCAGGGGACTTTCTCGAAGTTATTGCGACAGGGGGCTCCGAGGCTGTACGCCACCCTCTGGTCAGTGAGATTCGCAACCATGGACCACAGAGTGGCCAGTCCATCCGTGTGGCCGCACAGCGGTGTCTCGTGGTCCCTGAGAATGGCCTGAGCGGTCCCCCAGAAGGCATCGTCTCTGTTGGTTTCTTCGAGACCCTTGAGTATGCTCCTGAGCCGCAATTCCGAGTTCTCCTGAACTGAAGATTCCATCAACGCTTGGAGGTCAGGGTGGAGGTAGTGGTTGGTCACCGCAATGTATCCGTCCTCAGGTTCCCTGACCCGAACTACATCGGGATGTGCCTCCACCACGAGCATCTTCTGCGGGTCGGCTATCAGGTAGCAGTAGCTCACGAGGTGCGGCATCTCCTGTGCCAACATTGCTGCCTCTCCAGCCGTGGCGCAGGTCTCGAGCAGAATGCGGGGCACCAGGTGGAAGATGATCCCTGGTCGCACCTTCGTTGGCGCCCTGGCCATTGCTCTGTTGAGGGCGACGAACAGTCCCTTCTCGTTGACTCCCTCGTGCCGTCCACCGGGCAAACCGTCGTTCATGCCCACGGTGGCATAGTAGATGTCTGGCCTGGCTTGGATGAGGTGTCTGGCGCGGGCCCAGTAGAAGAAATCGTAGTTTCGTCCCACTACGACCCCGTCTTCGGTCCGGCACGCAAAGGCTGAACAGCTGCGCGGGCTCTCCTCCATGCCGAAGGATAACATGCCAAGTGCTGAGTCCATACTCACTCCGAGTGCCTGGCACCAGCCTTCAAGCTCATCAAGCAGCGGAGGATGGAAGTTGCAGACCACCTGGAGGCACTCCTCGGCAAAGGATAGCTGAGAAGGACTGAGGGCTGGTTCCTCATCCTTCGCAGCCTCAGGAGCCACATCCAGCGTCGTGAATATGTCGAGCGATAGGCCCAGCAACTGTGCGGTCTCAGCCGCCTCCGCCGGAGTGAGACTGTGGACCTCCTCTCCTCTTGCTATCATCCCCCACTGCCGGCCCATCTCATAGTGGCCTCCAGCGAGGGTGTACGCGCGATAGTCTGCCTGTTTCTCCAATTGTAGATCGTCTTCTGGCTTTCCCATCATGCCTGACCTTCTACGACTAGGGGAAGCGGACAGAGCTATCATAGCATTGGGGAACTCAATTGGCAAGAAGCGAGGTAGCCCATATAATGGCGGTCAAGGAGATTGAGACGATGCAGGCGTTGATTCTGGCCGGCGGTGAAGGCAGGCGAATGCGCCACGTCACCGCTCAAGTGCCCAAGCCGCTCCTCTATCTACCCGGGGGCACGCTTCTGGAGCACCAGCTAGCCCTGCTGGCTGAACTCGGCGTCTCGCAGACGTACGTGGTGATACACCATCAGAGCGATCAGATGGAGAGGGCGTTGCACGGGCTCGCCGGTGTCAGTCCCCTGCGACAAAGGCCCCCTTTCACCTTACTTGGCGCATTAGCCAGCGCTGAGGGCTGCTTGACCGAGCCTTTCATCGTCCTCCATGGCGACAACTACTTCTCCCAAGGGCTGCAATACTTGGTCGAAGCAGCTCAAGGCACGCGTTCGGGCCTTAAGGTCGATGCGGCCTTTCTGGTCGAATCGGAGACGCGCCACCCCGACAAGGCTCGCCATCTCGCTTCCACTGGGTGCTACATCCTGTCGCCAGAGATCCTCAAGGCTGTCAGGGCCTTGCAGCATGGTGACGAGTTGTGGCATTTGACGGCTGGCCTCCTAGACGTTGGAGCGGTCGTGGAAGCGGTTCCGCTCCGAGGGTGGCGTCAGAACATCAACAGGTTAGAGGATCTCCTGATGGTGAGTCGTCGCCTGCTTGACGATTGGTCCGCGGGCCTTCATACGGTTGAGGCTGTGAGAGGCCTCAATCGAACTGAGGGCCTACAGAACGTGCGACTACCAGTCTGGATCGCGCCCGATAGTAGGGTCTCTAATTCCTACCTTGGTGCACATGTGGTGGTGGGGCCTCGTGCTCGCGTGCGCGAATGTGCACTTCGCGAGGTCATCGTGTTCCCAGGAGCGGAGATTGCACGGCAAACGTTGGACCGAGGTGTGGTGATTCCGACGCGCCTGGGCTCGATAGCGCTAACGCCGGAAGATGAGATACATACCCGTTAGAAAGGAGATGACGAGGAGGGACGCGCCCAGTATCTGCAAGTCCTGTCTCAACAGGACCGCCCCCGCCAGGAGGAAGCCTGCAAAGGCGATGACGGTTATCAGGCGATAAATGGCCCGCTCCAGCCGGCCGACCAGCCTTTCCAGTTCGCGCGTGACGACAACTCCCACTTCCAGTTCTCCCCTGGTGGCCTGAGTCAGGAAGTCATCCAGTTCTCGCGGCAGACGCCACAAGAGAGTTGCCAACCCCTGCAAGTCCTTCATCGCCCGTTCGGACAGACCTTCTTCCGCCAGTTCCATGGCCATCAGCTGCCTGACATAGGGCTCAGCGACGGTGAAGCCGTTGAAATCGGGATCGAGTCCGACGCAGAGGCCCTCCAAGATGCCGAGGGCCCGGGCCAGCAGCACGAAATCGATGGGTATCTGGAATGGGAACTCATAGATGATGTCGCGCAGCTCATAGGCCATGGCCAACATCTCTTCTATCTCGATCTCTGCAAACTCGCGCACGGAAAGGCCGTAATAGCGGTCGATGAGGATGTAGAGAGCTCTCTCTAGGGGTCGGGTGTCGGTCCCTGGGAGGATGAAGCCCAACTTCTTCATGTCAGTGATGGCGGCTGGGACATCTCTGTTGAAGGCATGAATGGCGAGGTCGCGGAAGAGGGCCTTCCCCCTTGGTTCTACGCGGCCCATCATGCCAAAGTCGACAAAGGTGACCACGAAGTCCCCGCTCAGAGAGTCATCTTCAGGTTCCGGTCCTCGAGGTTCTACGAAGAGGTTTCCCGGGTGAGGGTCAGCGTGAAAGAACCCATCAATGAGCATTTGCTGCACATAGGTGCCGAAGACTCTTTCAGCGACCTGAGCGCGGTCTATGCCAGCAGCGGTCAAAGCCTCATAGTCGGTGATCTTGATGGCGTCCGCGCGTTGGAGAGTGAGCACCCGCTTGCTGGTGTGGGACCAGTACGTACGGGGGACAAAGACATCGGGGTTGTCAGCGAAGTTGGCCCGCAGTTCTTCGGCGTTGCGTCCCTCGGCGATGTAGTCCAGTTCCGCGTAGGTGACACGCGTGAACTCTTCGAAGAGGGCCTCCAAGTCGACCCTCCGCCGCAATGCTGGGTACCACTTGATGAGGCCAATGGCCCACCTTACGGCCGCCAGATCCGTAGCGACCAATTCCTCTATGTGCGGCCTTTGTGCCTTGACAATCACTGGGTCTCCGTCGGGTAGCCAGGCGTAGTAGGTCTGGCCCAAGGACGCCCCTGCCTGAGGTTCTTCAACGAAGCGGGAGAAGAGTCTTGGGATTGGAGCGCCGAGTTCTTCCTCTATCAGTTGCTTGACCGGCGGGAACGGATCAGGCGGTACTTCGTCCTGCAGGGCCGCGAGTTCCTTGGTGATTTCAGGGGGCATGACATCGGCACGAGAACTGAGGAACTGGCCGAGCTTGATCAGCACGCCTCCCATCCCGACAGCCAATTCACGGAAGCTCGCTGCCCACCGGCGTCGCCTCTCGCTCGCCCCGCGCTGCGCCAGGCCTCGGGATACGAACCGGGCCAAGATGAACTCCCACCACAACAGCAAGAGGAGCAGCCGCGAGAGGAACCAGACTATGCGCAGATAGCGCCCGCGGCGAATCTTCATACTTTTGCCCTCAGGGGTAGAGGCGATACAGCATACGTGGGAAGGGGATTGTCTCCCGGATGTGTTCGAGGCCACAGATCCAGGTCACCGTACGCTCGATGCCCAGGCCAAATCCGGAGTGGGGTGTGGAACCATAGCGCCGGAGGTCGAGATACCACTCGTAGGATTCCTGAGGCAGGCTATGTTCCCTGATGCGTTGTAGTATTACGTCATAGTCAGCGATACGTTGCCCCCCGCCGATGATCTCACCGTAGCCTTCGGGGGCAAGGCAGTCCACCGACAGGGACAACTCCGATCGCTCCGGGTCGGGCTCCATGTAGAACGCCTTGACCTGCGTAGGATAGTGGTGGACCAGAACAGGCTTCTCGAATTCCTCGGCCAAGGCCGTCTCGTCAGGGGCCCCAAAGTCACCGCCCCACTCGAAATCCAGCCCCTTGCTGTGCAGTATTTCGACGGCCTCGTCGTAGGTTATGCGCGGAAAGGGCGACTGAACCTTCTGGAGAAGTGTGGTATCCCTCTTCAGCAACTCCAACTCGGGTGCCCTCTTCTCCAACGTGGTCTGCACTATGAAGGTCACGAACTCCTCACTAAGACGCATACAGTCTTCCAGGTCGGCGAAGGCCATCTCCGGTTCCACCATCCAGAACTCCAGGAGGTGGCGGCGGGTCTTGGATTTCTCCGCTCGAAAGGTGGGGCCGAAGCAGTAGACCTTTCCCAGGGAGCCAATGGTGGCCTCGCTGTACAACTGCCCGCTCTGAGCTAGATAGGCAGATTCTCCGAAGTAGCTGGTCTCGAAAAGAGTGCTGGTGCCTTCCACAGCCGCTGGGGTCAATATAGGTGTATCTACCAGGACGAATCCATTGTCGTCGAGATAGTCCCGGCAAGCTCTGATGACCTCTGCACGCACTTTCAGAATGGCGTGCTGGCGCGGAGAGCGGACCCACAGATGGCGATGGTCCATCAGGAAGCTCACTCCATGCTCCTTGGGGGTGATGGGGTACGGCTCCGCAAGTTGCACGATTTCCATTTCGGTAACCGCTAATTCGTAGCCGCCAGGGGCTCTCTTGTCGGCCCTCGCGGTGCCGGTCAGGATGATGGAGGATTCCTGAGTGACCCTTTGGGCTGCGTCGAACGTTTCTGGCGACACCTCGTCCTCGAAAACCACAGCCTGGATGATGCCAGTCCCATCCCGCACCAAGAGGAACTGCAGCTTCCCCTTGTCGGTCTTGTTGTAGAGCCAGCCTTTGATGGTCACCTCCTGCCCCTGGTGTTCAGCTATGCTCTCAACGTACGCCCGTTGGGCCATGGTTGAACCTCCTGCACAACGATTATATCTGATGGGGAGGCCGCGCAGCAAGAGGACTGAGTGCCTATTGGTCGGTCTCTTCAACTTGTCTGCTGGGGCGTAGCCTGGTGGGAATCAACTGCTTCATGAGGGATATGTCCTCTCGGGTGAAGGTCCCTGTGGCGATCAGGCAGCCCAGATAGATGACCAGGGATGCGGGGACGAGCAGCAGGAAGGTGATGTCACGCGCTAGCCAGAGGAAGGCCGCGGCCACCAAGGTTCCGAGCACTGGACGCCACGTCAGGCTCGCCCAGGCGATGCTCGAGAGGTGCTTCCGGACTCCATAATAGAAGGGCATCAGAAGCACGACCTCGGAAAGGATGGTGGTGAACGCTGCCGCCTGGTAGCCATAGGCAGGGATGAGCAGCAGATTGGTGGCCAGGTTGAAGGTGGCCCCGATCATGAAGGCTCCGGTCAGGAAGCGCTGCTGGTCAATGGCAATGAGCACGTATTGAGTGACACTGTTGATGAAGCCGAAGGGTAGGGACCAGATCAGAAGTCTCAGGGCGATGGCGGCGTGGGGAAGGTAGGCCTGGCCCCCGAAGATGAGGATGATCCCGTCGGCATAGAAGGTCGTCAGTAGGGCGACAGGCAAACTGATGATGATCAAGACCTTCAGCGAAGTGGTGTAGGTTCGCACGAGGGCGTGTCTTGCTTCCCTAGCGTAGCGGGACATGATGGGAAAGATGGCGACGGTGAAGGTCGAAGGAATGATGTTCAACCCGTCGAGGAACCGGTATGCTGTGGTGTACCAGCCGACCACCACATCCCCCTTCATGGGCTGTAGCAGCGTCACATCCACCCGCCAAAAGACTGTGGCCAGGAGGTGGTTGATCATGAGGGGATAGGAGGTGCCCAACATCTCCCGGTTGAACTTGGGGTCGAACTCCAGCTTGGGTCGAAGGACAAGAGTCACCAGCAGATAGAGGAGGATGAAGGCCGTGATGATGCTGGTGACGATCGACACCGCTGCCAAGCCGATGATACCCAGGCCCATCAACAGGGCCGCCACTCCAAAAGTGACCCTGAGGATGGTAGTAACCGTGGTGATTGCAGCAGGATACTCCATCTTCTCATATGCCAGGAAAACGGAGGTGAGAGCGGTCGAGATACCCCCGGGGATGAGGCTCAGCGTCAGCAGGAGAATGGTGAGGGTGGTGTCATCCGGCAGCGCGAAGAGTCGTCTCCAGACCAGAAGAAAGATGAACAGGAAAGGTGTGACGGCCAGGAGGATGATCAGCCGCAGGATGGCTGTGTTGCTCAAGTATCGGTTGGCCTGGGTACGGTCTTTCGACACCTCCCTGGTGAGCAAGGTATTGAGGCCGAAATTGGTGACTATCTCCAAGAACACATACACCACTATGGCGAAGCCATACTTCCCTGCCCCTTCGGGACCTAGGATACGCAGCATCAGCATGGCGAAGGCGGTATCGATGACCTTGTTGAGGAACGAGGTAGCCATGGGTGTCATGCTGTTCTTGATGACTCGCTTGATCAGCGGATCCTCTTCCTCCTCGCGGTACACCAGTCCCCACAGCCAGTACCCACCAGCGGCTAGGATTACCACCACTGCCATGAAGCTACCGTATAGACCCAGTTTGAAGGACATGGGGCTATAGCGGAAACGGACAACATTGTCCCCAGCGGCCAGAGGCACCGCGCGAAAGTTGTAGTTGGCTTTGTAGATCTGGAGTTCTTGTTCCTGACCGTCGTCCGTTTGCAGGAACGCTTTCCAGCCTGGGAAGTAGCTGTCCGCAAGCACGAGCCATCCTCTACGGGGCATCTCCACCTCAACCGTTGCCTGGTTGATGGTGTATTCGCGGAAATGCACTTCGGGGGGAGTCTCGTCTGGCTCGACCGGTGGGAGGTTCACGAAGTCGTCCGGTGGCTGTTCTTCCAGCAGGACACGTTCCCTGGGGTAGAACTCTTTGAGTTCGTGTAGGAGCGTTTCTTCATCTTGAATGACGTCGGCGTCGTAGACAACAAAGGCGCGACTCAGGTAGTCATCATTCTGATAAATGCGCACTTCGTCATCATAGACTAGTGTGTAGCCCGGGTTGGGCAGATGTTGTGTCGTCATTACGTACTTGACGTTCAGCAGATCCAGGAGTCGTGAATCGAGGGAGTCATAGTCGTAGAGGGGCGCGATGCGGTTGTAGATTAACTCCCCCTGCTCCTCGACGAGGCCCATGAAGATGGCATACTGCTTGGGGATGATGGAATCGTATCCACGGATGTCGTGGAGGCGGTAGTACATGCCCACGTTGGAGTTGAAGGTCTTCTCCTTTGGAGCGTTGAAGGATGCCACGCGGTACAGCTCATCGTCACTCTGCAGGAAGGTCACTGAGGGAGGTGTGAACTGGGCCAGGGCAGGATCCGCAGCTGGATTGAAACCGGCGGCGATGACCATCAAATCGAGGCTCAGGACCACCACTGCCAGTGGCTTCCAGACTCTGTGAACCTTCCACGCCCCTGGGAGGTAGATGCGGCAGTAGCTGATTCTGATTACCGCCCCGGCTGCCGTCAGGAACAAACTGAAAATGAGCAGGTTGCGCCATTGATAGGAGAGTAGCATGGCCCCGCTGGCGAAGGCGCGCTGGGACAAGTCGGAGTACGCCAGGAAGCGATCGGCCAAGACAACGAAGGGATCAGGGCGCAGGAAGACCAAGAGCAGCAGCCCCAGCCCCAGGATCCCAGCCCAGAAGGCTATCGACGCCACAAGGCGAGGGCCCAACCAGGAAGGACGCGAGCCCGGCTTTCTCTGAACCGCTCTTTCGAGGGACGCTGCACCCAGGCCCGCCAATACAGCCATGCTAGCTGTGTAGGGGAAGACCCAGCGAAACGGGGTATGGAGTTGTTTGTAGCCAGGCAACAGATAGTAGAGCAGGGCATAGAGGGGAGTCCCGAAGCTCAGCAGGAGCGAAATGATGGCGAGCGAAGCGAAGATCCATACATAGCGGTCTCTGCGACGCAGCACCGCGACGAGGGCCAGCAGGATGGACAGAAGGCCTACGTAGGCTCCAGCTTCAACGTAGTTCTTGATGCCCCAGAAAATGGTGCTGATCGGCCGGCCCGAAAAGTCCTGGGTGACAGGAGTCACTTGGCGAGTGACGATGTCGAAGTACGCGTGATGGCTGGGGTTGCCGAAGAAGTCGGGTATGAGGAAGGTGATCACCTGTCGCGGGGGATATCTCCAGCCTATGATGTCTTGGTAGGTCGCGGAGCCCTGCCGGAAATTCACTCGGGCCAGTTCGAGGAAGGGGATCAACTGCGCTGCGCCCAGTGCCACTCCCAATCCGACCATTCCTAAGAGCAGCAGGGATAAGAGTGCGAGGCGCTTCACCGCTCGCTCTTTCCACCAGAGGATCCCCAGTCGGCAGGCGGCATAGAAGGCGGTGACCAGAATCACGTAGTAGGACAGCTCGGCGTGACCAGCCAGAAACTGAATGCCCAAGACCACCGCTCCGCCCAGAAGGTACGGAATCGGCGAGCGCGCAGAGGCTTTCCGTTCCTGTGTTCTTATCGCCAGTTCGGTCGCCGTCAGGATCAGAGGCAGCCAGGTGGCAGCGGCGACGATCATTGGGAAGTCAACGCTGACAATCATGAAGCCGCTGAGGGCGTAGGTCACTCCCGCGACGGTCGAGCCCAGCCTTCCACCGCCTATAACCCGCACAAAGACGTGCATGAAGAGACCGGCCAGAAAGAGATGTAGCACCGTGAAGTAGCCGTAGGCTTGAGGGATGGGGAGGACGTAGAACAGCACGCTGAAGGGATAGAGCGCTGAGTGCTGGCCGGCCGCCAAGAAGGGCACACCGGCGAACAAGTAGGGATTCCAGAGGGGGATCTGTCCATCCTGCAGCGCCTGGACGATGAAGGTCTTCCAGGCGTAGTTCTCAAGCAGCAAGTCGCTCAGCAACTCATTGTGAGGGACGCCAACCCCTATCTGGTCGGCGAAGGCCTGCCACGGCTGGAAGGTGTAGAGATTGTCGAAAGGTACAAGCGTCTTGCCGCCGACAGTAACGGGCCAGAAGAGGAGGAGTGGAAGGGTGAGGAAGATCAGGACTATGAGGAGGTCATACAGTCTCTCTTTGTTAATCAACTACGCCCTCTGTCTCTGCAGTGGTTACCGCGCTACCGGTACCGCCACCTCATCTGCCATACCCGCCACACTGCTTCAAGGATGATGCGGGAGCTCATCTTGGAGAGACCCATAGAGCGATCCTCAAAATAGATGGGAATCTCACACAGACGCAGTCCCTTTTTCTGGCAAGCGTAAGCCACCTCTATTTGAAAGGCATAGCCCTCTGAGCGGATGCCTTCCAGATCCAGCCCCAGCAAAGCCCGCCGCCGGAAGCATCTGAAACCGCCCGTGGTGTCATGAATGCGGAGGCCGGTGATCACTCGGGCATAAAAATTGCCTCCCCAGCTCAGGAACCGTCTCCAGGGGCTCCATTTGGTGTCAACTCCTCCGTCTTGTACATAACGGGATCCGAT
>CAZNMJ010000113.1:0-10431 GCA_964573815.1 uncultured Anaerolineales bacterium
AACATGTTGGAGGCCACCAATACCGAGTAGTCCTCGGGATTCTTGACCAGCCACATGGCCATGGCATCGACATTTGTCTCCCAAAGCTCTATGCCGGGATATTCTGTAGCTATGTCGCGCGCCTCACGGATCATCATCCCACTTGTTTCGCGGATCACGTTCGGCTTTTCGACCACCGTCACCGACGGGCGGGCGTATCGTTTCGCATACTCAAAAGCCTGACGCACGATGCGACGGCACCCATGACGAGTGAAGATGCGACACGAGAGGGCAATTTCATTTGCTGGAACCTCTGCGAATCTGGCCATCTTGGGATGATTCTTGAGTAGCGCGTTTCTAACCTCATCAGGTAGCGGATAGAACTCCACACCGCTATATAGGCCCTCGGTGTTTTCGCGGAACACCACCAGGTCAATGTCATCCCGGAAATTGAGAGGGTTGCCAGGGTACGCCTTGCAGGGACGCATGTTGGTATGCAAGTCCAAGAGCTGCCGAAGGCGCACGATAGGGCTGAAGTAGACTAGACCCTTGCCCTGGAGTTCCGGTACCAACTCTCGCTCGGCCTCCTGTTTCGGCTTGGAGGTGATCGCACCGAAGAGGCAACAATCAGTGCTCTTCAAGAGTTCCACGGTGCGCTCGGGCAACGCGTCTCCTTCAGTGCGCCAGAACTCCCAACCGACATCTCCTGGGACGTATTCTGCGTCCAACTCCACCGCATCCAGCACGATGCGAGCGGCGTCCATCACGTCCTTGCCGATGCCATCGCCCGGCAACCAGACAATCTTGTACTTGGCCACGGTCCCATGCACCCCTTTCTAGAAAAGCTTCGACTATTCTATACCCAGCTTCTTGCGCACGTGAGGTATGAGTCCTCCGTCCTCAAGGATCCCCCTCACGAAGGAGGACAAGGGGGGAAAGGTATACTCACCCCGAGAAGTGCTCACCTTTCCCCGGGAGAAGTCCACCGTCACCTGCTCTCCTGTTTCCACGCTCTCCACAGCAGCACACTGCACAATTGGCAAACCTTGGTTGATGGCGTTTCTGAAGTAGATACGGGCAAAAGACTTGGCGATGAGGACTCCAACCCCAGCGTACTTCAAGCAGGTGACCGCCTGTTCCCGTGAGCTGCCGCAGCCGAAGTTGGAGCCCGCGACGATGATGTCTCCTGGCTGTACCTTGCTCGCAAAGTCAGGATCGAGATCCTCCAGAGCGTGACTAGCCATCTCCTCAGGTGAGAGCTCGCTGTATGTATACTTGCCGGGGTAGATGACGTCGGTGTTGACGTCATCACCGTATTTCCACACACGGCCTGTTTGTACACTCTTCCACATCTCTGCTCTTCCTCACGGATCAATCAGAGGAATGCCCTTGGATCCGCTATCTCACCAGTCAAGGCCGACGCCGCGACCGTGGCCGGGCTGGCAAGATAGATCTCCGCCTCTTTGCAACCCATCCGGCCCTTGAAGTTCCTGTTGGCCGTCGAGATGGTGACCTCGCCAGGAGCCATCACGCCCTCATGAGCACCGAGGCAAGGCCCACAGCCAGGGTTCAAGACCACCGCTCCCGCTGCGACCAGGTCGGTGATTATGCCTTCAGCGATGGCGGCCAATAGGACTTCTCTGCTGGCGGGGAGGATCAGCAACCTGGTCGTCGGGGCGACCTTCCGACCCCGTAGAATCTGAGCAGCCACCTGGAAATCCTCCAGGCGCCCGTTGGTGCAGGTGCCGATGAACGTCTGGTCTACCTTGGTACCGACAACGTCAGTCACAGGAACGACGTTGTCCACGGTATGGGGCCTCGCCACCTGAGGGAGCAAGGCGCTGACATCATACTCGATGACCCGTTCGTAGGAGGCATCTGGATCGGCGAAGACCTCTCGAAAGTCAGCTTCGCTCCTCCCCTCCAACCACTTTCGCGTCTTATCGTCTGGCGCCACCACTCCGATCTTGGCCCCCATCTCAGCCACCATATTGCAGAGGACCATGCGACTAGCCACCGTCATGTCCTCGATCACCGGCCCCGTGAACTCCACCGCCCGATAGTCAGCCCCATCCGCCTCCAGCTCTCCGATAATGTACAGGATAAGGTCCTTGGCATACACGCCCTTCGGCAATCGACCTTGGAGGTCAATTCGGAAGCTCTTTGGTACCATGAGCCAAATCTCGCCGGTGGCCATCACGGCGGCAGCCTCGGTGCGACCTATGCCTGCGGCAAAGGCGCCAAAGGCACCGTGTGTGGGAGTGTGGGAATCACTGCCCACAATGAGGAGCCCGGGCAAGGCGTGACCTTTCTCAGGAAGCACCTGGTGGCATATTCCTTCTCCCACATCGTAGAAGTCCGTGATGCCTTGCTCCTTGACGAACTCACGAATCCGCTGGTGGTTCGTGGCATGCCCTTCCGTCGCCGCTGGCACCACATGATCAAGGACGATGACACTGATCTCCGGCCTCGCTACCTTCTCCACGCCAATCTCCCGGAATATCTTGGCGATGGCCGCAGTATTGTCGTGGGTCAGCAGCTTGTCGGGTTGCACGGTCACAATCTGACCTGGCTCAACCTCCTCCAGCCCGGCTTTCTGGGCGAGGATCTTCTCCGCAAAAGTCCGACCCATCGCTCACTCCCTGGTCTGCACGTCCTTCTTCAGGAAGCTGAATAGTCCCCCCGTGGTCATGATCTCCTTCTCCAGGCCCGACAGTGGTGCACCCTGGATTTCCGTCCCCTTACTGAGGTTGCGGATGCGGCCGGTGTTGGCATCCACCTCCAGCTCGTCGCCCGTCTCCACCTCCGTGCTGATCCCTGGGACCTCCAGTATGGGAAAGCCGAGGTTAACAGCATTGCGGTAGAAGATGCGCGAGAAGCTCTCTGCCAGTATGGCTGAGACGTCGTTATACTGGAGCGTGATCACAGCGTGCTCGCGAGATGAGCCGCAGCCGAAGTTCCTGCCGGCCACAAGGATATCCCCGGGCTGGACCCGCTCAGTGAAGTCCTCCATGCCCGGTACATACTCCAGGGCATGCTTGGCCATCTCCTCGGGATCGGTCAACGGCAGGTAGCTACCGTGGTAGATCATGTCGGTATCGATATCATCCCCTACCACCCAGGCCCGTCCCTTGAACACGAACTCTTCACTCATCTCCTTTTCTCCGTGACGTCAATCAGCTCACTCAGGCAAGGCGATCTCGCCCTTCACCGCGGTTGCCGCTGCCACGGCAGGACTGGCCAGATAGGCCGCGCTTCCCTTGCCGACCTTGCCCCTGAAATTCCGGTTCCCCGTGCTCACAAGGACATCTCCTTCGGCCAGAACCCCATGATGACCTATGGTGCAGAGAGAGCAGCCCTGATTGGTGACCATGGCCCCGGCTTTGATGAATGTCTCGTACAGGCCCGCTTCCACGGCCTCCACGGCCACCTCAGTGGTGGCCGGCGTGACGATCATGCGCACCTGGGGTGCAACCTTGCCCCCCATTCTCTTCAGTACATCAGCTGCCACCTGCAGGTCTTCAAGGCGCCCATTAGTGCAGGACCCGACGAACACCTCGTCCACAGGCGTGCCTGCCGCCTCGCGAACAGGCTTGACGTTATCAGGTCTGTCGGGGCAAGCGATGAGAGGCTCCAAACCGTCGATGTCCAACTCCCACTCTTCCAGGTAGGACGCGTCTTTGTCCGGCAGGACAGCTTCCACTTTGTGACCAGCCCGCTCGCCGATCCAGGCCAGAATGTCCTCGTGGGGAATGATGAAACCTATCTTGCCTTCCATCTCGGTCACCATGCTTGCCAAGGTGAGACGGCCGGGCAGCGACAGCGCATCGATAGGTTCCCCGTAGAACTCCAGAGACTTGTAAATGGTCCTGCTGGTATCTATCTTCGACAGCAGAAACAGCGTCAGGTCCTTGGCTGAGGTCGGGTAATCATAGCTGCCTTTGAAAACGATCTTGATGGTCTCCGGCACTCTGAACCACAAACGTCCGGTGGCCCAACCAGCAGCCACGTCCGTTGTCCCCATACCGGAGGCAAAGCACCCCACCGCACCCAGCAGGTTCATGTGACTATCGGTGCCAATGATCACACTCCCCGGCAGGATCATTCCCTGCTCCAAGAGAACGTGCTGCCCGATGCCGGTATTGACATCGAAAACGTGAGGAATATGGTGCTTGACCGCAAACTCGCGGCAGATGCGCTGGTTGTTCGCCACCTGTACGACCTTGGCTGGGGCCTGGTAGTCGAAAGTCATGGCGATCTTCTCAGGGTCCCAGACGGGCTTGTCACCCATCTGCTTCTCGTACTCCAGCACGACATTGGGTCCCCCGAAGTCACGGACTACCGCTAGGTCGAGGTCCGCCCAGACCCTATCTCCAGCCCAAGAGTCTTCCCCCGAATGCTCGCTCAGGATCTTCTCCATGATAGTCTTGCCAGACATGCAATACCATCCTCTCGTCGACCGTAGCGCAAAAGACGCACCTCTCTGGACCAAGCTCTCCGAGCACGAACTAGGAGAATGCCAGTTTCAGCGTCTCGAAATTGGTGAAGTCGGCGTGGTGAAGGATAATGGCCTCTCTGCTACGCTGTACGAGGTCGCCCTCTCTGGCGTGGGCCGCGATCATGTGCAACACTTCCGCAGGAACACCTTGTTGAGCTGCCAGGGCTACTCCGCTGAAGGGATGGCGGAGCTTCGCACCGAATTCGCTCTTCACCGTCTTGCCATCGACCTTGGTGTACTCCAGCAGCTTGCCCACATCGTGGATCAGCGCCCCGGCGATGAGATGGTCACGGTTGATGGGGTTCCTGTCACCGTAGACCTCTTCGAAGGCATCCGCCACTCCGATGCAGGTTAGAGTAACCGCTCGCGTGTGATCCACGAAGCTGACGGGGCAATCGGGAATCAGCAAGGTGAAGGGCATCTGTATCAGATCGGCCGTGCTCCAGCCACCTCCTTTCATCCCCTCTTCCCAAGTCCTGACGCACATCGCCCTCAGGTCAGCGTCCTGGATGAGGTCGAATTCAGGAATTAACTCCAACAGCTCCTGAGACATCTTCTACCCCACCTTTCTCTCCGGGGGACCGTCGTACTCGTGAGCGCTGGGATCTATGCGGCGCATGGGACGCATCCGAGTCTGCTCCTCGTAGACCTGCGCCACCAAGCCCCCGCTTCGGCTGATGGCGAAGATGCCATTGCTCATCTCGGGAGGGAAGTCCATCTCACAGAGCGTGGTAGCTATGGCCCCATCCACGTTCATCGGCAAATCGCGGCCAAGTTTCTCCTTCATGGCAGCACGAATAGCATGGGCCATCTCCACATACTCCCCGGCGATCCCCAGCTCGTCCGCCAGAGCAAAAAGCCGCACGCTGCGCGGATCCTCAGTGTGGAGCCGATGACCGTAGCCAGGAATCCGCCTTTTTGCGGCTCTGTACTCACTAACCATCTCACTGGCCACGGTCGCCGTATCCTTGCCACTGCCTTGCTTGCGCTCCACCGCTTCAAGCAACACACGCATGCATCCTTCGATGGCGCCTCCGTGGTATCTATTGATAGCACTTATGCCCGCGGCTATGGCTGTGGTGAGGGACGCACCGCCGGAGGCTACGGTCCGTGCCGCCAAGGCGGATGGCGGGGTAGCTCCATGATCAATGCTGGAAACCAGCATGGCATCCATCAGTATGCCCTGCTCTTTGGAGGGCAACTCACCCTTCAGAAGCAAGAAAACGACGTGCCCGAAGTGAATCTGACCCATTAGCTGCTCCACAGGATACCCCTTCATGGCGATTTTGTTAGGTTCGATCTTGGTGATTGCCGTCTTCCACTTCTCTTCTGCCATCTGTGTCCACCTCCTCAATGATACCCATCGGACCGGAGGACAAGTAAACAACTTGTCCTACTGTTCACGAGTCCAGCTTCTGCAATACCTCCTTCGTCGCCTGGGGTATGTCGGCGAAGGAGTCGACCACGACGGCACCGACCGCTCGCAGGCGTTGAACCTTGCCCTCATGAGTGCCACGCCCACCCTCGATGATGGCCCCGGCGTGAGAGAACCGAGTCCCCGACTTGGCGGCCTTGCCCCCGATGAAAGCGACCAGGGGCTTTGTGAACTCACCAGCCTCGATCAAGTCAGCAACCTGCTCCTCCTGCGAGGTGCCTATCTCTCCGAACATCACCACCGCCTTGGTGTCCGGGTCGGCCTCAAAGAGCTTGATCACCTCTGGATGGGGGAGACCAACCACAACGTCGCCGCCGACGTGGACCAATGTGGTGGCACCGATCCCTTCCTGCGCCAGGTAGTAGGCCATGGCTGAAGTGATACCACCACTACGAGACGTTATGCCCACCGGGCCAGGGAAGAACCAGGAGCGAGCGGAGGCCGCGCGGCCGCCCATCATTCCCAGTACAGCCTTGCCCGGACTCAGCACGCCCAGCGTGTTTGGTCCCACGAATCTGGCTCCCGCCTCCTTGGCAGCCTCGGCGATGACCAGAACATCGTAGATGGGCACGCGGTCTGGGATGATCACCAGCAGTTTGATATCTGCGTCAATGGCCTCCAGAGCGGCGCTCTTGACCAGAGGAGCAGGTATGAACAGCACGCTCACGTCCAGTGGACCCACCTCCTCCCAGGCCTCCCTGACGGTATCGAAGACAGGGATCCCCTGCACCTCCTGACCGCCGCGCCCAGGCGTACAGCCCGCCACCACGTTGGTGCCGTACTCCGTCATCAAGCTAGTCCTGGCCTGCCCCTCGCGACCCGTAATACCTTGCACGAGAACTCGCTTGGTTTCATCAATCAGAATAGACATGACTTCCAACCCCTTCAGATTGGTGATGCGACCCAGAAAACAGAACGCCAGCCTCTCTGGCTAGCGCTTCAGCAGACCCTTACGGTACTCTTGGAGACCGGGGATCGGAAGATCCACGAATCCGCCCCCCTTGCCCTCGAAGTGGCATTCAATCTCACAAGCCAAACATTCGATGCATCGGCCCTTCTTCGCATCCTCGAAACTGATGTTCAGCACCGGCCGCCCATTCTCTAGCTTGAGAATCTTCCGTACGCAGGTCTGGACACAAATCTTGCTTTCACAGGTGTCGCAAGTGGCGTGGTCGTAGGTCACAGTCCCGGTTGGACTCTCGAATGCATATGGCTCCTTGGGCTCGGCTCTCGGAGCCGGAGAGGGTACGTCCTTGATCGTGCCCTCCTTGATCAGTTCGTCCAGCCGCTCGGCACAGAAGTCAGGAGTATCGTCCTTTCCGTAGGCCTCTAGAGGAGCCGGGATCTCCGGCGCAGCTCGCTCAAGGATCTCGATCGCCTTCTCCTCCATGTTGCCGCCCAACCTGATCACGGCCGGCACTGACAACCGTTCCTGCAAGAAAGCCTTGACGAAGCCGCGGGCTGAGTGAAACTGCTCCTGGCTTGCGACACCAGAACCAGAAGCGAAATAGCCATCTATGCCTGGCAACGAGAGCACAATCCTCGCCGCGCGATAGACTTTGGATGCCGGGGGGTTCCCGCTGGTATCCACATACGTGGCGAGTTTGTAGGCCCGGCTCAGCAGCGCATCCATGGACATCATGGAGCCTCCGCCACCGGCCCCGTGGAACCCAATGTATCCCTGTCCCTTCTCGAACTCATCAGCCATCTGGATGAAATAGAAGGTCCCGCGGTAGTCCTTTTCCTCGACCCCGTAGGCGATCTTCTCCAATTCGGTCGGTGGGCGGTCGAACTCGCGGGCAATCTCGATGCCAAGATCAGGGTGACGAAAGACGGCGTAGTCATCCACGGTTATGCGGCAGTCAGCGGCGTAGAGTCTACCGTCTGTGGTCACAACGAGGGGATTGATCTCCGCAGCCCGAGCCTCGTAGGTGCGTGCTACATCATAGAGGCTCTTGACCAGTCCCCCCAGGTCTCGCTGCAACTTGCCGTGGACGCCAGTCTTTCGGACCAAGTCTCGAGCCTGGTAGTCCTGCAAGCCCTCGACGACGTCTACCTCTACGCGAGCCACCTTGTCCGGATGTTCACGCGCTATGTCCTCGATGCCCGTCCCGCCCACACTGCTGAAGATCACAATGGGCGCCCGTGCTCGATCATCGATGATCACCCCAGCATAGAACTCCCGCTCTATGTCCAGCCTCTCCTCGACGAGCACCTGTTCCACAGCGAAGCCCGTGACAGACATGCCGAGCATCTGCTGAGCTGCAGCCTTCGCCTCTGCAGGCGTGGCTGCCCGCTTGATGCCCCCCATGCCCGCTCGGCCTGTGACCCACGCTTGGGCCTTGACCATGACCTCACCCCCGATTTCCTCGGCTATACGCTGAGCATCTTCAGGGGTCGAGGCGACAGAACCCTTGGGAACAGCTACTTTGTGTTTCCTCAGCAATTCCTTGCCTTGATACTCATGGAGACGAGCCATATCTCTCCTCCAGAAAACTAAGGCCGTTGCCAGAATCTGCTGCCGTCAGCCCTGAGCGCACATCGTAGGCTCACTCTTGCTGCCGCGATCAAAGGTGCGCAAGGCTTCTAGCAGACCCTCTTTCCAACAGCCTGAACGCGATGTTCTTTCTTGATGGTAGTAGCTACCAGCCCTCCGCTAGGTCTCCCTGAACTGCTTCTCCAGTTGATCCAGCATGATGGCGGCCTGCACAAGCATATCCAGCGGGTTCTTCTCCCCACGGAAGTACCTATAGTCACAAGGCATAATGTCCAGCGTCTCGACCAGATCTTGATAGCGCCTTCTGAGTGCGCTGACACTGACCTCATACATCTTAGCCATCTCGACCTGGGTTACTTGTCTGAAGTTCAACTTGCGAACGGTGTAGTCCAACGCGCTGGCCCAAGCTTCGGGCTTGCGCATAGGCAAGTTGCGACGCCCAGCGGCGATGCGGAACTCCCACCACATCTGCATGGCCGCGCTTATCTCCTCGAGGGGGATAGCCTGGTTCGTCATGACCCGCGTGAGGGCCGATTCCACCGGGTCCATGCCTACCTCAAACAGCGTGCGAAACCGCTGCCGGAGCCTGGTGTCAGGCTCCAGGTCGATGAAGTCCCGCAGCGAGGTCAACGCCTCCTCCCATTGGCCGAAGCGCGCCCGTGCCCGAGCCAGGTTGAGGTGGTATTCGGGATCATCGGGCGCCAGTCGGACCGCCTCCTTGAAGCGCGTGATGGCGTCCTCCACCTCCCACTTCTCATAGCACTCCAGGCCCTCGACGTTGTAGGTAGCCGCCTTCTCCTTCACATCTTCGGCTTTCCTTCCGTCCATGCGAGGTCTCCTTCAGGTGATCTCCTGGCAATACAATTCTAGCACAATCGCAGGGCCGTGCAAAGCTCCAACCCGGCTATTCCCCCTCCTCCAGCACGCCATCGGAGACGAGAACGGGCTTCAAAGCGGCGACAGCGACTTCCAGCATCGACTCATCGGGCTCTCGAGTAGTCAAAGACTGCAGCGCCATGCTCGGCAGAATAACAGCCCTGACCACAGGATTGTGGCTGTGGTTGGCAGCAAAGCGGACGAATTCATAGGAAATGCCGGCGATAACCGGGATAAGGAGAAGCCGAGAGACGATCCGCCACACCATGGGAGGACGCCCCAAGAAAGCGAAGATGAGAACGGAGACTAACACCACTATCAGCAGAAAGCCGGTGCCGCAGCGGGTGTGAGCAATGCTGTGGGCACTGATGCCCTCTGCGTCCAGAGGAACTCCGCTCTCGAAGGCGTCGATCGTCTTGTGCTCGGCACCATGGTAGGCGAACACACGTCTGAAGTCGGGCACGAGGCCGATCAAGAACAGATACAGCAAGAGTATGGACAGGCGAATCAGCCCCTCAAGCAAGTTGCTGAGGAGGTCTGAGGAGATGAAACGGTCCACGAGCCCCACCAGCACCAAGGGCAACACAAAGAAGAGGGCAACACCAATGGCCAGGGAAAGGATCAACGTGACAAGAATCGCAGGAGTCGAGAGTTCGACTTCATCCTCGGACAATGCCACATTGGCGGAGTACATGAGCGTACGTGTGCCCAGATTCAGCGTGTCCCAGAGTACCAACAACCCGCGCACAAAGGGGAACTTACGCCAGACGCTGTCGTAGATCCCGCCGCTAAGCGGTTCAGAGTGAAGGACTATCTTTCCCGAGGGGTCCCGCACCGCTACGGCCATGCTCTTGCGGCCGCGCATCATTACCCCCTCGATCACCGCTTGGCCGCCGTAGTGGAAATCCTCCAAGGCCCTCTCCGTGGCAAGCCACCTCTAGCCGTACGTCGTGGATTGTACCCAAAATTGTCTGCATGGGCAATGCCATTCCTGCGCAAGCCTGATCATCCACCCGAAAGCCAGATACAACTCATGAAGAGCATGTCACGCCCAGAGGCCAACAAATCTGTACATCTCTGATGGCAGATGCTACCTATGTACGTGCAACGTTACGCTTCTTTTTTGGGGGCTTTAGGCACTGGGAC
>CAZNMJ010000114.1:0-10263 GCA_964573815.1 uncultured Anaerolineales bacterium
ATCGAAGCCGAGGTAATCGGGAAAGAGGATGCCGTACTCGGTTACGATGAGCGGCTTGTCTCTTTCGCCGTGATCCTTCATCCACTGGCGAAAAGCGACGATGTGTTGCTTGAAGATGGTCAAGTTGTCGTGATCGTCAATCTCGTACAACATGCCCGTGTCGACATCGGTGATTCCGCAGGGGATCTGGCATCCCCAGTGGTGGGGTGGGTACCTCTTCTCCCGCAGGACGAAGCCGTGCACGTTCCACACGTCCACCGGGATCATTTCGCCGTAGCGGGTCTCATACTCCTCAAGGATCATGTCCAAGTATCGCAACCGCAGGGGCGTGGCCTGGACCACGCCAGCGATGGCGACCTTTGCCGTAGGGTCGGCACTCTTGATGATCCCATACAGCTGATGATACAACTTGGCATAGCGGCTGGGAGTGATGCAGTCCTGAATGGGAGCGTCGGGTTCGTTGCCGATGATCCAGAGGATCCCAGGGTGAGCCGCCGCGTAGTCCTCTATGGCTGCCCGGCTTGGCACGTAGGCGCTGTCACACTGGTAGGGGGGCGTGGCGGGGTCGCAGAGGCGGATAGTCTGAGCATACTCCATACCCGCTGGAATGGGAGGGTTCTCTCGGAACCAGAAGGTATGGTACCAGCCGGCACGTAGCAGAGAGACATCGTATTGGTCGACGGGCTTTCCCGGCGCCCCAAAGCCAAAGCGCTGGTGGCCCCGGAGATACCCTTCGCAGTAGTCTTTGAGCGCCAGAGGTAGATAGCGCAACTTGTCCCCCTCTTGCTGCTGGACGTCCTGCGTGACCTTGCCTCCATCTTCCAGGGCCGACAAATCGACGTGCACGTCCGCAGGGGGGACAAGCAACTGGCGCCCATAGTCAGCAGCTTGAGACAGGTAGCCGCTCGCCCTTCGTGGAGTGGAGACGACATATAGCGTCACCAGACAAAACGAGCCAACTAACAGAGTCTGGGCAACCACTCTTGCCGCTCTTGCCGCGCGTATGATCACGCTTGGTTCCCTCCCATCTGAAGCAGATTACCCGGTCCGTCTTTCACATCTGTGCCCCGCATACTCGCAGAACAACCGAACGCTCTCCCCAAGAGTAGCATGCTGGTTAGCTGCCGGACGACCACCTCCTGCACAGCAGGCGTCGCGTCACTCCTATTCTATGCGGGCGGATGAGCAGCCGCAACTGTCGTGTGCAGCGCGGTGCACAGGATTCTGATCGCAACCGAGGCCAGAGTAAACAACAGGTCGTGGGACCGATCCTGGCGTTGACCGGCGTATGGCGGTCCTAAGAGAGGCCAGACTGATCCGGTCGATCCTTCGGCAATGATCCATATTATCGCTAATCGTCACACAAAGAGCTAGCTACACCGAGCCCGCCATCTCACTCCGGCGTATGCCGCCAGTGCCGCAAAGCCACTGCCCAGAAGCAGGATGCTGCCAGGCTCGGGCACAAAAGGCGCCCCCAGTACCTCGACCCTGATTCTAGCCGCCACTTCTTCGAGTTCTGGCGCCTCCGCCGTCAGCGTAGCTTCATTGACAATCTCCCAGCCCGCAGGCGCGGTAGCCATCACCGTGCAATAGATCCTGATGGTGACCCACGTGCCAGCAGGCAGCGAATTGTAAGTCACCGTGACTGTCTGCCCGCTCACGTCTGTGTCATCGGGGCTGGGAGTGACGGTGACGTTGTCAATCCTTAGATAGGGATCCACATCGTCGGTGATCACCGCGTTTGTCAAAGTCTCTGCATTCCTGAAGCGGATCTCGAAAACGAGCTTATCGCCCGTATAGACCGTCGTCTTGTTTGCTGTCTTGAAGGGGGGCACAGATTCCTGGCGGCCGGGTTCCTGAGCCGGCGCGGCCCAACTGCTGGAACCAAGCGACAGCAGGGCCACCACCAGCAACGTCGCCCCTACGAACGCAAACAGGCTCCATCTCCTCTTCTCCTCCATCGTTTTTGCCTCCTTTAGATCACTAGAGCATGAGCAGAGTCCTCCTTAGTCCAAAGATTTCGCCTTCGGCGAGCTACTGTGACGGCAGGGCCCTACGGTCCCCACGTCCGGGACCTGGGGACTTTCGATCGGCCACTGCTGCAAGAGCTGTGAATGCCTGCGCCATTTTAGAAGCCGTCGTGCCGGGCCCTCCAGCTCCCACCACTTCAGCCATGACTCCCTGGCACGAGCTCGCTCGTCTTCTCCATCTTCGCAGAGATGGGCGAAGCTCGCTGCCCTACTTCCAGACCGTAAAGCGCAGCCACCAGACCGAGGATAATCCATAGTATGAAGCCTGGCTTGGCCCCCAGAGTGATGGCGTCCATCACGCCGAAGACCTGGTGAGCGAACATGCCCGAGAAAAGCCCCGCCACCAGCAGACGACTAGATCGACTGCCGCTGGACCGGTGCACCCGCCAGGCACAGAGCGTGAAAACAACCAGCAACCCTGCGTATGCCACCAGGCCGGGGATGCCCAGGTCCACGCCTACTTGCAGGAGATTGTTGTGGGCGTGGGGCACCCTGGCACTGAGCCCCTGCGAAGGATACGGATACATGGCGTCGCCCACGTAGGGAAACATGTTCAGACCGACGCCGGTATAGGGAAAATCCTGCATCAGCCACACGGCCCGGCGCCAGATCTCGACCCTGCCCACGGCGATCCGCGTGGACTCCACTGGCAGCACCGACTCGATCACATCCTCCACCCCCATGGACCACGCCCACGCCAGGGCGAAGACCGCCACTACAAGCAGTGCCACCAGAAACCAGCGGCTGCGCGACGCGCCCAAGACCACAAGACCCACGGCCACCCCAATGTATGCGCTCCTGGATTGGGTCAGCACGAAGACGGCAGCCGTGAGGGCGAAGGCCAGTGCGCTGAGCACCAGGATGCTCCGCCGGGAAAGAAGTTTGCGCACCCCCCTTCTCGTGCTGTCTTCCCATGGCCCTGCTGCGACACCAGGGGCAATCCCCGCGGAGAGGCCTGGGTTGCGAGACCCCAGCGCCAGGCAAGCAGCCAGAGACACCGGGACCAGCAAGGCCAGGGTGCCGCCTACTTCATTGGGGTGAAATCCTCCTTCGCCATACGTGGTGACGTTGTGTATCAGCCGGGGCAATCGCTGATAGATGGGCTGGAGCGGAAGTATCTTGTGAGCGGCCCAGTCGGTGCCAAAGAGCGAGAGCGCGGAGATCCCCACGCCGATAGCCATGAGCAGGAACGTCCAGAACCAGACCCAGCCTCGAGTCCGGCCGGTGTTGGCCACGCCGTAGAAGAATGCCACACCCAGGAGAATCCCCAGCAGCTTCCGCAGGCTCTCCTGCGGCAGAGCCGAGGCCCAGACGGCCACGGGCACCGTGAGCAGCAGGCAGAGGATGGGCACATCCATCGGCGTGCGCACGGTGGGGCTGCCCCTCACTCTCCAGCGCAGCAGCCAGGGTACGAGGAGGAGCAGCAAGGCTCCGACGCTGAGTAGAGACGGGAACAACAGGAAGGGCGTCGCCACGAGCAGACAGGCCGCCTCCAGTTGATTCAAGCGCTCAGTTGTCACTCTTGTCGACTGTCGAGACGGGGACCTTCAACGGGCGCGGCTTGATCCGGGCCGCTCCTCGCCGGCAGGTTGGAGCCCTGACGAGTGCCGGGCCACGCTGCTCACACCCATCGCAATTCCGCCCAGCAGAGCGAGGATGAGGGCGAGGTAAGGTCTAGAGCTGACGAAGGCGATGGTTAGGAGAGAGAAGAGCAGCCAGAGGAGAACAGGTTCAAGGGCGGCGCGCGCCGATTTCATCTTGCTGTGAAGTGGAAAGTGAACAACGCCTCGCGTGTCCCTAGGGGACGACGACCTCTTCCCCTCCCATCAGTCCAGTGAGGATCTCGGTATGAATCTCGTCGGATATCCCAGGTACGACTTCCACTCTGACCCTTCCGCCGCCCTTCACCACCTCCACGTAGTAGTGGTCGTCCTCGGAGAAGATGGCGGCAGTGGGCACCAAAGGCACGTCAATCCTGCGTCTGGTCTCGATGACCACGTCGGCGCCGGTGCGCATCGCAGCTCCCACGGCCTCAGGGTCCGTGAATTCTATATCCACCACGTACACGTTCTTGCCCTGCCACACCGTCGGCTCAGGGGCAATGTTGACCACCTCGCCGGTGTGGCTTTCCCCAGGTCGCACGTCGAGCATCACCGTGACCGGCTGGCCCACGGCCACCTTATGGATGTCCTCTTCCTTCACCCAGGCCTCGATGCTCAGGACGTCGGGATCGGCGATGGCCCCGATAGGCTCGTAGGGCTCGATCCTCTCGCCTATCCGCGTGTCCCAGGAGATGATGACTCCCGAGAAGGGCGCATAGAGGCTTGCCTTCTGGGCTCGATTCTCAGCCCTGGTGAGCAGCTCCTGCTGATGGGCGAGCACCTGCTCTCGCAAGGAGACGAGGACGTTCTGATACTGTACCTCAACATCTTGCGCCTCACAGGCGGCCACCGCTTTGTCGTAGTCCAGGGAAGCAAATTCCAAGGCCCACCGTTGAGCCCTGGTGAAGTCGCTTTCCTGTTCCGGGGACTTGTCCGGGCGGACGAGGTAGGAAGCACGCTGGTAGTCGAATTGCGCCTGGCTCAGGCGAGCGGCCGCCCTGTCGAGATCCCGCTGGCAGACTTCCGCCTCGGCCCGGGCTATCGCTGCTTCCTGTTGGGCAGCTTGCAGGTTCAGCTGGGCGATGGTTACGCCGTAGCGGGCGTCGGCTATCTGCTCGTCGCTTGTCCGGCCATCCCTGTCAGTGATGTCCATCTCCGCCACAAGGTCTCCCTCGGAGACCAAATCGCCCGGATCCGCAAACACTTCGGTGAGCACGCCTTCCAGCTCGAAGCTCAGCAGAGCTTCGTTGGCCGAGACCACCCTGCCGCGAGCCTCGACGGTCTCCGTCAGGGTGCCCCTTTGTACGACCACTGTCGTCCCGGCCTGAGGGGAGGGCTGGGGAGGGGGAGTATAACCCTCAGGCGCGGGAGAAGTTGACTGGCCACAGCCAGCGAGCAGGCCAAGCAGAACCACCAACACCGCTAGGGCTATGCTCTTGGAACTGTTCACGTAATCCTTCCTTTCCACGGATGCGTATTATAGTTGCATCCGGTGGAAAGTGCCACGCGGCTCGATCAACTCTGACCCGCGCACGGGTTGTTTGAGTCTTCTAGCCTGGCGGCGTTTATGCGGAGCGATCCTCACCAGAGGGGGTAGTGTGGCCCGTGGGAACTTCCAGCCCCTCCCCTGGTGGCACAGGCGTGGAGACGGCATTATACGTGCGCAACCTGTGCATAATCTCGCCATTCTTCTGAGACGCGGCCAGCTTGACCAGTGCGTCCACCTCTGCCAGCAACTCTTCTCGACTGACCTGGTGGCGGCTGTTCACCACGCGGGATATCTTGGGATGCGCCGTGGGCTCCGTCTCCTCGCCCGGCCCCACCAACTCCTCGCGCAGCTTCTCGCCCGGGCGCAGCCCCACGTACTTGATCTCGATGTCCTCCCCCACCCTCAGGCCCCGCAACCGGATCATCCTCTTCGCCAGATCCTCGATCCGTATCTCCTGGCCCATGTCCAGCACGAAGATATCTCCGCCCCGGGTCAAGGCCGCCGCCTGGATCACCAGGCTGGCCGCCTCCTCGATGGTCATGAAGTACCGCCTGGCCTCGGGGTGGGTGATGGTCACCGGGCCGCCCAACTCGATCTGTCGCTCGAAAGTGGGCACCACACTGCCCCGGCTTCCGAACACGTTCCCGAATCGCACCGCCGTGAACAGGGTTCCGTCCTGGGGAGGAATGGTGGTCACCAGCAACTCACCGATCTGCTTGCTGATGCCCATGATGCTATGAGGATTCACCGCCTTGTCCGTGGAGATGAACACGAAGCGCTCCACGCCGTTCTCCCGGGCCAGCTCCGTGAGGATCCTGGTGCCCTCGATGTTGACCCATACCGCCTCGTCGGGGTGTTCCTCCATCTTGTGGACGTGCTTGAAGGCTGCGCTGTGGAAGATGACCTCAGGATGGTATCGTTGCAGGATCCGCTCCACCTTCTCCTGGCGCAAGATGTCCGCCAGGATGGAATCGACACCGGCCATACCGGCCAGGGGGGCCAGCTGGATCTCCAGGTCGTGGAGCGCCGTCTCGTTGTTGTCCAGCATCAGCAGCCATCGAGGGCTGAAACTGAGGATCTGGCGGCAGAGCTCGGAGCCGATGGATCCCCCCGCGCCCGTCACCAGTACTGTTCTGCCGGCCAGCACCGCGCGGCAGCTGGCCAGGTCGGTCTCCACCTGCTCCCTGCCCAGCAGGTCCTCCACCACAGGATCCTTCAGGCTGACGGCCTGGGCAGTGTCGTCTATGGCATCCAGGGTACTGGGGATGATCTTGACTTGCGCTGACGTCTGGTGGCAGATGGAGAGAATATCTCGAAACTCCTCGCCGCTGATGTGGTGGATGGCCAGCACGATGAGGCCCACTTCTCTCTCCGAGACCAGCTCTGGGATCGCCCTGCGGTCGCCCAGCACCTTCAACCCCTGGGCCCTCATGCCCAGCTTCGCCGGGTCGTCGTCCACGAACCCCACCAGTTCGTACTTGTGCCTCACGACGGATGTCTGCAGTCTCCTGGCCAGGATCTGGCCAGCTTCCCCAGCTCCAACGATGAGCACGCGGGTTCGGTCGTGGCTGCCGATTACTCGCTCTACACGGCCCATGAGACCCGTCAGCAGGCGCCCCTGGTATCGCAGCGCAATGAACAGGGCCAGGCAGAAGAACCCGCCCATGATCACCACACTGAGCGGCAGAGGACGAGTGTACGTGAAGAGCAGTTCCGCTCCAGCCAGGACTACCGTGCTGATCAAGACCGACGTGACGATGGTCAGCACCTCCTGCACGCTGGCGTATCTCCACAGGCGGGCATAGAGGCCGCAGGTGAAGTTCACGGCGCAGTACAGCAGCATGACCAGGGGGATGGTCTGCAAGAACCATCTCAGGTATTGGTCCGGCACCCCCCCTTCGAAGCGCAGCAGGAGGGCGAAGAGGAAAGCAGCGTAGACAGCCAGCGCGTCCAGGGGGAGGAGCGGGAACAGGCGCCTGATAGAACGTGATAGAGTCTCACCCATGGCTAGTGGCCCACGACACCCTTCAGAGTGCTACACACGTAGTCAACCTCCGGCTCGGTCATGTTGCCCCAGAAGGGCAAGGCCAGGGTGGAGGAGGCCACCTTCTCGGTCACCGGAAAGTCTCCTTCCTGATAGCCGAACTTCTCACGATAGAACTGCTGGAGGTGAATGGCTGGGAAGTAAGGCCGGGAGGGTATGCCTCGCTCTTCCAGGCCCTTTCTCACCGCGTTGCGGTCGAGATGCGGAGCCAGACGGATGACGTACACGAACCAGCCCACGCGGGTGGTGAGAGGGGAGATGTGAGGGATCTCCAGCCCCTCGAGGCCTTGCAGCCGCTCGTCGTACCACTGGGCCACCCGCTCCCGCTTGCTGAGCAATTCCTCCAGACGTTCCAGCTGGGCCAGGCCCAGGGCGGCGCTCAGTTCGTCCAGGCGGTAGTTGTATCCCAGCCGGACGTGGTGCAGCCAGGCGCCGGGGTCGTCGCGGCCCTGGTTGCGCAGGCTGCGGAACAATGAGGCCCACTCCTCGTTATTCGTGACCAGCATCCCTCCCTCGCCGGTGGTCATCTGCTTGTTGGGGTAGAAGCCGAAGACGGCCACGTCTCCCAGGGTGCCCGCCCTCCGCCCCTCGTACTCAGCGCCCAGGGCCTCGCAGGCGTCCTCGATGACGGTCAGGCCGTACCGCTGGGCGACGTCCGAAATGGGATCCATGTCGGCAGGCTGGCCGAAGATGTGGACGGGAAGAATGGCCTTCAGCTTGCCTCGGAGTGATCTCCAACTGGGCACCGACCGTGGCAGCCACCGTCCAGCCCGCAGCTGACCCTCCATCAAATCCGCCGCGGCATGCGCGACCAGAGCAGGGTCGATATTGAGAGTGTAGCGATCGATGTCCACGAAGACGGGAACGGCCTTCTCATACAGCAGGCAGTTAGCCGAGGCCACGAAACTGAAGGGGGTGGTAAAAACCAGGTCGCCCTCGCCTATCCCGGCGCCGACCATGGCCAGGTGCAGCCCCGCCGTGCCGCTGGATACGGCGATGGCATGCGCGCGGCCCACATAGCGCGCCATCTCCGCTTCGAAGCGCTCGATTTTAGGCCCCATGCTCAGATACGGCGTGGTGAGCACTTCGTTGATTATGTCAATCTCTCGCTGAGAGATGTCAGGTCCGGACATCGGCACGTGTTTCATCTAACCCACCCTATGTACGGTCCAGCACCGCTTGCTGAGCTTGGCCTGAGTAGGGCGTAGCCCGTATCGAAGGCTAGGGCATAGCCCGTATCGAAGGGTAGCCCTCAGGGCGTATCGAAGCATCCGGTGCTCAGCGGCGCGTATCGAAGGCTCGAGCGGCTCAAGACCACATCATGACGCTCACCAGGCAAACATTGCGCCAACCGCCTGATGATGATAGTATGACCCTTGGGCCCAGGCGCACGCCTCGTACGCATTTGCACGGGGTTCGCCTCCCCCCAAGGCATTATTCGAAGCAGCCTACGGAGCATCGTACCGATGACGACAGAGCAGGATGACCGACTGCGACAACTGACAGACACTGAACAGCGGGTGCTGGTTGAGCTTGTGAACAAGCTGCGCCAGCGCTTCGACGGCCAAGTGGAGACAGTCGTGCTGTTCGGCTCGAGGGCTCGCGGTGAGGCCCAGCCCGGCTCTGATATCGACATCGTCGTGGTCGTGGCCGAGGCTGGTCCAAGGACACGGAGGGAGATTCGGTATCTTGCGGCTGAAGTCTGGCTGGAGCATGGCATCTATGTCTCGACCCGCGTATGGAGCCTGGCTCACTGGCAAAGATTGCAGCAACTCGACACCCTGCTCTATCGCAACATCCGCAGGGACGGAATCGATCTCCTGAGCCTGCGCTGAGCCCGCGGCGCCGCATTCTGAGCCTCAGCTGAGCTCGGCCTGAGTAGGGCGCAGCCCGTATCGAAGGCTAGGGCGTAGCCCGTATCGAAGGGTAGACCGCAGAGCGTGTATCGAAGCATCAGGTGCTGAGCACCAGGCATCGAAGCATCAGGTGCTGAGCAGCGCGTACCGAAGCACTCATGCCGCCCGGGGCGCCCCAAGCCACCATGCAAACACGAAAAAGCCCAGGAAACACGCCACGAAAACCACCAACGCCGGCAGCGCGTCCATGCGCGCCACCAGCAGGCCCGCCACGCCGCCCACGAAGGCGATACCGCACATGACCAATACCGTCTTCGTATCGCCCACGCCCCTGGCCCTGAGAAGATCGTAGGTGTGCCTCCTGTCCCCCAGAAGCACCTCCCTGCGGCTCAACACCCTCCTCACGATAGCCACGAAGGTATCCCCTATGGGTACGACCAGGACGAGGATGGGAGCGGTGAAGGAGGGAAAGTGGTACGGGTCCGATGTGAGCAGGATGGCCACGGTGGCCAGGATGAAACCTAGGAACAGGCTGCCCGAGTCCCCCATGAAGATGCTGGCCCGACGGAAATTGTACGGCAGGAAGCCCAGGACGGCGCCCATGAGCGCCAGGGAGAGAATTAGCCCCACAGCCTCCCCCTTGCTCCAGGAAAGCACTGCGAGGAAGAACGAGACGATCACCGCAATGCTTCCTGCCAGGCCATCCATGCCGTCGATGAGATTCATCGCGGAGCAACCGCCTATTACGTAGAACAGGGTAAGAGCACCACCGACCAAGGTGCTCGGTATGAACTGCACTCTGATGCCTAGCAGAGCCAGCAAGAGCGCTGGGAAGAGAAGTGCCGAGACCTCCACCTTGGTAGGTATGGTGCCCCGGTCGTCCAGGAAGCCGACGCAGACAACGACCAGACCCGCAAGGAGAATCCCGACGAGAGTGGTGGCATAGATTCGCTCAAGCGGGCGTGCGAGAAGAAGCGCAACGGTCATGGCCAGCAGGAAACCTCCAAGAATGGCCAGGCCACCGGTCCTTGGCGTGGGTTTCCCGTGGATGGACAGTGGATTCGGGATGTCTATAGCAGCCAATCTTGAGCCCAGGGGCTTCGCGACAAGAGTCAGAAGGAAGGACCCCGCCAAAGCTGTCAGCAGTATGGTTGCACAAGTCAGCATACAACAGGGTGTCCTTTTTCAGTGTGCTCAGTCGATGTAGCCAAGACCCCTTAGTCGCTCGATGATCTCTTCGTCA
>CAZNMJ010000115.1:0-10180 GCA_964573815.1 uncultured Anaerolineales bacterium
CTCGCGGGCCTGGCGCTCGTTGGCGTGCGCCTGCTCGTAGCCGCGCCAGGCCCAGTCGAGCGCGATGTAGAGGTTGCGGGCCGAGAGCCACGAGGCGATGGCGGCCAGGACGATGATGCCCACGGGCACAAATGCGCCAGCGGAGTAGAAGGGGAGGCCCAGCCCGCGGGTGCCGGCCAAAGCGCTGAGGATCGCCGCAACCGCGGCGATCAGGAATACGCCCTCCCGGCCCAGGAGGACCCCGGCAAAGGCTATGGGCAGCACGAAGAGAGAGCCCAGCATGTACTGCCGGAACGTGAGCACTGCACAGGTAACGGCGACGAGCGTGCCAGCGATGAGCATGGAGGAGGCCAGGCGCGGCGGGCGCTTTCCCAGCACGTAGCAGAGGCTCGCCACCAGGATCAGCGTACTGCTCCCGACCCAGGCAGCCAGCGGCGCGTTCTCGCCAGTGTTTGGCCAGAGTACGGGCACCAGCCAGACGTAGCCGGCCAGGCCAACGAACTGCGCCAGGACTCGGAGCGAGTTGGCCTGGAGGTCGGTCAGGTTGTCTCTCAATGCGGACGTGTCGAGCGCTGTCTGCATGCGGGCCTCCTTGGGGTGGGTGTGGGTGCCAGGTGGCTTGGTTTACATCTGGCTCTCCGTCCCAGACTCCTGATAGCATTATACCCCGGAACCGCTTTGCCGTCAGGAACGGACGGGCCACGCGAAGGGGTCGTGGAGGAAGACTACGCTCTATTGTGGAGGGGCAGTGGCCTGGATCAGAACTGCTGATCCTGCGTCAGGGCGACCAGGTAGGCCCTGTCGATGCGGGCTTCTGCTTCGAGGATGTGGAGGATGTGCTCCAGGCCCTCGTGGAGCAGGTGCCCTGGATCCTCCGGTATGCTGCCGTACCAGAAGCTTGGCTTGTGACGCGTGATCCGTGAGTGAGCATGAGCGCCTGGCTCGTGGGGCATGCCGTGAGTCACATGATCTTTCCGGTCCTGGACCGCGATTGCCATTCGGTGGGTGGGATGAGAAGCTCACACTATGGGTTCTCTGAGAGCTCGCGAACGACCTGGCGGAAGGCTTCAATGGCGGTTTCGATGTGCCGTCTTTGTATGTGCCGGTGTGTGACCAGCCGTATCACAGTGGGTGCGGCCAAAGAACCCTGTACGTCGTGAGCTTCCAGTCGCTCCTCGAACTCGGCAGCGTAACTCTCAGCCCACTCACATCCACGCGTACCATGTTGGACTGCACGGTTTTCAGGTCGATGTGCAGACCCGGGATTTCCGCTAATGCTTGCGCCAGCAGTCGTGCATTTTCGTGGTCTTCTGCCAGGCGATCGATCATCGACTCCAGAGCCACGATGCCCGGCGCCGCAATGAGGCCAGCCTGTCGCATCCCGCCACCCAGCATCTTCCGTATCTTTCGTGCTCGCGCAATATAGTCCCGATCACCACAGAGGAATGCACCCACCGGGCAACTCAAGCCCTTGGAAAGGCAGGAGGTGACCGAATCGGCATCCTTCACCAATTCTGCGACCTTGACCCCCAGCGCCACGCTGGCGTTGAAGATCCGCGCCCCGTCGATGTGGACTGGAATGTCGTGGCGATGCGCGACGTCGCAGATGGCCGTGGTTTGTTCCGCTGTCAACACCGTCCCTCCAGCATGGTTGTGGGTGTTCTCGAGGCAGATCAAACCAGTCTCGGGCATGTGGAGTTTCGGTGGTCGGATGGCCGCCTCGACGCCCTCCGGGGAAGGATAACCCATCTGCCCCGGCACACGCCAGCACATCAGGCCAGCGACACGGCCCAGCCAACTCTCAGACTGGTATATGTGAGCTTCGCTTTCGAGGATGATCTCCTGGCCAGGGCGCGTGTGAGCCATCACGCCGACCATGTTACCCATGGTGCCGCTGGTCAGCAGCAAGGCCGCCTCCTTGCCCATTCTCTCGGCGGACATCGCTTCAAGCTTATTGACTGTCGGGTCCAGTCCCCTATTGTCATCCCCCATGGGTGTCTTCGCCACCGCCTCTAGCATTTCTGGCGTTGGCAAGGTCACCACGTCACTGTAGAGGTTGACCCAATTCTCGTTCCTGGCTTCCGGCATGTCGGTCATCAGCTTCCGCCCTCCTGAAATCCTAAAGAAGCTCCATCTCCCTGAGGACCGCCGCCAATCTCCCCATCTCCTGCCCGGTAAGAGGTTCGTAGGGAGCAGCCACGATGTCGGAGCAGATGCCCAAAAGGGACAGTCCGGCTTTCAGCCCAGCCGGTAGAGTCCCCCCAGAACTCAGTGCGCCATTCAGTCGAACGATCTTGTGGTGCAAGGCGATTGCTCTGGCTTGATCCCCTTCGTGAATTGCCTCCCAGGCCTGCACAAACCACTGTGGCGCCACGTTGGCAGCGGGCGAGATGCTCCCATCAGCCCCAAGGATTAGACTTGGGACCAGGAGAGCATCCACCCCCTGAATCACGCTGAACTCCTCGGATTTCGCTCCCACGAGGACCTTCTGGAAATACTGCAGATCCGCGCTGGCGTCCTTGATGCCGACAACCTTCGACTCTCTTGACAACGTCCGCACTGTCTCCACGGTCAGTGCGGCCTTGGTGTATTCCGGGATGTTGTACAACAGCAAAGGGATCTCTGTCTCACGAAGCAGCGCTTGGTAGTGCCTGAGGATTGCTGCCTCACCCAAGACGTAATAGTAGGGGGGGACCACTATGGCCGCATCCGCCCCCAGGCGTTCGGCCATTTGCGTCATCTCTATTGCCCTCTTAGTGCCAGATTCTCCGGTGCCTGCAATCACCGGTACCTGGCCGCTCACCTCATTTACGGCCAACTCGATGAGTCTTGCTTTCTCCCGATCGGTGATGAGAGCGAACTCGCTGGCTGAGCCAAGCACCACGACCCCATGCACTCCCGCATCCAGCACGTGTCGGATGAGTCGCATGGTACCTCTCTCATCTATACTCTCATCTATATCGAGGGCCGTGGCAAGTACAGGTATGATGCCTTCTAGTTGAGACAGACCTCTCATTTCGCGTCCTCTTTGCGTGGTGAGGATAGATCGTTGGCCCCACCGCCTGCATTCCTGTAGCGATCGAGCTGATGGAGTCCAGGGTGGGGAATCCAAGCCCTTCGAATCCTGCTTAATCGACGTTTCGGCTCCGGGCTTTCCAGTGACGTCTCTACATGGACCCGTTGCGTCTCAGGGCCGCCACTCCGCGACTTCACCCTCGAAAGCGCTGGGATTCATACAGAAGGAAGCTCCTCCAGTGGTTTGAAGAGGTACCTGTAACCGTCTTTCGTCACCAGGATTGTGTTCTCCGCGTGGAAGCCCCCGAGCCCCCAGACGTAGTAGGGCACTTCGATGCATAGGACCATGTTCTCCTCCAGTCTTTGCTCCGTTCCCGGCGTAAAGTGAGGACCCTCATGTTCGAGCCCTATGCCGTGCCCGATGTGGTGGCGGCGCAAGTCTTTGACCCCTGACTCTCGGGGTACTTGCATGGCAGCGTGGAACACGTCTGCCATCTTGACTCCTGGTTTCACCATCTCCACGCCAACTCGTCCAGCCCTCGCAACCACATCGTAATAGACTCTCTGCTCGGGGGACGGTTGCCCAACGACACATGTGCAGCCAATGTCTGACACATACTCCTTGTAAATCGCCGACCCATCGAACTTCACAACATCGCCTTCTTCTAACTCCCTCTCGGTTGGGTAGCACTGCCCGTAGGCTGCTCTCCCATTTGTGCCTATGGTGATGTACCTCAGTTCGGCCCCTTGCTCCGCCACGCTCCTGGCGACCACTCTCTCCAATTCCAACTCGCTAATCCCCGGCCGAGCGGCCTCGAAAGCAGCAGCAACCGCATTCTCGATGATTTCGGTGGCTCTGGTCAGCCGGCTGATCTCCTCTGCGCTTTTGATCATCCTCAGCCACCTGAACACCGGAGAAGCATTCACAATCTCTGCTGTCGGTATAACCTTTCTTATGTTGTCGTACACAGAGACCGGCATCAGCTCCAACTCGAGCCCGATCCTCCTGCCCGTAGCACCCAACTCTGAGAGAGCTCGAGCCAGAGCCGTCACAGGGCTCTCTTCCGGCGGTTGGCTGTTTTCTGGAGCCCCCTTGATGTAGTAGTGGCCAAACCATGATCTCCTCTCCATCCACGATGGAAAGTCGATCAGAATGAACCTGTCAGAGTGTGGTGCGACAAGATACGGTGTCTGCCCAGGCTCCTTGGTGATGATGGAGAAGGCGATTGCTCCGGATGAGATCTTGTAGTCAAAGCATCGGAACTCCGATGAATAGTAAAGGTTGTGCTTTGAATGGGCGACTAGAACCTCTATCCCTTGCTTATCCATGAGGTCTCTGGCCCGGGCCAGATTGATGAGCTTCGGACTTTGATTTCGGTCGGCATCTTGGTCCTTCATCGCTGCTCTTCCCTAGATTGCCTTTTCACCCATTGACCTGTCGAAACGCTCCTGCTTGAGTGTCGAGGGCCGTGGCCCGAAGACTCCATTGTTCTCGACCAGGATCACCTCTGCCCCACGCCTTCCTGGATCTACTCAACAGCGATTGCCCTCGCCCACGAGCTGTCCATCATCTTAACCTTATAGGGCAAGGCCATGAAGAAGAACTCGCTCTTTCCGAGTTCTTCCAGGTTGTCCAACCCTTCGATCAGGATCACGTCGTCACTCATCAAGATATCGTGGAGGGCACGTCCAGCACGGATGTCCTTGCCCAGGCTGAAGAAGCTATCAATGCCCAGCATCTTGATCTTGTGCTCTCTGAACCAAAGAGCCGCTTCGGGGGTGAGGCAGGGCAGATTCCCGCTGGTCTTGCTCGCCTCATCTGAGTTGCGGCAGATAACGATGTCCCCGTCTCTTATCAGATCACCGATGGCCTCTTCCAGAAACCCAGGGGAGATCTCTGGATTCTCCGCTACACTTTCCACGTCGAGCAGTATTGCCCGCCCCATAAAGGATGTCAGAGGGAGTTGAGTGGTATCCTTGCCTCCGTCGAAGAAGTGAGCCGGTGCTTCCACATGAGTGCCCACATGGCTGTGGGTCTTGACATCATGCTTGTAGGCTCTGTCAGCCAGGTACCCCTTTGTTATCTCAAAAGGGCGCTCCTCGCTTCCCGGAGGAACAACTTCGTAGGAGAGATCCACGATCCGATATGTGTTGAAGTCGATATCGAACACTGGTCTCTTCTCCTTAGACTAGCCAGAATAGAGGGACTGCACTTTGGGACCACACCCGTCAACTGTTACCGAAGGGGTACGTTGTCAATGAGCAGATGCAGGTGCCCCCTTACGAGCAATGGCACACCATGCCCCCTTGCACCCGGTCACGTTCCTTTCAACACACGCCTTCTCAGATACCCACCGAGAAGAGCTTTGCCCAAGCCATCCGGATTCTGACCGACACGTTCATGCCTCTGAGTCCGGACAGATCCGCTTTCCCCCTCCAGGTTACCGCTTTCTCCAGGCTATCTCCCTGCACCAGATCACATTCCTCGAAGGAGTACCCTTCCAGAACATCGCGTCCTCGTTCTCCTCCGACCAGTTCCGCCCTCACCCACCCGTGGGGCTCTGTGTGGTAGTTCAGCAGTAAGCTGTCCCCGTGACACTCTCGGGGGAGAAGCTCCACCTGGCCCTCAACCTGAGCTTCCAACGCCACCAGTCTGTCCTTCAACCACATGGCCCAACGGCACTGGCCGATTCCCCATGGCTCATTGTGGCGGGTGGGGTGCCCCGTGTAAACCAGGCCCCAACGCTCTGGGCCAAGAGGGATCAAACCAGGGCCCGCGTATACTCTTCCCTCCTCGCCGCTCCCTTCTGGCCCCACGGGGACGATCGCCTTCCTCTCTGGACGCACCCAACGACGGCCGTCACGACTCACTGCCAGCTGGATGTCCAGCGTGTCTCGCACCCGGTGGTAGACGCTAGGGAACATGAGGTAGTACTTCACCCCAGGATATGGCGAGTAGGCATTGGTATAGAGATCGTCAGTGGGTGGGTCCTGAGGATCCGGCTGAAGCACAATGTGTGGCCGCGGCCAGTGCCGGAAGTCCGCCGTCTCGGCCATCCCAATACACCGACGCCCTCCGTCCCAGACGCGAAAATGCCCAACGTAGTGGCCTCTATCCTCATCATAGCAGGCGGTATTCATCGTATCGCAAGGCATATCGAGAATGGGATCCTCGATCTTCGTCCACCGAATCCCATCGGGGGAGACTGCTCCGCGCACCACCAGTCTTCCTGCAAGCCTGGCATCGTAGACCATCTTGTATCGCTCGGACTCGGGAGCGCTGGGATCCCGGAACACGCTTCCAACATCCCCTTGGTAGGGCAGAACGATGTTGTTGTCTTTGGATCCCTCGAACTCGTGCAGTCCCAACGCTGGCTTTATCCAATGGAAACCGTCCTCGCTCTCAGCGTAGCACATACTTCGCCCCTCGCTGTCGCGACGCCCTGCGACCGAGCCGGCGTTGTACCACATCCGATACCGCCCCTCCTCGTGGAGAACGGTAGCCGACCAGAGATTGGTTTCCCAAGGACGGTCCTGCACCAGCACAGGTTCTGACTTCTCCGCCTCCTGCACCGAGAGGCGCACCCCCCAGGGCGCCCCGTCGATCCGTGCCTGACCATCCTCCCCATACTCTGCCCGCCCTGCATAGATACCGTACCAGTCCAGAAAGGGTTCGGGTGTCCCGCTCATAATAGCCCCAATTCCTTGAGTCTTTCCGTATCCCCTAGATGCACGCCCTGCTTCACAAGCATCCTCTGCAGCCCTTTCACGTCCAGGGCCCTGGGCGTCACACCGCCTCTGGCCGACAAGGCGGCCGCGGTGCCTGCCGCCTCACCCAAGGTGAGACAACCCATCATGTCTCGCAGTGGTGAACCTATGCTCTGCGAGTCGGCCGACACACTCTTGCCACTTCCCACCAGGAGGTTGTCAATCTTCTGGGGCACCAGGATCCGGTATGGCATATCCACACCGGTTGACCCATATCGAAGATGACGAGCATGAGTCCTACCGATGACGTCATCGAATCGGACATGGTTCTCCGCATCATCGACCGTATACACGTACTCGCCGATGATGCGACGGCTCATTCTTACACCCAGGTCTTGGGCGATGGACACAACGAAGGCATTCTCAAAGCCGGGGAAGTACTTCCTTAGAAACTCCGCAACGTAGAACGCGGCCTTTCTCCCTTGAATCTCGGCCTTGGTGATCTCAAACTGGTCCAGATGGTCTATTCGGAACATGCCCGTGTTGATTACCGCGGTTCCATTCCAGCCCATGCCATCGATGCCCATCCTGCTCAGCTGAGAGCATATACCTATCTCGTCGGCGTAGTCACCGTTGGCGATAGCTCTTTCTCGCATCCCAGCCAAGCCATGATTGTCTTCCAAGGTGAAGAGACCATGCTCCAGCCACATCCTCTCAAAATAGGCCACGTCGGCTCTAACTGAGGAACTCTCGAAAGGCACAAACTCCTTGGGGTTCGCTTTTACATATTCGTAAGCCTTCTGAAAATCGATATCGGCCATCCTGAAGAGCAGGGACGAGCTGCCTTGGGGCTTGTCTTCATAGGGAGCCCCTGCTCTGGCAGCCACGTCAGCGTCTCCGGTCGTGTCCACCGTCACCTTGCTCAGAATCGCCTGCCTGCCAGACTTGTTCTCAACCACAACCCCCTGCAACTCGTTGTCGCAGACGATAGCGTCTGATACTACAGTATGCATCAGGAGTTTGACCCCGGACTCCTCGAGCATGTCAAGAACCACATCCTGGTATATCTCGGGGTCGAAGGTGATCTTGCGGTGTTCAGCCCAACCTGGGCTCGTCCCCCCACGTTCCACCAGTCTCGCAATCAACTCCAAACCGATCCCCTTCGCCACCTGCTCGCCGTCTAGCATGAAGTAATGGTTAGCCCAACCTAACTCCAGGCCCGCCGTGGCAACACCGCCCACGACGCCATTACGCTCAACAAGAAGCGTATCGGCGCCATTTCTGGCAGATGCAACCGCCGCCGCAATGCCCGACATACCGGCCCCGGCAACGATCACGTCCACTTCCATCGTCACTGGAATCTCCCTGCGTGGCTCAACAACTGTTCTCATGTCGAATCTCCTTCTCGATTCACCTGTTGAGCGATCTCGGCGGCACACCTGAGGAGCTACATACCTGTACGTCCAGTTAGAGCGATGCCCCGCACAAAGTACCTCTGACCCACGAAGAAGACAGCCATCATCGGCAAGGACGTGAACACGCTCGCTGCCATAAGCAACCCTTGTATTGGCGCTCCCTCCGCAAGTTCCCCCCTCATGAAGGCCAACCCGATAGACACTGTGTACAGCGTCGGGTTGCTGAGGTAGATGAGGGGCATCATGAAGTTATTCCATGTGCTCATGAAGGCGAAGATCATGATAGTGGCCATAATAGGCTTGCAGAGAGGCATCAAGATACGCCAGTAGATGCCGAACTTGCCACAGCCGTCAAGCTCAGCGGCCTCGTCCAGTTCACGGGGCAGGGTCAGGAAGAACTGCCGACTCAGAAAGATGTAACTGGCATGCCCCAGAAAGGAGGGCAGAATCAAGGGCACCCAGGTGTTGGTCAAGCCCACCGCTTTGTAGATCAGGAACTGAGGAATAATAGTCACCCAGAAGGGCAGCATCATCGTGCTCAGCATGAGGCCAAACAAGACGTCGCGTCCCCAGAAGCGGAGTCGGGCAAAAGCGTAGCCTATCAGAGAAGCACTGATAACGCTACCCACCACGTTAAAGACTACGATGATGATCGTATTAGCGAAATAGCGAGCAAAGGGAACGCTGGCCCACGCCTCTGGGTAGTTGGCCAGATGAAAGGTCGAGGGAAACAGACGTGGCGGAATCTGATTGATATCTTTATAGGTCTTGAATGAACCGAGAAACATCCAGGCCAGAGGGAACATGAACCAAGCAAAGCCCAGACAGAGCAGAGTGTAAGCAACCACTTTGCGGAAACGACGCCTAAAGGACTTGGTTTGAGCCCAAGAGACCGTTGTCATTTTGCCCCGTCCCAGTTAATGCATCCGTTATATCCTGAACGCTTCCAAGCTGGTTGTGCAACACGGGGGTGTTCCCCCCGGCTCTGCCTGCGCACGCAGGATTACACTGGAAGCATCTAGCGAGGCCGTTCAGCTTCGTAGAAAACCCAGTACTTGCCCCCCAGGAAGTTGAAGCCGGTGATCGTCAGTATCACCAGGAACATCACCCATGCGAGCGTACAGGCGTAACCCATCCGGTAGTACATGAAAGCGTTCCTGAATAAGTGCAAGCCATAGAAAAGGGTTGCGTTACCGGGCCCCCCCTGAGTCATGATGTAGGCCTCCTGGAAGGTCTGCAGAACCCCTATCAGACTCATCGTCACGTTGTAAAAGATCGCGGGGGAGATCTGGGGGATGGTCACGTTCCAGAACTTGGCCAATTCGCCTCCCCCATCGATCTCCACAGCTTCATATTGCTCTTGTGGAATGCCCTGCAAGGCGGCCAGAATAATCACCATGGAGCCCCCGACGCTGAACAAGCTCATTAGCGCTAGGGAAGGAAGAGCCCAACGGATATCCCACAGCCAGTTTGGCCCCTTGATGCCTATCAGCCCCAGGCCCCAGTTTATCGGGCCATTCCTGTCCAGGATAAACGTCCATAGCAAGGCGAGGCCCACACCACTGACTGCAGCGGGAACGTAAAAAGCCGTTCGGAACAGGGTGACCCCAAATACCTTCTGGTTGAGAAGCACCGCCACCAGTACGGCCATCACCGTGCCCGGCGGGATGGTCATCAGGGCGTAGGAAAAGGTGACACGCAAAGAAATCCAAAACTTGGGGTCCTCCGCAAAGGTGTGGACGAAATTCCGCATGCCGACGAACTCTGGAGAGCTAACCAACTCGTACCGGGCGAAACTCAGGAGGAACGAAGCGATGAAGGGGAATAACATAAGGATCAGAAAGCCCACCACCCAAGGCAGTACAAAGAGCCACCCCGTCACGTGTTTCTTGGCCCGAGACCAATTGACCCCCCAAGTTCTTTCAGCGTGCACAAGCAAGCTTCCTCCAGCGTCTGGGGTGGACACTGCCTTAACTACTCCTTGTTGAATACAGACGCATGCGGGCGAGCTCCGTTCGCCCGCATGCGTTGGAACCACTACT
>CAZNMJ010000116.1:0-10122 GCA_964573815.1 uncultured Anaerolineales bacterium
AATGGCCACCATTTGCATTCTCACGCGACCTATTCTATAATTCGCCTCCGAGATTGGTCGCAACCATTATAGCCAGTCCGTTGGATTTTGACCAAACTATGACCCAGCTATGACCACTTTTTCACCTTTTGCTGCTAAGATAGTGGTTATGTAGCTGGCCACTCATGGATACGCCCCGGTAGAAGCCTGTGGCCCATTGATACGGGTGCGTCGGCAAAGGGGCTCCTGGCAAGGAGGTTGTGTCTGTGACAGACTACGCTCTCATAGGGCTACTCCTGGTCGTAGCCGCTCTCTTTCCCCTCATCGCCATGTTCCTCAGCTTCCTTCTGCGCCCCAGGAAACCAGACCCCGTGAAGAAATCTACCTACGAGTGCGGTCTCGAAACCATCGGCGAGACGTGGGTGCGGTTCAGGGTCCAGTACTACATCTACGCCCTGATCTTCGTCATCTTCGATGTGGAGACCGTTTTTCTTTACCCCTGGGCTGTGGCCTACAACCAACTGGGCCTCTTCGCCCTGGTGGAGATGTTCATCTTCCTGATGATCTTACTCGGCGGCCTCATCTACGCGTGGCGCAAGGGTGTCCTGGAATGGGTGTAACCTTCACGCCGTCGAGAGTGCAGCCCGGGGCTAGGGAAGGGAGTTGATATGACCCAAGAAGATCTGGTTCCCCCTGAGTTGAGGCGAAACGTATTCATAGCGCCGGTCGACTGGATATACAACTTGGGACGGGCAGCATCGGTGTGGCCCGTCATGTTCGGCGTGGCCTGTTGCGCCTTCGAGATGATCGTAACGGTCACCTCGCGATTCGACTTGGCTCGCTTCGGGATGGAGTTCCTGAGAGCCTCACCTCGGCAGTCGGAACTGATGATCGTGTCGGGGACCGTCACCAAGAAAATGGCTCCTCAGGTGGTTCGTCTATACGACCAGATGCCGGAGCCGAAATATGTGCTAGCGATGGGCGCCTGCGCCATCTCCGGTGGACCATTCAAAGATGGATACAATGTCGTGCCAGGCGTTGACAAGTACCTTCCCGTCAACGTATACGTCCCCGGTTGCCCGCCCAGGCCCGAAAGCTTGCTGGACGCTATCCTCAAGCTGCACAAGCAGATCAGAGAAGAAACGATCCGCACCTCTCCCTGGTATCGCAAGGACGTGAGCCGGGAGTTCCCCGTCCCTGAGTATGGAGCTCGGGGCCTGGTCCTGCCGAAAGGGGAGGAGAGCTAATGACCGCCCAAGAGACCTTTGACCGCCTGGCAGAGAAGTTCCCTCAGTTCCAATTGGAGTATCTGGAAGGCAAGGACGCCGCCATTGTGGTGAAAGGCGAGAACCTGTTGGAGCTGGCCCAGTACTTGCGCGACGAGGAAGAGTACGACTACTGCTCCTCCGTCACCGGCGTGGACTATCCCGACCACTTCGAGGTGGTCTACCACCTCTACTGTACGAAGAAGGAAGGCGGCCCGGTGATCCTGAAAGTCCATGCCCAACGTGAGAAACCAGAGGTTCCCTCTGTGGTGGGAGTCTGGCCAGCGGCCAACTGGCAGGAACGTGAGGCTTGGGACCTGATGGGCATACGCTTTTCCGGACACCCGAACCTCACCCGTATCCTGATGTGGGAGGGGTTCGAGGGCCATCCCCTGCGCAAGGATTTCCCTGGTAGCGAGGACGAATATACCTTTAGCTAGCGCCTAGCGGAGACCGACACTATGACCGAGTTGAAGACCGAGACCATCACCGTCAACATGGGGCCCCAGCACCCCAGCACCCACGGCGTATTCCGCCTCATCCTCTCCCTGGATGGAGAGACCATCGTGGATGTGGAACCGGTGGTGGGCTATCTGCACCGAAATCACGAGAAAATCGGCGAGAAGAACAACTGGATTCAGAACACCCCTTTCACCGATCGGCTGGACTATATCAGCCCCATGTCCAACGAGTTCGCCTACGTGCTGGCCGTGGAAAAGCTCGCCGAGATCGATCCGCCCGAGCGAGCGAAATACATTCGCATCATCATGGTGGAACTGAACCGCATCGTCAATCACATGATAGCCGTAGGGTTCCTTCTCAACGAGCTGGGCTGCTTCTTTACCCCTATGTTCTACTGCCTCAGGTGGCGGGAACTGGTCGTAGATCTTTGGGAGATGACCGCTGGCTCACGCATGATGCCCAACTACTTCTGGATCGGAGGGGTATCCGCCGATCTGCCGGAGGGATTCCTGCCCGAGTGCAAGGAATTTGTGGCCGCAGTACCGGGATTCATTGATGAATTGGAGCGGCTGCTGACGGACAATGAGATTCTGCAGATGCGTTGCCGCAACGTGGGGATCCTGCCTCCCGACGTGGCTGTAGAATACGGGTGCACGGGCCCGCTCTTGCGCGCCTCTGGCGTGCCCTACGATGTTCGCAAGGCCGAGCCCTACTCCATCTACGACCGTTTCGACTTCGACATCGTGGCGGGCACTGTGGGTGATGTACTCGACCGGTATCTCGTACGCATCGCCGAGATGCGGCAAAGCGTGAAGATCGTCGAGCAGGCCCTCAGAGACCTGCCCGAGGGCGAGACCGCGACCCCAAAGAAGAGGGTTTTCAGACCACCAGAAGGTGACATCTACCATCGTATCGAGGCGCCCAAGGGCGAGTTGGGGTTCTACCTGGTGAGCGACGGCAGCGAGAACCCGTACCGCTACAAGATCCGTGCTCCGAGTTTCGTGAACTTGCAGGCGCTGCCCTATATGGCCAGGGGGCAGAAGATAGCCGATCTGGTCATCATCATTGGCAGCATTGACATCACCATGGGTGAGGTGGATAGATAGGCTAGGAGTGTGGCATGCAGTCAATCCAAGGAATACTGGAGTTCGTTGACCAGATCTTCGTCAAGCTGAGCTTCTGGGTCTCTGGCCAACTCGCGAACTTCCTGCCGGACTGGGGCGTGACCTTCACCATGATGTTCGCCACAGTCCTCGTTCTGATCTTCTTCGGGCTGGCATCGATCATCTGGATCAACGTCTACGAACGAAAGCTCATCGGTCGCATACAGGATCGGTATGGCCCCAACCGCTTCGGTCCGTGGGGGTTGTTGCAGTGTGTGGCCGATATGGTCAAGCTGCTGACTAAGGAAGACGTCACCCCCACCAAAGCTGACCGCTTGATCTTCAACCTGGCCGCCGTGGTGCCGGTGATCCCTACCTTCATGGTTCTGGCCGTCCTTCCCTTCGGTCGCGGCATGGTGGCTGCTGACCTGGGTATCGGCTACCTCTACATCGTGGCGGTCGGCTCACTGGTCACCATCGCCATCTTCATGGCTGGCTGGTCTTCCCGCAACAAGTACTCACTCCTGGGCGGTATGCGCACGGTGGCCCAGATGATCAGCTACGAGATCCCCATGGTCCTGTCCGTCGTGGGCGTATTGCTGCTGGTTGGTTCCCTCTCCATGGTCTCCATCGTGGAGGCGCAAGGCCAGTGGCGACTGCCCTTTATCGTCCTGCAACCCCTGGCCTTCGTCCTCTATTTCACCGCCGCCGTCGCGGAGGTGAATCGTTCTCCCTTCGACCTGCCAGAGGGCGAGTCGGAGATCGTGGCCGGCTATCACACCGAGTACAGCGGCATCAAGTTCGCCATGTTCTTGCTGGCGGAATACATCAATGCCTTCAGCATTTGTGCCATCGCCACTACGGTGTTCCTAGGGGGATGGCAAGGCCCCATACTGCCCTCGTGGGCCTGGTTCTTCATCAAGTCTTACTTCCTCTATTTTGTACTCATCTGGCTGCGAGGCACGCTGCCGCGCTTGCGGGTCGACCAGTTGATGAACTTCGCCTGGAAGACTCTCGTGCCCCTGGCCCTGGCCAATCTCATGCTCACCGCCCTGGTGGCGAAGCTGGTTCCGCTGCCTAGCCTTGTGGGTGCTATAGCCTTCGTTGCCATGAATGTCGTGGTCATCGTGTGCATCGCCCTCGTCAAGTATCCCCGTTGGAAGAGGGAGAGGCGAGAGGTGGTGCTGGTTCCGAGGACGCCCGCAGCGCAGACGGAGAGTTCATAGCGATGGAGTTCGTAGTGGGGCTTTCAGCCCTAGAGATGCGCTGAAGCGCACACTACCAGCGGATTCGAGAAGGAATGAGCTATGCTTGGTTTTGGAATACTCAAAGGGATGTCGGTCACCCTTAGGCGCTTCATCGACACCTACGTGGGCGACTTGGGGAAGTTCCCGTGGAGATATCGCTCACGACCAGTGTTCGAGAGGATGGGTGTTACCCAACGAGGCGCCTTCACCATCCAGTATCCCGAAGAGAGAATAGCCATGTTTCCCCGCTATCGCGGCCCGTTGATCCTGTTGACGAACCCGGAGACAGGCATCACCAAGTGCATCGCCTGCGGGCTGTGTGAACGGACCTGTCCCACGGAGAGCATCAGGGTCACCCGGGCGGAGGAGAAGGTAGATGACCAGAGGGTGCCAGAAACCTACGAGTACGACATGAACACGTGCATGTTCTGTGGCTTCTGCGTCCAGATCTGCCCGCAGGACGCCCTGGGACACTCTCCAGAGTTGGAGACAGGCGCCTATAGCAAGGGAGCAGCTCTGATGCTCGACCTGGAGCAGATGCTGGAGTTGGGCCGCAAGTACGCGCCCAACGGAGTCTGGCCCGTGGAGGAGAAGGAGGCGCAGCCATCATGAGTGTGGAGCAGATCGTCTTCATCGTCTTGGCCGTGGCCGCCGTGGGCTTGGCCGTAGGGGTGGTCACCACCAGGAATATCTTCTACAGCGCTCTGATGCTCGTAGCCTGTCTCTTCCTCGTGGCTGGGTTCTACGTCCTCCTGGAGGCGCCCTTCTTGGCGGCGGTCCAGGTGCTGATCTACGTAGGCGCCATCGCCGTGCTGATCATCTTCGCCATCATGCTCACCGAGAGAGTGATGGGCAAGACCGTGCGTCGTTGGAACGAGCAATGGTGGATCGCCCTCATCGTCGCTGTCTGCCTGGTGGCAGTGATGCTTTATGTCGTCGTCACCGCCAGTTGGCAGGTGTCGGCTGCACCCACACCTACCGATGCCATCGCGGCCCTCGGTCAGAGCCTTCTCGGTACCTACGTTCTTCCATTCGAAGTGGCCTCTGTGATCCTGCTGATGGCCTTGATAGGAGCGATCATCATCGCCCGAGAGGAAGAGCCCGTGGGTGGCCTCCATGAGGAGAAGGAAGGAGAGAAGTAGGGAGCGGCAATGATGATACCCTTGAATTGGTACTTGATCGTAGCGGCAATACTATTCTGTATCGGGCTCTACGGGGCCCTCGCCCGACGCAACGCCATCGGCATCTTGATGGGTATCGAATTGATGCTGAACGCGGTGATCATCAACCTCATCGCCTTCTGGCGCTACATCACGCCAGAGTTGCTCACCGGTCTGGTCTTCGCTGTGTTCGTCATCACCGTCGCCGCCGCGGAAGCGGCCATCGGCCTGGCCCTTATCATCGCCATTTTCCGCAACCAGGAGACTGTCATCGTCGAAGACGTGGACATGATGAAGTGGTGATGCGTCGCCCTGCCTTGTGATGCAGTAGTCTAGCAACGAGGTTACTATGGAAGATTTCTTGGTTCTCGTGCCTTTCATTCCCATCGTTCCCTTGGTCACCTTCGCCATCATCGTGGTCTTCACCCGGCGGAACCACAAGCTGAGCAGCTATCTGGCCGTGGGCGCCATCGCCATCTCTTTCGTGCTGTCCATGGTCATCCTGTTCGCCGCTGTGGCCCGGATGCCCGAGTTCGCAGAGGAGCCGGCCGTCCATCTCACGCTGATAAGCATTCCTACGGGTGCCACGACCCTGGATGTCGGCGTGCAGATAGACCCGCTGACGGTGGCATTGCTGTTCATGGTTCCCCTGGTTTGCTTGATGATCTTCATCTATTCCCTCGGCTACATGGAGGGCGACCCCCGTTACTCCCGTTTCTTCGCCTATATCTGCCTTTTCGCTACCGGGATGTTGGGCCTCGTGGTGGCCGACAATCTGCTCCTGCTCTTTGTCTGTTGGGAGGTGATGGGGCTCTGCTCCTACCTGTTGATCGGCTTCTGGTTCGAAAAGCCTTCGGCGATGTGGGCCGGCCTGAAAGCGTTTATCACTACCCGTATTGGCGATGTGCTGTTCATGCTGGGGATGGTCGTGCTCTATTGGCAGACTGGAGAATTGATCTTCGAGGCGGTGTTTGACGGAGTGGAAGTTGTGGCCAAGAACAACCCCACTCTGATGTACGTCACGGCCCTGCTGGTCTTCGCCGGGGCTGTGGGCAAGTCGGCGCAGTTCCCGCTGCACGTCTGGCTTCCCGACGCCATGGAGGGCCCCACCCCAGTCTCGGCGTTGATTCACGCCGCCACCATGGTTGCCGCCGGCGTGTTCCTGGTAGCACGCATGCTGCCCATCTTTCTCGTCCTGCCGCCCGCTCCTGCTCTGGTGTGGGTGGCTGCCATCGGCGCCTTCACCGCACTGTTCGCCTCCACCATCGCCATAGCCCAGGACGACATCAAGCGGGTGCTCGCCTACTCTACCATCAGCCAGCTGGGGTACATGATCATGGCCTTGGGCCTGGCGGGGTTCGTGGGGGCTATCTTCCACCTTGTCACCCACGCCTTCTTCAAGGCGCTCCTGTTCTTGGGCTCCGGATCGGTGATCCATGGCACCGACACCAACGACATGAAACAAATGGGCGGCCTGCGGAAGAAGATGCCCTACACGTTCTGGACCTTCCTCATCGGCATGCTGGCCTTGGCAGGCGTGCCGCCGTTGTCGGGATTCTGGAGCAAGGACGAGATCCTAGCCCTCGCCTTCGATTTGAACACTGTCGTGTGGATCGTCGGCACCATCGCTGCCTTCATCACCGCTTTCTATATGACCCGCCAAGTATGCCTCACCTTCTTTGGCGAGCCTCGGGAGACCGAGATTCACGCCCACGAGAGTCCAGCGGTGATGTATGTCCCGCTCATCATCTTGGCCATAGGGGCGGCGCTACTGGGATTCCTCGGCGTCCCTGAAGACTTCCCCATCCTGGGGCCTCTGATCGGCAATCGTATCGAGGCTTTTCTCGGGGAACAGTTTCTCCACTGGGGTTATGTGCACCTGCCCCATGTGGACTTTAACCCCACTGTGATGCTCATCTCCGTCAGCATGGCTCTGGGAGGCATTGGGGTCGGGTATCTCGTATATGGGCGGAAGCCCTTGTTGGCCGGCCAGCGAGACCCTCTGGAGCGCATGGGCGTCGTCTGGACTGTGTTGAGGAACAAGTACTATATCGACGAGATCTACCGCGGCACCGTCATCCGCGGCTCAATCGCGTTCTCGAGCATCTGCGCCAGGTTCGACCTAGCCGTGATAGACGGCGTTGTGAACCTGATCGGCAAACTGACGGAACGCTGCTCGTGGGTCAGCCGCCTCTTCGACGTCTACGTCATCGACGGAATCGTCAACGGCTTCGGCCGAGTAACCTCAGCCGTGGGTCAGGAGTTGCGCTACATCCAGACCGGTCACGTGCAGAACTACATGATAATCGTCGTCATCAGCGTACTGTTGCTGATAGGTGTATTCCTATACTTGTGAGCAATCTTCAATCTTCAAGGAGGATGTTTAGATGGAAGGCTTTCCCATTCTGACTTTGATCACCCTCACGCCCCTGCTGGGGGCCCTGGTGGTATTGGCTATCCCCAGGCAGAGCGAGAGGACCATCAAGCTCTTCTCCATCTTGTTGAGCCTGATCCCTTTCATCCTGGCCATCATACTCTGGTTCAACTATGACTATCAGGCGGGCACCATCCAGTTCGTGGAGGTGTATCAGTGGATACCGAGCCTTGATATCTACTACCGGATGGGGGTGGACGGCATTAGCGTGCCTATGGTCTTCCTGACCACTCTTCTGACCGTCATTTCCCTCTACTACTCCTCCCGCGTGATCAACGTGAGAGTGAAGGAGTACTTCTTCTTCTTCCTCCTCCTAGAGATGGGAATGATCGGGGTCTTCACCTCCCTTGACTTCTTCCTGTTCTACGTCTTCTGGGAGATTGGGCTCGTACCGATGTACTTCCTGATCGGCGTCTGGGGAGGCGAACGCCGGGAGTACGCGGCCATCAAGTTCTTCCTGTACACCTTGGCTGGCAGCGTGCTCATGCTGTTGGCCATCCTCGGCATGTACGTCGCCGAAGAGACCTTCAGCATCATCGAGATGGCGGCACGCCAGCCGTTTTCCGGCAATTTCGTCCTGCAATCGATGGCCTTCTGGGCCATGTTTGCTGCCTTCGCTATCAAGGTGCCGCTCTTCCCGTTCCACACCTGGTTGCCTGACGCCCACGTCGAGGCCCCAACAGCCGGCAGTGTGATCCTTGCTGGCATATTGCTTAAGCTGGGTTGCTACGGGTTCCTGCGCATCCTCCTACCGATTTTCCCGGGAGCCTTCCAGGTCTACGCACCCGTTGTAGGCATTCTGGCCCTAGCCAGCATCGTCTACGGCGCTCTGGTGTCCATGGCCCAGTGGGATTTGAAGAAACTCATCGCCTACTCGTCGGTGAATCACATGGGCTATGTCATGCTGGGCGTGGCCGCCGCCGCCTATGCCGGCTTCAACATGGCGACTGATCCCGCTGTGCTGGACAGTGCGACTGTTGCGGTCAACGGCGCGGTAATGCAGATGTTCAATCACGGCATCATCACGGGAGGCTTGTTCCTCCTGGTGGGTGTGATCTACGAGCGCGCCCACACCAGGGACCTCAAGGCCTTCGGGGGGCTCGGCACCAGGGTGCCTTTCTACTACGCCGTCATGATAACCACCTGTCTGGCCTCCCTCGGCCTGCCGGGCCTGGCCGGCTTCGTCTCCGAATTCATGGTCTTCCGAGGCTCCGTGGCCATCATCCCCTTGCTGACTGCTCTTGGTGTGCTGGGAGTGCTGTTTACCGCTGCCTTCTTCCTATGGAAGGTGATTCAGAGTATGTTCCTGGGCCCGTTGAACGAGAAGTGGGCCGAGCTGTCCGACATGGAGCGATACGAGTTGCTGTGCATGGCCCCCTTGATCTTCTTCATGTGCCTGTTCGGTCTGTACCCAGTGCCCATACTCAACATGATGAACAACACCGTCTACAACTTGCTCCAGACCTTGTCCTTGAGGATAGGCGGTTAGGTGTCCGAGGGTTCCCTTTGCGAATGGAGGTTCCAAATTGGACTGGGCTGAAACGTTAATCCTGCTCTCACCGCAACTGCTCCTTCTGATCTGGGCCCTGCTGGTGTTGGGCCTGGATCTGCTGATCAAGAAGGCTAAGGATGCTTTGGCCTATCTGGCCCTCGCGGGGCTCCTCCCAGTTCTGGGTGTCTCCCTCTACCTTCTGGTGCTGCGCGCTGACGAGAGCCTTCTGTCAGGCATGGTACACGTCGATGCCTACTCACTGTACTTTACCGTCATCGCCTGCCTGGCCGCTGGGCTGGTGATTCTCGCATCCATGGAGTACATGAGGGCGAGGACCCGTTACCGGGGTGAATTCTATGGTCTGCTACTTCTCGCCACCCTGGCCATGACCTTGATGGCCTCCGCCACAAACCTGATCATGATCTACCTGTCCATCGAGTTCATGAGTCTGACATCCTACGTGCTGGTGGGCTTCTTCAGGGGCGATCCTAAGTCCAGCGAGGGTGGATTGAAGTACTTCCTGTATGGGGCTGTGACGTCGGCGTTGATGCTTTACGGCATGTCACTGGTGTATGGAGCCACCGGCACGACGGACCTGGGTGAGATCGCCACCAACCTGGCAGCCATGCGAGCCACCATGCCTCCCACCCGGTATCTGCTCCTGCCCGCCATGCTCTTCATGCTGGCTGGCTTCTCCTTCAAGATGGCCCTGGTGCCTTTCCATCAGTGGTCGCCCGAAGCCTACGAGGGTGCACCCACGCCGGTGGCCACCTTGCTCTCAGTGGGACCTAAGGCCATGGGCTTCGCCGTGCTGATGCGCGTGCTGCTGGTAGCGTTGCCACTATTCCAGATCGACTGGGTAGCTGTGCTGATGGGGATTTCCCTGGTGACCATGACCCTGGGCAACCTGACGGCCATCCGGCAGACAAACATCAAGCGCATGTTGGCCTACTCCAGCATCGCCCAGGCGGGATATATAC
>CAZNMJ010000117.1:0-10118 GCA_964573815.1 uncultured Anaerolineales bacterium
GGGGGTCAAGTAGAATGGGTTCTGAGCCAACTCATACGAGAGACCGAGCAACAGTGAAAGCTGTCTGTTCTTGCTCACACGCCTGCTCAGAGGATTGTCAGAGAAAAACCCCCACTTGAGGTTGGCTCTCTCTACTGGAGTGTCTATCCCGACCGCAATCACAGGGATCTTGTTCCTCTTGGCAAATCCTAGTAGTCCACGAGGCCCCCCAAGCTTGCAGCCGCAGCATATCATCGGGACCATGGCAGGCGAAGGTTTGCGCAACCACGCTGAGACGTTGTTCTGCACACACCTCTTCAAGAAGTCAGTCTCTTCAGTAATAAGCTCTACACCCAATGTGTCTGTCATCCGTTTCATATTGGCTTTCGCCACCTCAGGGATGAAACCATGATCAGCGGTGTATGCAACCACCCTCAAATCATATTCCTTTGCGAGATAGTACAACATGTAGGAACTATCTCTCCCGCCACTTATTCCAACTACACAATCGTATCTTTCACCCTTGTTTCGAAAAGGCTCAAGAAACTCATCCAACTTCTCTTTGCCCAAGTAGCTCCATTCCTTGTGGGCAAGGCAATAGTTGCAGACACCCTCCTCGTTGAACTCTATCCCTGGGTAAGTGTCTGGCAAGATACATCTTGTGCACCTGTCCACTGCAATCTCCCCTCTGTTTGATCCTTCACTCCCTATTGTTCTTTAAGCGATTTCACACAAGCGTGCTGACGTTCGTTGCCATCCACCCGTCCAGTCCGTTTGACGATGGTTCATGGTGTCCTAGTTCAAGAAGGGAAGGCAGCGACCACGCGACAGCTATTTCGCTTTGTCGGGTTTCAAGTGCTTGATCACCTTGGCTGGAACCCCAACGGCGACAGAATAGGGCGGTACATCCTTGTTCACAACGGCGCCGGCCCCCACATATGCCCCTTCGTGGATAGTCACGCCAGGCAGCAGGATACTACCAGCGCCCACGCCTGAGTAGCTCTTCAGCCTCACCGGAGCCACAAATCCGTGTCGACTGTCGAATCCGGGCCTTGCGGACCCATTGTGATCCGCCTTGGCAGCAACGCTATCATGGCAGATGATGACGACGTGGCGAGATGGCCCACTGTGATCTTCAAGAAAGATCAACTCTGGAAAATGGTCATCCAGATAGCAGTACATCTCGATGACGCAATCCTCACCAATGTTCACCCCCGTTTGACGGTAAAGCCAGAGCCTAAGCCCTGGGTGAAGCGTAGCGCGGGCGATCATGTTGAACAGTTTTTGTTTGAGAAACGTGAGACGGCCGCGTGGACGCAGCGCCAGGTACTCGTCAAATGGCATGGGCATCCGGGCTAACATCTCTTCGTCTGGAGGCGGTACTGGCATCGACGTTCCTCCTATTTCCGATTCTGACGGTCTACATTTTGAAACGCCCGGACAATGCGCGAAATATCTCCTTCCTTCAGATAGGAATGGGTGGGCAGCGTCAGCAGGCAGGTGGCTAGCCGCGAGGCTCCGGGAAAGTCTTTGCCGTTGGAGCAAAGCGTGTCGGAAAATAGGTCGGCCAGCGTGCGCCGGTACGACCGGCTCACCCCGATCCCCTCTCGCCAGAGCAGGTCAAAGAGCTTGTTTGCACGTTCCTCTCCATCTACTACCATCGGCAGGCGCAGGAATACCGGTTCAGCGCCTGGTGAGATCTCTGGCAGCGTCACGAAGTGGAGTTCGGTCAATTCGTCCATCAGCCTTCCCGCATTCTCTCGGCGGGCCTTATGTATCTCATCCAGCCGGGCAACTATAGAAGCGCCAATTCCGGCCTGGACTGCCGACAGCTCAATCAAACGGATGGGAGGCAACTTCCGAAGGTCCATCCCTCTCTTCGCTGGATTCAGCGGGGTGCGAACCACGAACCACCATCCCCTCGGACGGGTCGCCAGCCCATAGCCCAGAAACAAGGCCAGAGACCCGATGTCCCACTCGGGCGCGTCGCGGACTATCTCGCGCACCACTTCTGAGATGGCAGTTGCGCACCGTCCCCGGGAGACAATTATCCCCCCGTGCCCGGTCGGAAGGCATTTGCCCCTGCCCAGGCTGTAGAGTCCCGCGTCGCCCCAGTTGCCCACCATTCGCCCCTTCAACCTGGCGCCGAATGCCTGGGCGGCGTCTTCGATCACAAAAATGTCAAACTCTCGTCCTACCGCCATCAGATCGGTCACGTCTTGGGCCAAGCCGTACAGGTGAACGGGGACGATGGCCAGCAGATCGCTGTTGATGAGGTGCCTCAGTGCTGCCCGGTCTAGGTCCAGCGTCAGCGGGGAAACATCGCACAGCACGGGTTCGAGGCCTGCTCTTAGCACGGCCTGGGGGACCGTTGGGCAGCCATAGGCCGGAACAACGACTCGGGAGCGCGCTGATAGGCGCTTCAGAGCAAGCAGGATGACGGTCAATGCCGCGCGCCCCGACGAAACGAGATAACAACCTGGGCTGCCCGTCCGCTCCGCCAGGAGAGTGCGGAACCGAGCCACCGCACCGTTGGAATTCAAGATAGAGGCCAACCCGCTGCGCAGGTCGCTCCCCTGAATCGGGACCGCAGTAGGAGGGAGGTGGCGAAAACGGTGTCTATTCTCTAAGTCAGCGGTCTCTGCACTAACCATCGACGAGTCCTTCAACGCAGCCGGTGCACATACGGCATTCTCCAGATTACACTCAGGCCCCAGACCAAGCTGACGATTGCGCCCAAGCCAAGAGCCCAAGGTACGCTGGTGACCTCGGCCATCGCGCCCACTCCCAGCGCTCCAATGCGCGACATGCCGTTGAATACGAGATTGAATACGCTCATCACTCGCCCATGAAACTCCTCTGCCGAGGTGAGCTGGATCAAGCTATTCGCCAGCGTCTGTCGTACTGCGTTGCTGGCACCCACCAAGACAACCAGGACCAGACTCAGAGCAAAAGACCCAGACAGGCAGAACAATAATAGGAATACTGGTCCCATGATGTTGCCCCAAGTCAACCACTTCCCCCGGCGTCCCTGCTGGATGTTGGCCACCCCTAGAGCGCCGGTGATAGCCCCGATGCCCACCGCGGTCATTAGGAAGCCCATGCCTTCAGGCCCTGAGCCGAGCACATCGCGGGCAAAAACGGGCATCAGGGCTATGTAGGGCAGCGTGAAAAAGCTGGAGACCGCTACGACGCTCATTAGTGCCCGAATTACCTTGGCATCCCACACGTATCCTAATCCTTCGCGCAGGCTTTCTGTCACTCGTAGGGGTTTTCTGGGCGGGATCTGAGGCGGCAACCGGACGGCGAGCATGGCAAGGATGACGGCCAGATACGTCACAGCATTGACGAAAAAGCAGCCGGCTTCCCCTATCCACGCCAATAGCAGACCAGCGATGGCTGGCCCGACGATACGCGCACTATTATACATAGAAGAGTTCAAGGCCACCGCGTTGGTCAAGTCCTCTTTGCCAACTACGTCCACAACGAAGGCAAGCCGGGCCGGTTGTTCCACAGCGGCGGCCGCTCCCAGGACAAAACTCAGAACCGCAATGTGCCATATCTGGATCATGTTGAGCCAGATGAGGACGGCCATTATGAGGGCCTGCAGCATAAGCACGATTTCGGTGATAACTATCAGGTTCCGTCGTGGAAATCGGTCGCTGATGACACCTGCCAGTAGGGACAATGGCGCCACAGGTAGCAAGGCGACAACGTTCACCAACCCGAGCATTAACGGGGAGTCGGTAAGGCGGTAAACCAGCCAGCCCTGGGCTACTATCTGCATCCAGGTACCAACCAGGGAAATGGTCTGCCCTGACCAGAATAGGCGATAGTTCCTGTGGCGCAAGGCCCGGAAAGTGCGTGGCCAGCCAAAAGCCCGCAGCGACGAGTCAGAAGAGGGCAGCAACGAAGCAAACCTCCCAGCGCTCATCCTGGCTTTCTTCAAGTGTGTACTGGTCTACAATTCGATTAGTTGCCTGCAACTTCGTACTCCGACCAAGCAGGAATGACGAGGTGCAGAGGATGTGCTCCTGTGCTAGCATCACTTGGTCAAACCCCATTGCTCCAGCTCCTTCAGGGCTCGGTCGATCAACTCCACCCCTTCTTGCTTCTCCACCCGTCCCACCAGATCGGGGACACCGTCCTGACAAGCGACTCTAGGTGTGCAGCCCGGTATCCGTCGAGCATGCCTCTCACTTCACCGAGGCACCCGTTTCTCCTGGCAGCAGACTGCCGGGAGGTTGATCAGATCTACAATACACGATACCTGGGCTCACAATGTCGCCCAGGATCTAACCGCCGCCCGGCGTGAGGCAAGCGTGCGTTGCACTGTTTGAACTCTAGACTGACAGACCCTACAGAGACCAGTCAGAGCGTGTTCGCCATACAGCCCCGCTCACATTAGTCTACGATGCGGCCGTCGGCGCGCCCAAAGCTCCTTGAGCAGCCAGAACTGCCCCCGCGAGCGATTCCTCAGGATGTAGCGTCGCTGATTGGCATAGCGTGGGAAACGGCTCACCGCCATGAGTAACGAGAAGAGGGTATACGGTATCAGGCCCACGGCGTAAGCCGTCTTTTTCGCCAGTCCAAGATTCAGAGTCCGGATCTTGGATATGGATCCGACACACAAAAGGGGCAAAGCCAGCAGAAACTCCGGCCCGTACATGTTCTTGTAGAAAGTGATGAACCGGTTGCGGGTCACTAAATATGCCATACGCAGGCTCTTTCTGTTGAGCGCCAGCCGCCGTGACGGATGGCGTTCATGATAAGCCACCGCCGAGGCGACAAAGACCACCCTGTAGCCCAGGTTGTTGATCCGCAATCCCAGGTCTGTGTCCTCGTTATAGATGAAATAGGTTGGGTCAAACAGATAGTTCAGTTGGTCTATGATTTCCCAATCTACTAACATGGATCCACCAGCGATGAGCAGCGTGGGGATGGTTTGGCCATCAAGGGCCACTTCCGTGAAATCTACGTGACCGAAAGGCGTAAGATCACAAATAACTCCCCGTTGGATAGTGGCCTCCCGTTCGTTCTGTCCTGCCCGGTTGAGGGGTAATCCGGCTGGATGGCAGCCTTTGACCTGTGGGTCTCTCTCCATGGCCTTGATCATTTCCGGGAGCCAGCGCCGGTGCGCTACTGTGTCAGCATTCTGGATAGCGATGTAGCGCCCCCGGGCAGTAGCTGCTGCTCGGTTGTTCCCTTCAGCAAAACCGTAGTTGCGGTCTAAGCGGAGCACTTGTACGGAGGGGAATCGCTCCTCCACAAAGTCCGCCGAACCATCTGTAGACGCATTGTCTGCATAGATGATCTCGTACTCTTCCGCTGGCATGTCTTGATCGATCAGAGAACTCAGACAACCTTCAAGGTATTGCCTATCGTTGTAGGCTAGTACAACGACGCTGGCGATGGGCCTTCCATTGCCAACCATCTCTTTCCTCCCTTATCAGCCGAAGGGTACCCTCTTGCGTAACTGAGGGCCCAGGGCCTCTGTCAGCGGCAGAGGCATTCGCCTCCAAAGGTTGACGAAGAGGCGATACTTGGCATCCTCTTCCAAACTGCCACCCACAGCTGGCGGTTGAGAGACGCCATTCAAGTAATACTGCTGATACAAGGGCCGAGGCTGAGCCCCCCACCCCTTCTTGAACTGATAATGCCCTGAGCCAACTGGGCTTCTGCCCAGATCAATGCGGCTATACCCATGTTCGCATCCATATTCCATGTACTGCCAGTAGATCATGTGATTGGGACGGCGGTCCAGATAATCGTGCAGAGACCCTCCCCAGGCTCCAACGATGCTATCTCTGAACAGAAATGCACTATACGCTCCTATCAACTGTCCCTGCCATCGAACACAGGAGATCAAGAATCTATCGCCAAACTCTTCCACGACGTTGCGCAGGAATGCTCCGCCGAAAGTAGGTGTACCGATATCCCTGACGAAAGTGCTGTAGACGGCGTAGAAGTCAGCAAGGTATTCCCCTCCACCCATGCTGACTTGGAGATCACTTTCGCGGGCAAGCCTGATGTGACGCTGCAGCCTGTTGTCCAGGCTCTTCCAGAGCACATCGATCTGACTCGGCAAATCCCGGATCATGGTGCAATGCTCAGAGACTGACACCAGGCCCCCTCTCCACTGCTTCTGAGAGTCTCTGAGGGCAAGGTGCTTCGCGTTTACGCTGTCCGTGAGTTCCTTGGCTCGCTCGATCAAAGTCACGGCTGCTTCTTCGTTGTCAGCACAGAGCCCGCCAGGCGGAGTCGTGAGCGAATGGCCCAGGATTCTGCTCTTGAGTTCAAATAGTGGCAGAACGCCCTCGATTTGGCCGCCCGCCTTGGCCATAAGGTAATGGGAACGGTACCCGTACGCCCTATCCATCACCCGCTTCCAACTGATCAGGTGATAGGGAGAGGCAGCATGGGAATGTTCCACGTATTCATCCCAGGCCGGCTCCTCGCCGTCCCGGAGTTCTTCGACTCGTAACGTGCTTGCGCTCATTTTGCAGCTTGCCCCTGCACAAGCTCCTCAATTACAGCCTTCGTTCACTATGCCCAGCAGGTCCTTCAGTGGTGCGAACTGGAACTCTTGAAGCAAACGATGCAGCTTACGCTCCAAGCTCGCTCGTCCATGATAGTGGGTGATTCGCTCTCGGGGCGTAACTCTTATCCTCGGCTGATCTAAGTCCAATTCCCAAGGATGCACGTACATGATCGCCGGCTGCCCCTCGCCATGGATGCGCTTCATCCCCCACCTGATGAACCAGTACGGCAGTGTCCGCAGATAAAATCCGCCAGCAATGGGAATCTTCACCCCCATGATGCTGACGGTCGAGAGTGGGAACTCTACAAATGAATCGCCCGTTATGGGAGAATAGGGGAACCGTGGCGCACTATACAAGCCATACAACATGTTCTTCGTGGGGAAGATACTGCTGTCATACTGAAAGCCTCGCTCCTTGAGCACGTTCAACGCCCAGAGAGACTCCCCGTTGATCGAGGCATACGGCGCGCGGAACCCAATGACGGGCTCATCGATGATCCGCTTGAGGGCCGTAACCGTACGATCGATCTCCGTCGCGAACTCATCGCGAGTCAGTTGAGAGATTCCTCGATGATAGTAGCCGTGGACTCCGATCTCGTGGCCAGCCTCCTGTATCTGAGCGATGAGCTCCGGAAAATCATCGGCCACGGCGCCGAGGACGAAAAATGTGCCCTTAGCCTTATGCTCCGCCAAGATCTCCAGCAAGCGCCTGGTATTCTCCACAACGCGGCTCTCGAACGACGGCCACTTCTCAGGGCGCCGCCCGGTGCTAGTGAGGCCTTGGTACCAATCTTCCAGATCGATGCTCAGACCGTTGATCATCGTCGCGCTCCCTGACGCTGGCCTGGCTCTGTGTGATCTTGCTCCAAAGCCTGCATCCGCGCAAGTAGGCTCTCGAGTTGCTCGCTCCGCAACGGCTGACCCTCCTCCAACTCGCTCTCGGGCTGCAGAGCGCGCAGGGTCTCAATCTCCTCGAGCATACACTGAAGCAGCGCCACATGCTGAGTCAGATCCTTCACCCGGTTGCTCAGCGCGCAGATCTGCACCGAGAACTGTATGTTGATAAAGATCACAAAGATCAAGCCGAAGGAGAACAAGGTCGAGGTGGGTACCACCGCCCCTATCAGGCCGGTGATGGTATTCAGCAGGTCAGGCCACAGGGCCAGGACAAACATCGCCGCGCTGAGCGACAACCACAGTATCGAGTACTCTTCGCGAAGCTTGCGGCGCCTCACCAGCTCGACGATCACGACCATCAACACGCCACTGATGACCAAGCCCAGGAACCGAGGTTTCATTTCCATCGGCTACGCACCCCGCACGAGCTTTTCCTTCCGCATTAGGGTTACCGTAATGGACAGAATCATTTTGAAGACATAGTAGAGCGGTCTTAGACCACTATGCATGGATATGTTGGTGGGGGAATACATGACTACCGGGATCTCCCTTATCTTGAAGCCAGCGCGGTGCAACATGATAAGGACATCCGCGTCTGGAAAATCAAAAGGGTAGGCGTCAGTAGCGTAAAGCCTTAGGACTCTCTTGTTGAGAGCCTGAAAACCAGAGGTAGGATCGGAAATCCTCCGCCTAACGATGAGAGAGACAACAGTTCTGAAGAATAGGATGCCAAGCTTTCTCGCAAATGCGGGCTCAAAGGTGGATGGACCGATGAACCGTGACCCCAGAATCAGATCGGCCTCCCCCTTTCGAACCTCATCAACCAAGTCAGGTACGCTGCTGGGTTCATGTTGGCCATCGGCGTCTACTTGAACGACATAGTCATACCGCTCCCGCAACGCGTATTTGAACCCCGTTTGTAGAGCGCTACCATATCCGAGATTGAAAGGCAGCGAGACTACCCTGGCTCCCGCACGCTTAGCTGTGCTTTCTGTCCCATCCGAGGACCCATCGTTAACCACCAAGAGATCGGCAAAGGGCGCGGCGCGGCGCACATCCGCGATCACGCGGCCTATTCTCTGTTCCTCATTGAAGGCAGGCATGACGATCAATACCCTGTCCCCATTCTCCATCAGTTCCCCCCTTCCGGTGCCTACGCGCGCATCACGCATAACCCAAACCCCTCAACATCTCGACAAGCTCTTCTTCCTCTTCTGGGGAGTACCCTCTACCCTCAGGGATTGCAGTGCGGCCCGCCGGGTCCGAATAGGTCGCCTCCCGCACCCCCAGGTAGTCAGAGGTGAAAACCTCGTTCAAGACCACTCCGTCCATGTCCCTTGGTATTGGCACCCCAAGTATGAACAGTATCGTTGGGGCAAGGTCCTGGATCGCCGCGCCGTCTATCACCGCGCCTTCCCTTATGACCCCCTTTCCTCGAAGAGCCAGCATACCCTTCATTCTGTGATTTCCTGTGCACCCGAAGACCGGTTCAAGAATCCGCGGCGAGTTGAAATCGGATAAGCCCAGGGCTTTGTATTCCATACCCTTGGTCAGGAACATCAGATCCGCAGCCCTGTCAACGTACTTACCGCGGTACACCTCTTCCTTGCGGAATACTCTCTCTATCACCCTTTCGCCGCTCTCCGGGTCAACGAAGCTGTATAGTCTGTCGGTCAGTCTATCTAGAACCTCTTCGTGCTCTGCGCCGGGGTTGACACAACCCTGAGGTTCGCGTCCTTTGAGGTTGACGAAAATCTGTCCATAGTTCCCCATTGAGTATGCTCTGGTTCTCGGCCAATCCACATCGCGAAAGGAACAGAACACGCTCTCCTGGAATTCCTGACGTCTCCCTCGCCCCATACGTACGGCTTGCTTGCCCCAACCCGATCGCAGCACAAGCTTCCCCAGGGAGTAGTAGTTCAGGCCAGAACGGAATAAGGCATACCTAGACCTCGATATAACATCCTTCTTGAGGCTCATGAAGCCCTCAGCCAACAACCAGGAATTCACGTTGATGAACTTGGTTACTCTCCCCATGCCATGATCGGACATCAAGATCAATACGTCATCTTCGTCCAGCTGAGACGCTAGCCTGGCTAGGTCGGCGTCCAACTTCTCAAAGAAATCCAACACCACGTTGCCGAACTTCTCGTACTCTTCAGGATCATGCTGCGGATGCGCGGGATCGATAAGGTGCCAAAACTCGTGAGTCATGCGGTCCGGACCATAGTGATGAACCATGAATAGATCCCAGTCCTTGACCTTCATCAGGTACAGCGCTGCTTCCGTTCTGCTGGCGAGGATCGCATCTTGTTCCGCGAGAAGCTTCTCCACGTTGCTCTTGGTGTATTTCTCATCATGGTGGATGAGGTATTCCCCGACATTCTCCCTCAACTCCGCGATCAAAGACTGAGGATAGGCCCAGTCATCACAGTCACGAGGAGTAAGCAGCCCGCTAATGAGAAACCCATTTACCGCTTCAGGTGGATAGGTCAGCGGTACATTCATGATCCCGACTGTTCTACCAGAATCGCTGAGCAACCCCCACAGCGTTCTGTCGTCAGTGGAGGAGGGGTCATTGAGAATCTGACTATAGGTCCCCTCCTTGCGTCGGAAAAACTCAAAGACTCCGTGGTTGCCAGGAGACTTCCCAGTCACGAAGGAGCTCCACGCCGGACCGGTGAGGGGAGGGTATGTGGAT
>CAZNMJ010000118.1:0-10117 GCA_964573815.1 uncultured Anaerolineales bacterium
GAGATCAAGGCAGACTACGTGTCTGACAAGTACCTCCGCGTGATCAAGACGGGCGACGGCCTTGAGGTAGGGTTCGCACTGCGCGTCGAGCACCTGGAGGAACCGTTCCGCAGCCAGGGCTATGGCATCATCAGGGAGAAAGACAAGGCGGAAATCAGGAGCCGCATGGATGCGCAGGCCCTGCAGCTGGTTGTCGAACAGAACGGACGGCTAATCGGGTTTCTCGATGCGGAGATAGAATCCTGGCGCAATGTGGTAAAGATCTGGGACGTACTGGTAGATGAGGAGCATCGCCGCCAGGGGATCGGCACGGAGTTGATGAGAAGAGCCCAGGAGTTCGCCGCAAATAACAATTGTCGTGCTCTCGTCGTGGAGACCCAGACCACCAATTGGCCTGCCCTCAACTTCTATCTGAAGATGGGTTTCCAGGTCTGCGCTGTGGACGACCATTTCTACACCAACCGCGACCTGGAGCGGAAAGAGGTAGCTCTGTTTCTGTACAGAGAGCTGTGATGAAGTACCACATTTGGACCGTCGGCTGCCAGATGAACAAGGCTGACTCGTGGCGAGCAGCCGACCAACTGGAAGCCATGGGACATATTGCTACGAGGTACGTCGAGGACGCCGACCTGGTCCTGCTCAACACCTGTGTCGTGCGGCAGAGCGCGGAGGACAAAGTCTACGGACGTCTCAGCTCCCTCAAACCAGTCAAGCGTCACAATCCAAGGGCCGGAATCGTGGTCATGGGCTGCCTGGTCGATGCGGACAGCACTGCCCTGGAGCAACGCTTCCCCTTCGTGGACCTTTTTCTCCCTCCCTCTGATGTCCAGGGCTTGACGGACTTTGTGACACATGAATGGGGAGGTGGACAGCACAGAGTTGACGAGCCCCCCTCTCCAGTTCCTGTGTCCAGCTATGTCCCGGTGATACAGGGGTGCAACAACTCCTGCACCTACTGCATCGTGCGCCTGCGAAGGGGACGGGAACACAGCCGCCCGGTGCTGGAGATCCTGGACGAGGTCCGGTGTATGGCGCAGCGCGGAGCACGGGAGGTGACGCTCCTGGGCCAGAACGTAGATGCCTACGGGCATGATCTCCCCGGCCAACCAGACCTCGCTGACCTGCTGCGAGCCGTCCACCAGGTGGACGGCCTCTGGCGCGTGAGGTTCCTGACCTCGCACCCCAATGATATGAGCGAGAGGATTGTCCAGGCCGTGGCTGAGCTGGATAAGGTCTGCGAACACATCGAGCTCCCGGTGCAAGCGGGCCACGACCTGACCCTCAAGCGCATGGCTCGAGGCTACACAGTGGATCAGTTCCGTAACCTCGTCCAGCGCATACGCGAGCGTGTCCCAGGAGTTGCCATAGCTACGGACGTCATCGTAGGGTTTCCCGGAGAGACAGAAGACCATTTCCAGGCCACCTACAACTTGCTGGCCGAGGAGAGGTTTGATGTGGTGCACGTAGCCGCCTACTCCCCTCGTCCCGGGACCGCAGCTGCCCGACTCGACGACGATGTTCCCTCCGAGGAGAAAGATCGACGTCGCCGGCTAGTAGAGGAACTACAACGTAATATCGCCGCCCAAATCAACCACAAACTCCTGGAATCAACCACGGAGGTGCTGGTTGAGGAGAAACACAAGGGGAAGTGGAAGGGTCGCACGCGCACCAACAAGCTGGTGTTCTTCGAGGATAGCGGAGTTTGGAAGGCAAAGCTCGCCCAGGTGAAGATAATGTGGGCTGGGCCATGGTCTATGCAGGGCGAGTTGAAGCTGCCTCACCCAGCTTGATATGCCTGTTCAGGCTTCTGCGGTCGGTGGTAGTAACTCCGTAGCTGAGTCAGACTCTGTCCATTGCGGAGGCCCCCATACCGTCTGTCGCGTGATCGGTATCGACCTCAAAGCGGCTGCAGGACTAGCCGGCTTTCGCCTCAGGATAACTGGGTTCTAGTCCTTCAAGGGGCAGGCGCACTGTGAACGTGCTGCCCTTGCCAGCCCGTGTCTCCACCTCGATGGTGCCGCCGTGATTCTTCACAATCCCGTATGACACAGAGAGGCCTAGCCCAGTGCCGGCTAGTGGACCTCCTCCCAAAGGCCCCTTAGTGGTCACAAAAGGCTCGAACAGCCTATCCATGACGTGATCCGGTACTCCAGAACCCGTGTCGGTGAAGGCGATCACCACGTCGTTCGGGTCCCGCTTGATCTCCACCGTCAGAGTGCCGCCCTTGGGGAACATGGCATCCCGGGCATTCGTCAATAGATTCAAGCATACCTGAGATATCTGGCTCGTGTCACAGACGATGGGCGGAATCGCCGAGTACTTCCGCACAATCTCGATGTTGGCTCTTTGCAGATCTCCTTCCATCAATCGCAGGGGGCTCTCGACCGCCTCTGTCACATCAGCCAACTCCATTATGGGTTCCTCCCTCCTGGCGAAAGCCAGGAGGTTCGAGCTGATCCACTTGGCCTTGTCCACGGAGTGGACAACTACACTCAATGCTTCTTTGATCTCGTCCACATCATCAGACATCAAACCGAGCTGAGCATGTCCCAGAATTGCCGCGAGGAGGTTGTTGAATTCGTGAGCCACACCTGCGGCCAGGGTCCCTACAGCAGCGAGCTTCGATGATTCGATTAGCTCCCGCTGAGAACGCTTCAGATCGTCCATTCTCTTCCTGAGTGCATCGTACAGAGTAGCATTCTCGATGCTGATTGCCGCATAGTCAGCCAAGGCAGAGAGTGAGTGCTCATCATCCTCGCTGAACTCCCGATCCGACATCTGATTGTCCACCGACAGCACGCCGATGACCTTCCCTCTCAGCAACAGAGGTACGTGAAGCAGGGATTTTACGTAGTATCCAGTCTTCACTTTGAAATCACGCCCTGTTCCCCTGCCGCCACGCCTCACGGGCTTGCCGGTCTGTACCACCTGCCCGGCTAGACTGTCCTCGACCCTAAGCCTGAACCCCTGGGCTTCAGCCTCACCCAGGTTCTGCCCCGCTCTCAGGTAGAGATCGTTGCTCTCAGGATCGACTAGTAGCAAGAACCCCTCCTCAGCGTTGGTCACGTAGACCCCTGCCTCCACGATGCAACTCAACAACTCTTCAAGGTCCATCAGAGACACGACCGTCTTCCCAACACCGGAGAGTATGAGGAGCCGTTCGTTCTCCCTTCGCAGTCTGGTTTCGTTGAGAGCGCGCTCGATCGCGTCCTTAACCTGTGTCGGGGTGAAGGGCTTGATCATGTAGTCCCTCACTCCAAGATGAAAGGCCTCCACTGCCAAGCTTTCGGATCCATAGGCGGTCATCAGGATGATGGGCACATCGCTTCTCGCCTCTTGCACGGCCTTGACGATTTCCAGACCGGACATATCCGGCAACTCCAAGTCGAGCAACACCAATTCAGGGTTGTCCAGGCACAGTTTGTTGATTCCTTCCTCCCCGGTAGCGGCAGTCAACACTTCAAAGCCGTGCATAGGCAACACGTCTTCCGCTAGGATTCTCAGGAACTCTGCGCTGTCTTCGACAACAAGGATCTTCTCCCCGGCCATGATACCCCCCACACCCCGGAGTCGAGGTTCCCGCGGCTGCTGCACGTATTGTACCCCATCGCGGACACCCTGCCAACTTGCATGGCCCAACACGGACCTGTGTCCACTTCCCTGTGGTTTGTCTGCAACAACTGTGGGGCTTCGCAGCGGTGCGACGGACATTTGCGCTCCAAGGGCTGCTCAGGCTCCGACTCGCCTCCCCTGAAGCGGCACACCACAACCGCCAGCTGCCGAACCATGCCAAGGCGCGCCACAGGTCTCATCCTGGGTCTCCAGGCACTGTGATGCGAGGTACGGGGCCGCCGGGCGACAAGCCCACTCACGGAGAGCACGCGCCGAGCTGGACAGGCGACAGCTTGGCTCAAGAAGCCGACGGCTTTGGGAGATGGTGACGGTCTGGAGGCAAAGCTCTGGCGACTGTGGATTGCCAGGAGAGGCTATCCAGTTGGACCGTATACCCCTAGAACACCTCGTCCAGTTTGACACCGAGGACGTTCGTCTTTCCCTCACGATGGAAGACGACGTGTATCTCCAAGGCGCTCGAGGCGATGAGGACCCCAGTGACAGGCTCGCGGTTTTGCATACCCTGGTCCTCGATATCGGCGACATGTTCCCCCGCCAGTAAATCGACGGCCGTGAGCAAGTCGAGGCGCCCGTAGTCGCTGTGTAGTCCCTCGTATAGTTCGTCGAAGCGCTCCCTGCTGCCCTCCTGCTCAGTCTGAGACACAATCTGCTGCGTTTCTGACAAGCCTGGATCCAAATAGTGATTGGTGCGTACCAGAAGGTCGTTCTCAGCTTCGAAAACAGCGTACTGATGCGCAGAGAGCTCAACAGCTTGAGCATCGGCTGGCTTGCCATCGCCGATTAGCACATTGTAACCAGAGATGCGCCTACCGCTGGCGACAAGGCTCAGCGAGGTACGAATGTCCCCGGCGTGATGAAGCACTTCACGCAACAGAACCGGTAGTGGCACGCCATCCAGGGAGGCATCTCGGGATGGTGAAGCCAGGCCCACGACGGATATCTGCTCCTCATTCAAGCCCATAGTAGCGCCGACCATCCCAGGCCGACCAACTACGAGAACGCGATTGCCCACGTCTGGCTCGTACACTATGATGAGGATCTCATCCAGGTTTGGCTCAGGAGGAGAGAAGTCAACAGCGTGCAGTAGTCTGCCGTCCTGTGTGGCACTGCCGAAGGCAGCGAATGTCCCTATGAGCCGATGATGGAGTGCCTCCGCAGACGACTCGCGCTTTGGCGATTCAGCCTGGCTGGGCAAGATGGCCATGGAGCCATAGTGAGGCACGAACGGTGCATGGAGAGTCAACAGGAGTTGCCGCACATCCTGCCGTGGTATGGGCGCGGAGATCAACTCCTGGTAGCTATTCAACAAGAGCACGTCAGAGTACGATAGGCCAGCTCCATCAGCTAGGCCTCGCATCTCATCTCTGTACTCGGCAGGCAGGTGACTATCTACGTATCGAGCATACCGTAGCAGCAGTAGATGAGATGTATCGCCGCCAGATAGAAGTGACCCAAAGACCTGGTCTCGGAGTCTTGATCTGATCTCCTGGCGTAGCAGGACTCCGTGTTGATAGCCTATGTCGTAGGGGCCGCCCCTCAAATAGAGAATGTGGAGCCCTTCTCGCTCCTCAAGCCGTCCCTGCCCGCACCAGCGCGGAGAGGCTGAGGAAACACGCTCACCTGAGGTCGCCCCGAACTGCGGAAGCCAGCAGGCCAGGGCGATCACCACTAGGACTACAGGGACTGCCAGCCTACCGGATAGCCTCACCGATCAGTCATGGCCTCAGCACCCTTGATGGGCAGGCGGACCGTGAACGTGCTGCCCCTGCCAGGCTGGGTATCTACATCGATAGTGCCACCGTGATTCTTGACTATGCCGTAAGACACCGATAGCCCCAGCCCGCTGCCGGTCATCTCTCCGCCTCCCAACGGCCCTTTGGTGGTGACAAACGGCTGGAACAAGTTCTCCATGACGTAATCGGGGATCCCGGACCCCGTGTCAGCGAAGGCCAACACAACTTCGTCCCCGTCCTGTTTGACCTCCACCGTCAGTGTTCCGCCGTCAGGCAACATGGCGTCCCGGGCGTTGGTTATCAGATTGAGGCAAACCTGGGACAACTGGTTTATATCACAATGAACAGGAGGGGTCTCATAGAACTTGCGCACAACCTCGACATTGGATTTCTCCAAGTCCCTCTCCAGCAACTGGAGTGGGTTCTCCACCGCTTGGGTGATGTCCGTCACCTCCATCTTGGTTTCCCGTCTTCTCGCAAAGGTCAGTAGGTTGGACGTGATCTTCTTGGCTCTGTCAACGGAGCCCATCACCACTTCAAGCGCTCGCTTGATCTCCTGCATGTCATTTGAGGCCAGTCCCAACTCCGTATGTCCCGAGATGGCGGCGAGGAGGTTGTTGAACTCGTGAGCCACGCCGGCGGCCAGCGTCCCCACAGCAGCGAGCTTCGATGATTGGATCAACTCCTGTTGAGAGAGTTTTAGATGCTCCATATTCTTCCTGAGCTCATCATATAGAGTAGCATTCTCAATGCTGATCGCCGCGTAGTCGGCCAACGTGGAAAGTAGATACTGATCCTCGTCCGTGAACTCTACATCAGATACCTGATTGTCTACCGAGAGCACTCCGATGGCCTTGTCTCTCAAGATAAGCGGCACGTGGAGAAGGGATTTCACCAAGTAACCGGTCTTCACCTTGAAATCGCGACCGGTTCCCTTCCCGCCGCGCCTCATCGGCCTGCCGGTCCGCACTACCTGGCCAGTTAGGCTGTCGTCGACTTTGAGCCTGAAACCCTGAGATTGCACGCTGCCCAGGTTCTTCCCCGCTCTTAGGTACAGGTCCTCGGTCTCCGGATCCTCCAACAGTAGGAAGCCCTCCTCAGCCCTGGTAACGTAGACTCCTGCCTCCACTATGCGGTTCAACAGTTCCTCCAAATCCATCAGGGAAACCACAGACTTCCCAACGGCGGAGAAAATGGTCATCTGCTCCACTCGCTGCTGCAGGCTCTCAGTCAGCTCGTTTTTCTCCCTGCGCAGCCGAGTTTCCGTGAGGGTGCGCTCGAGAACGTCCAGCACCTGCTCTGTCGTGAAGGGCTTGATGATGTAATCCCTTACCCCCAGGCGAAAGGCTTCGACGGCCACACTCTCGGACCCATAGGCAGTCATTAGCACAACGGGCATGTCGCTGTCATCCTCCTGCACGGCCTTCACGATGTCCATCCCAGACATGTCTGGCAGCTCGAGATCCAGCAATAGCAGATCGGGGCCTTCGGATGACAATCTCTCCAGCCCTTGCTGACCCGTCGTCGCGGTCACCACCTGATATCCGTGGTAGGGCAACACATCCTCAGAGAGGAAGGACAGGATGTCAATGCTATCTTCCACAACCAGCACTTTTTCCCCAGACATGATGCCTCCTCATCACGTTGTCACCACCAAGCCCCCGACGTTTTGTCGCAGTGTACCACAATTGAGGCACATTGTAAAGGACTGTGACCCGACACCTCTGTTCAGTTATCATCTCAAACTCTTGAAAGCTGCTGACAACTCCGAGGTCAACTGCAGATAGAGGTCTCCGTAGGTCACACTGGGTTCAATCTGCGTCCCCTCCAGCCACTCGTTGAAGCTGGTGATCACAACCAAGTCAGGAGCACTGTTGATTGCCGCCTGCCATGTTTCTCTGTAATAAGCCCCATTCCTTCGACCATGGGAGAAGCGACCAGGTCGCCCCTCTATGCAGAGATCGTTATAGCCCGGCATCACCGTTGCCACCCAGAGCTTGTTCGCGGCGTGGCTCGCGTTGTAGCTGCGCACGTTGTTTGCCCACTTGCTCAGCGTAGTGTTGACGTTGACCGGAGGGTTCCAAGTGATGTTGTAGAGATGATGGCCATCGAAAACCCGCAAGAACTGGATGTCCGCGCCATCGGCTATCCACACAGTGTTGTGACCGGGATCAACCTGCTGCCGGATGGAAGCCCAAGCATCGATGGGCGATTGCCCCTGGCCGGTGAACACCTCCCCGACGGCCCAGAAGAAGATCAACGGCTTGCCCCGGTAGCGCAGAAAGGCGGGATGGGCAGCGTGGTTGTCAATCAGATGGCGCAGAGCAGTCACGACGTCCGCCTGGTTGTGGAAGAACGGCGAGCGCGTCTCGAAGTCCACCGTCGCCTGAAAGCCTCGCTGCCCAGCCACATCCAACATGGCGCGGAAGTTGGCCTCCGTCTGATTATTCGGGCCCCTCGGGCCGTACCAGGCGACGGCGAAGGCATCGATGCCTGCTCGTTGAGCCTGCTCAACGTGTCTGACGATTGTATTGCGATCTTTCGACGCATAGGGCACTGCCGGGACGTCCGGGACCTTGCCCGGCTTCCACTGGTCGAGGCCGTACCAGGCGTAGTAGAAGGCGACCACCAGAGGGCCACCCGAGGGTGCGGCACCAGGTGACCGAACGGTGGGCCGGGATGTGGCTGTGGCTGTGGAAGCGAGCGACGCGTACGTCGCAGTCGGCGTCGCGGTGGAGACCGGCGGGGTGCTCGTGGCGCCGGATGTAGGCGTAGGGGGCGAGCCAGCACGTTGCCCTGGGATGAACAACTCCTGTCCTATGGAGAGCAGATCGCTGGACAGGCTGTTCAGCTCCATGATAGCCTGCACCGTCGTGTTATGACTTCGTGCGATACCGCTCAGGGTGTCTCCGGGGGCAACTACGTACAGGAGATGGGCCGGCGTTGGCGTGTATGAGATGGGAGTGTAGGTTGGTGTCACGGTGGGAGTCGGGGTCGGGCCGCTGGGCGTCGCCGTCCTCGTGGCCGTCGGACTGGCCCTGGAAGTGATTTGAGCCTCAGTCGAGGGTGTGGAGGTCGCAACCCAGGACACGGAGAGTTCGGGGGTGCTCGCCCAGACCATCGCGAGCAGAAGATAGACGTAAAGGCAAGCCGCGAACAGCGCTACCAGGCCCGCGATGCTGGTCGCTCGCGGTCGCCCTACGGCGCTTCTAAAAGCCCGCAAATAGGCTCCCAGTCTCACGACGTCTCCCAGAGCCGACAAAAGGCGCACAAGCGCGGCGCGGTAGTGGGCTGTCCGCAACTGTCACATTCGCCAAGCTCCAGCCCTTCCTGGGAGCGAGAGAAGAGATCCTCTTCGCCCCGCGCTTGCAGAAAGCTCAGATAGAACTGCTGCTTGGCGCCGCGAGATCGAGTTTCCAGTTGATTTAGCAGTTCCTTGTAGAGGATGGTCGTGGCGTTCCTCGAATAAGGACACTCCTCGTAGATGTAGTCTATGTCGTTCAGCAGCGCGTAGGACGCTGTCTCCCGTTCGTAGAAGCGGAAGAACGGCTTCACCTTGCGCGCCAGGCGGGGATGTGTACTGGGCAGAACGGGAGCCTGCCGGGCCAGATAGCCTGTCTGCCAGCGAAGGACATTCTGAAAGAGCACCGCAGCTTCGTCGTCCAGGTTATGTCCCGTGGCTACCGCCTGGAAACCTCCTTCATACGCCACGCGGTTCATGACATGCCGCTTGACCAGACCACATAGGGAGCAGACCTTGCGCCCCCGCTTCTCGCGCGCCAACTCCGGTATTGACTTGCCGTAAGTCTCCTCCACCTCCACAACCTCGAAGTCGGCAGCCTGCCGCTCGGCAGCGAAACGCTCCACCCGTCCTTTCGACTCCTCGGAGTATCGCTCACCAGTAATACCCACATTTATGTAAAGCGCTCGCACGTCGTATCCCAGACGCAACAGCACGTCCCACAGAGCCAGGCTGTCCTTCCCTCCCGAGACCGCTACTAGCACGCGATCTTCCAGGCCAAACATGGCGTATTTCTCGATGGAACGTTGGGTCTGTGCCACGAACCATTCGACGAAATGTTCCCCGCATAGAGCCAGTCTGTGCTGGCGCATGTTTACCGCGGCTGGTGTGCCGCACTTCCTGCACTTCAACCCTCTAGCTACCTCTGGCCATGCTGCTAGCTGTCAATCCCGCCCGAGATGACCGCTATCAACTTCACTTCGTCTTCATCCCTGAGCAACGTATCGTCGGTTACCAGCTTGCCATTGCGAACCACCAGCACTGCTTCGGGTTCGAGTCCGACCTTCTTGATGGCCGCGCGAGCGGTCATCCCACCTCGCAACTCCCATACTCGCCCGCGATAGAAAAGCTTCATCGCTTCCTCTCCAACCGACGCAAGCTCCTTGCACAGCGGGAGGGCAACTCTTGGTACAGCTTCAGGCCCAGATCCCAGGCAGCTTTCTGCTCCTCGGAGACATCACCAACGATCCTGCCCGGGACGCCCAGCACCATCTTGCCACTAGGAATATCCGTATCGCCGAGGACCACGCAATTCTCCTGGACATTAGATCCCGGGACGATGACGATGTCTCCCCAATCCCCCTGCAGCACTGCTCCCGCGCCTACGTAGCAGCCTTCGCCGATGGTGACACCGGCCATCACGGTTGCCTACGGGTGAACGAAGGCATTTTCCATCACTTCGGCCTCTGGCCCTCGAACTCGTAGAAACCCATCCGCACTTCCCCTTCAT
>CAZNMJ010000119.1:0-10061 GCA_964573815.1 uncultured Anaerolineales bacterium
CCCCAGACTGAGACGCTTCTGGCAGGACAGGGGGTTCAGTAGTTTCATGGATCATCTCTGGTGCGAAGCGGGGGTTGAGCTAGCGAAAGATGAAGACGCCGCTGTGTCGGTGCGGGGGGCACGGAGTGGCGACGCGGATTCCGTCCTATCTCTGTGGGGGGAGATGATGGACTATCATGTACCCATCGATGAGCGCCTCAGAGTAGGGGCCAACTGGAGACGACAGGTGGCTCGGGCGACATGGCAGTGGCTGACTCGCAGCAAGACCCGCCTGCTGGTGGCTGAGGTTGGGGACGATGTAATCGGCTTTGCGGTCGGGGGTGTCGTCGAGATCGGCCTCGGGCTCAAACCTGGTCTCTATGGCCACATCGCGCACATGTGCGTCAATGAGCAGTGGAGGAGACGTGGCGTGGGTCGGCAGCTGTTTGCGTCGCTGAGGGACTCCTTCCTAGAGTGGGGTGTTTCATCGATCCACGTGTACGTGTCTCAATTCAACTCTGTCTCACAGCATTTCTGGCGCAGCGTGGGCTTTGAGGAGTACATAGAGCGGCTCTGGTGCGACTTAGCACCGCGGAGGTTCTGATGACTGAATTGCTTCATTTGTCTGACTCTTACTTGCGCGAATTCGACGCCACAGTGACAGCGGTAGGGGAACACGCGGTGGTCTTGGACCGGACGGCCTTCTATCCCGAAGGCGGAGGACAGCCCAGCGATGTCGGAATCCTCCGGGACGCTGAGGGACGGGAGTACTCCGTCCGCATGGTTCAGAAAGCCAAGGGCCAGGTGCTGCACAAGTTGGAAAACCAGCCTCCACCGGCGGGCAGCGAAGTCCGGGGCTTCATTGACTGGGATCGTCGGTACAAGTTGATGCGTACACACACCGCCCTGCATATACTGTGCGGCGTCATCTGGCGTGACTACGGTGCTTCGGTGACGGGCGGCAACATGCAGCCTTTGAGGGCACGAATGGATTTCGAGTTGGAGAGTATGAGCGCGCAGTTCTCCGACGAAGTGGAGGCCAAGATCAACGAGGAGGTGGAAGCGGCCCGGCCCGTGGGGACCAGGATATTGCCTCGCGAGGAGGCCTTCCAGATTCCCGACTTGATCCGCACCAAGATAAACCTGTTGCCCGAGAGCATACAAGAGGTAAGGGTCGTGGAGATAGAGGGTCTGGACCTGCAGGCCGATGGCGGCACCCATGTGGCGAATACCAGCGAGGTAGGCCGCATAAGGGTTACGGGTCACGAGAGCAAAGGGCGCATCAACAAGCGGTTACGCATCGAACTGGACGAGTAGCGGGAGGTTGGCCTTATGTTCCGAGAAGTTCCAAGCAAGGTGGATTTCCCTGCGCTGGAGCGGCGGATACTGCAGTGGTGGGACAAGACCGACGCTTTCCACAAACTAGTGGAGAAAAACAAGGGCAAGAAGCGTTGGTCGTTCATAGATGGACCCATCACGGCCAATAACCCCATGGGCGTTCATCATGCCTGGGGCCGCACCTACAAGGACCTGTATCATCGGTACAAGGCGATGCAGGGACATGAGATGCGCTATCAGAATGGCTTCGATGGACAGGGGCTGTGGATCGAGGTCGAGGTGGAGAAGGAGCTGGGCTTCACCTCCAAGCGTGATATCGAGACGTACGGCATCGGTCCCTTCGTGGAGAAGTGCAAGGAACGTGTGCGCGAGTTCTCCGACATCCAGACGCAGCAGTCGATCCGGCTGGGTTACTGGATGGACTGGGACAACTCCTACCACACCATGTCCGATGAGAACAACTACACCATCTGGTTGTTCCTCAAGCATTGCCATGAGAGCGGCTGGATCTACAAGGGCCGGGATGTCATGCCGTGGTGTCCACGGTGCAGCACAGCCATCTCGGAGCATGAGATCGTCACCGAGGGGTATCAGGAGCTGACCCACCCTGGCGTGACCCTTTTCTTCCCTCTGGTTGGACGTCAGAATGAGTCACTCTTGATCTGGACCACTACGCCTTGGACCCTGACGTCGAATGTTGCAGCGGCAGTCCACCCAGTAGTGACTTACGTCAAGGTGAAGCAGGGCGACAATTACCTCTACCTCGCTCGCGAGGCTCTGCCAATACTCAAAGGATCGTACGAAGTGGAAGAAGAGCTGTCTGGCGCGGAGATGGAGGGTTGGATCTATCATGGTCCCTTCGATGAGTTGCCTCCGCAGGAAGGGGTGGAGCACAGGGTGATCCTTTGGCAGGAGGTGAGCGAGGCGGAAGGTACGGGGATTGTGCACATTGCTCCTGGTTGCGGCAAGGAAGACCTGGAGCTTGGGAACGAATACGACTTGCCAGCCATAGCTCCCTTGGACGAGTTCGGGGATTTCGTTGAGGCTTTCGATTGGCTTGCCGGGCTCAACGTCGCCGACTCAGCTGACCCCATCTTCGACGATCTGCGCAAGAAAGGGCTCTTGTACCGGGTCGATGACTACACCCACCGGTATCCGGTTTGCTGGCGCTGTCAAAGCGAGCTCGTCTTTCGCCTGGTCGATGAGTGGTTCATCTCCATGGATGAGCTTCGCCATCAAATCATGGATGTGGTGCGCCAGATCAGGTGGATCCCTGAGTTTGGTATGGAGCGCGAGTTGGATTGGCTCCGCAACATGGAAGACTGGATGATTTCCAAGAAGCGATACTGGGGGCTGGCATTGCCTATCTACGAGTGCAGCTGCGGGCACTTCGAGGTCATCGGGAGTGAGGTGGAGTTGAGGGAGAGAGCGGTCGAAGGTTGGGACCAGTTCGAGGGCCATTCGCCCCATCGTCCCTGGATTGATGCTGTGAAGATACGCTGTCCGGAGTGTGGAAACACGGTGTCGCGCATCGTAGACGTGGGAAACCCGTGGTTGGATGCTGGGATCGTGGCTCTGTCCACCCTCAACTATCGGCACGACCGGGCGTACTGGGAGAAGTGGTACCCAGCCGATTTCATCACGGAGTGCTTCCCGGGTCAATTCCGCAACTGGTTCTATGCCCTACTGGCCGAGAGTACGGCGATGGAGAATCGACCGCCGTTTCTCACGGTGTTCGGGTATGCCCTGGTCAAGGACGAATACGGGGAGGAGATGCATAAGAGCACGGGCAACGTCATCTGGTTCGACGATGCTGCCGAGACGATGGGTATAGACGTAATGCGCTGGATGTATTGCTGTCATAACCCACGTGTGAACTTGCATTTCGGATACGGGCCTGCGGATGAAGTGCGTCGCCGCTTTCTCATACCTTTGTGGAACATCTATTCGTTCTTGACGACGTACGCCAACATAGACGGATGGACGCCCCAGAGAATGGATTCAGCCATCGCCGTGGGTCAACCGGACAATGTCTTGGATAGGTGGATCCTATCAAGCCTACAGGTTCTGATCAAGGTGGTGGAAGAACGCCTCGACGACTATGATGCGGCCTCCGCCACGCGCAGCATAGAGTCGTTCGTGGACGATCTCTCCAACTGGTATGTGCGTCGTAGTCGGCGTCGCTTCTGGAAGAGCGAGCAGGACGAGGACAAGAACATGGCGTACTGGACGCTCTACCAGTGTCTGGTGACTCTGGTCAAGCTGTTGGCGCCGTTCATACCTTTTGTTCCTGAGGAGATCTACCAGAATTTGGTACGTTCCGCCGATGCCGATGCCCCGGAGAGCGTGCATCATTGCGACTTCCCAGTGGCGGATGAGACGCTTGTGGACGAGAAGCTCATCGTCGACATGGATCTGGCCATCAAGGTGGCGAGCCTGGGGAGATCGGCCCGGGGCTTGGCTGGTATCAAGCTGCGCCAACCGCTTTCTCTGGCTGTCGTAGCAGGACCCTTTGTCGGGAGAGAGGACCCCTTAGGCCCACTGGCAGACCTGGTGCTCGATGAGCTCAATGTCAAGGAGCTTCGCTTCACTCCCGACCCAAGCGAGCTGGTCAACTACGTCCTCAGGCCTGATCCAAGCCTTCTGGGTCCGAAATACGGATCCGTGCTGCCGAGAGTGCAGCAAGCTGTCGCATCTCTGGACGGTACCGATGCGGCGAGGCGGTTGGACGCGGGCGAGGCGATATCAGTCACCGTGAATGGCGACACCATTCGGTTGCTGCCCGAAGAGGTGGCGGTAGAAAAGAGGCCGCACCAGGAATATGAAGTGTCCGAAGAAGGCGCCTACATAGTGGCGGTGAACGTCTCTCTAACTGATGAACTACTCCAGGAGGGACTCGCTCGCGAGTTGGTGCGCCGCATCCAGAACCTTCGCAAGGATGCCGGTTTCAGGATCGAAGACAAGATAGTCACCTACTATCAAGGCGACCGAAAGTTGGTGAGAGTCATGCAGGACTATGCAGCATACATCGGCCAGGAGACTCTGTCGTTGGAGATGGTGGAGGATGAGGGACCAGAGGACGCCCATGCTGGAGAGTTCAAGATCGACGGTATGGAGATCACATTCCAGCTCCTCCGCATGGACACCGAAGGTGGGTCGGAGTGAGATTGGTGGGTTTGCTTTCGGGTTCGCAATGGGCTAGAATGTTAGTGTCGTTCGGGCAGAATGTGTGGAGACCTGCGCCCTTGTAGTGCATGGGCGGCGCGAGAGTTGCCCATCGTGGCGATGTCGGCAGCCCTTGTGAACACAGGGAGAAGGAGGTGAGTCGTGCCCAGAGCGTATGGCATGCTGAAGGAGAAACTCGAAGATGAACGTGGGCGCCTGGTCGAGGAGATTGAGCAGCTAGGTAGGCGAGAGGAAGAGCGCCCGGGCTATGGCAATCACATGGCCGACGACGCCACAGAAGTCTTCGAACAGACGAGGAACCTGTCTCTGCGTGGGAGCCTTGAAGACACCCTCAAGCGCGTGGAGGGAGCGCTGCAACGGTTCGACGACGGAACTTACGGCACGTGCGAGGACTGTGGACGCGTCATCGAGTGGGGTCGTCTGAAAGTGCTGGCATATACCAGCTTGTGTGTGGAATGCGTACGACGTCACGAGAGAGAATCATAGCTTCACAACCGGGTCTGAGGAGCGAGAAGGCAGGATGGGCGGTATTCCTGGGAGTTGCCGCTCTGGTTCTGCTCGCGGATCAAGCTAGCAAGTACTTGGTCCTGACGAGCCTGTCTGTGGGAGAGATGTGGAATCCGGTGCCGTTTCTGAGGCCTTTCGTGACTCTCACCCACGTGACCAACACTGGGGCCGCCTTCGGCCTGTTCCAGGCGCACGGGACTCTGTTCGCGATCGTGGCTATCTTGGTCGTGGGCGGGATTCTGATCTTTTACCGATACCTGCCCCCGGGTCAGGTCTTGCTGAAACTCAGCCTGGGACTGCAACTGGGTGGAGCCGTAGGCAACCTGCTGGACCGGGTTCGTTTGGGGAGTGTCGTCGATTTCATAGACTTCAAGATTTGGCCCGTATTCAATGTGGCGGACATGGCCATTGTCGCAGGGGTAGCAATCCTTGCTTTCTATCTTCTGTTCGGCAAACAGGAAGATGAGCAGAGGTTGGAGGAGCAGAACTGACATGACCTAGGCTCTATTCCTGGTGTGCACCGAGTGCTGAACAGGCCTCGGTGTTTTTGGTTCGGGGGGGATCGATGGAGGAGATTGTGCGCTTGGCTGCCCAAGAGGGCGGTCAGCGTGTGGACAAGTATCTGGCTCAAGAGGTGCCTTCTCTCTCTCGCTCGCGCATCCAGCAACTCGTCGGAGAGGGATTGGTCACTGTGAATGGTGCCCAGGTGAAACCAAGTCACCGGCTGAGTCAGGGAGACGAGATAGTGGCGCGTGTTCCTCCGGCGGAAGACGTGGAACTGGTGCCACAGCGCATGCCGTTGAGCGTCGTATACGAGAACGAAGACCTGTTGGTGGTGGACAAACCGGCAGGCCAGGTTGTGCACCCTGCTCATGGGCACGAGAGGGGGACTCTGGCCAATGCTTTGGTAGCTCGCTACCCCGACCTGCCTCGGGATGAGCAGAACCGGCCGGGTATCGTGCACCGGCTAGACAAAGACACGTCGGGCCTCCTCATCGTGGCCAGGAATGAGAACGCGCGCCGTGATCTGCAGCGTCAATTCAAGGACGGCCTGGTGCAAAAGCGGTACCTAGCTCTGGTCGAAGGGCGGGTGGAACCGAAAAGCGGGACGGTTGATGCCCCTATAGGGCGCGATCCGAGGCACCGGAAACGCATGGCGGTGGTGGCAAGGGCAGGACGCGAGGCGGTCACGGAGTATCGCGTTCTTGAATATCTATCAGACTACACTTTGCTGGAAGTCAGGCCGCGGACCGGCCGCACACACCAGGTGCGCGTGCATCTGGCCTTCATCGGCCACCCTGTGGTGGCTGACAAGGTGTATGGATATCGGAAGCAGCGTCTGGAGCTGAAAAGGCAGTTTCTGCACGCCCAGCATCTGGGGTTTCAACATCCGTCCTCTGGGGAATACGTCGAAGTGAGTTCTGAGTTGCCCCACGATTTGGATGAGATCCTCCAACGTTTGCGGTCACCGGCTCTGATCAACGCTGAGGAGTGGCAGAGTTCCCAGCCTTGAGGCCGACGTTCGTGACATGGGCAAAGTGAACGTTGAATGGCCGCTGGGGCTGCGGTGAAGTCGAGATAAGCAGAGAGGAGCATGGGGGATCTGAGAGGACAGAGGATCATTGTGCTGGGAAGTGGACCCGCCTTGGCGACCGAGGCCAGGGACAATACCTTCTTTTTGTTTGACAGTCCTGAGGGGAGTCTCTTCGTAGATTGTGCTGGCAGTCCCTTCCACAAGATGCTGAGAGCGGGCGTGGATCCCGAGGGTCTGAAGGGCGTGATTCTGACCCATGCGCACCCCGATCACATCTACGGCTTGCCCTCCTTGGTGCACGAACTGTGGCTGTATGGCAGGAAAGAGGCGCTTCACATCTTCGCCAACTCCCACACCCAGGAGGTGGCGAGGGTTCTTCTCAACGCCTTTGAGCTTTGGGAGAAGCCTGTCCCTCTAGACCTGCACCTTATTCCGGATGAGGTGCAGTATCCCCTCACGGAGACTGGTTCGTACGCCATCCACACCAGCCCAGTGCGACATCAAGTTCCCACCGTTGCCGTAAGGGTCGCTTCGCGGACAAACGGTACGGTGGCGGTGTGTTCCTCGGATACCAGCCCCTGTCCGCAGCTAGTCTCGTTGGCCAGGGGGGCCGACCTGCTGTTCCAGGAGTGCAGTGTCGAGGAGCCTCATCCCTTTCACTGCACACCGGAACAGGTGGGTGAACTTGCTGCTGAGGCCGAGGTAGGAGAGGTCATCCTGGTTCATTGCCATCATAACCTGGTCAAGGAACCGTATGTCACCATCGCGGAAATCCGGAAACAGTATCCTGGACCGGTTCAGTTCGCCCAGGATTTTGACGTTTACGAGCTCTAGCTGCTGGGAACCCTAATGGCTGACGGTGGAAGGGGTCTGGTCAGGAACTCTTCTCGCCACAGAGAGTGTCCAGGTTCATCTGGACCAAGATTGCGGCCACCAGGTAGGTGGGCACCTGAGCTCCCGTGGGGAAGGGGTTCCTCTGCAGGAGCGGCAGTAGTGCTTCGCCGACGGCGATGAGGAGAGCGTCCGTTTCCTGCAGCTCGGGATCCTCTTTCTTCCGTTCGTAACCCCATTCCTCACAGATATGGTCTCTCAGTCTTGGCAGGAGTTCGTTGAACCATACGCGCCCTTTTCCCCGGACGCGGTATGATGCTCGCTGACCCCCGGGCATAGAAGCGCCGTAGTAGCGATCGAGTTCCCGGAACAGACGCTTTTCATCCCACTTGAGGTACCTCTGGATCTCTTCTCTCTCGAAGTCTGAGATTTCGGCCATAGTCCCATCCTCTGCACGCGACTATATCACAGCGGACACAGCAGGTCAAGCTGCCGATCAACTTGCCTGGTTGGCTTCCTATCGCTACAATTGGATCGGTGGGGTACTCTGTGGCGGTACGTCGGCAAGGGACGGAGGCAGAGGTGAAAGGCGAACTAGTTCGGGTGTGGACAGAGGATGAGTTGCAGTTGCAGGGTCTGCATTGCAGCGCCCAAGAGAAGACTGGACTGCCGGCTGTGCTTCACATACACGGAGCTACCTCCAACTTCTATCGTAGCCAGTTCCTAGATCGACTGGCGGTTGAACTGAACGACAAGGGCTACTGCTTCCTTTCTGGCAACACACGAGGCCACGACATAATAAACAACGTGTACGCCAAGGATCCCACGGCCAGCAGGCGCTTGGGGGTCGCGTTCGAGATCTTCGAGGATTGTCTGCTTGACCTCAGGGCGTGGTTGGACTTTCTCCAGGAACAGGGATACGAACAGGCGGTCCTCTTAGGGCACAGCTTCGGGGCGTTGAAGGTGGCCTATTATCAAAGTGAAGCCGCGGATGACCGGGTCAAGGCGCTGATCTTCCTGTCGCCTGCGGATCAGGGATTCTGGACGGAGGCGCTAGGCTCGGAGATAGAGAAGACCCTGGCCTGGGCCGAAGATATGGTGTCCAAAGGCATGGGAGACAGCCTCTTCAGCGGACCGCCAATACCATATCCCATGTCGGCGGGCACGATTCACAGCCTGTTCGTCTCGGGGAAGTCGGATATCTTCAAGTTCGGGCGGCCACATGAGCCATGGGAGACCCTTGAGAAACTTCGTTGTCCCATCTTGGCGGTGATGGGCACGGTGGCCGAATACATCACACCAAGCCCAGCGGAGGCCTTGGCTATCCTCACGTCAAAGGCTGTGTCTAGCCAGCGCTGCGACACGGTCGTGCTGGAAGGCGCTCCCCACAACTATCGCGGACACGAGGCCCAGGCGGCTCAGCTGATAGCAGGATGGGTTGACGACGTCTTCGCTGGACAGCGCTTGTTGTGAGACACGCGACTCGGTTGCTCTTGCATCCATCTCCGTACCATGAGTACCATGAGACTGGACATAGGCGTCTCGGACTATGGTAAGGAGGGCGGGTGCGCATCTCGTGCCGCGCGGCGGGTGGAACGACACCGGTGCCGTTGACACTCAAGTGGATGCGACTGGTACTAAAGTACTATTGCAGAGCGTATCCTAATGGGCTATTATTCGTTATGCATAGTGTAGGAGCCATGGCGCGCGATCGCCCTGCAAGTATATACGTTTGGGGGTGAACGTGATACCAGGAGAGGAGGGTGAGATGGAACGGGCACTTAATTCTAAGGTCGGCGTTGCAGCGATCATAGTGGGTAGCATTTTCCTGTTGACGGCAGGAGCTGCGTTCGCCGCTGGCACTGCTAAGGGAGAAGCCATGGAGTTGCGGACTCCAAGCGCTGGGCCGACCGCGGCGACGTTGGTGTCTACGGACACCATTTCGTACACGCAGAATATGACCGGCGGTGTGATGATACCCACCTGCATCGGCCTGTTCTTTGGAGTGGACATGACGGATGTTGTCACAATCCGCTCCGAGGAGGGGCTGGGGTGGGGCGAGGTGGCGAAGGTCTACTTCTTCGCAACGGAGAGTATGACCGACGTTAGCTACATTCTTGATCTGAGAGCCGGCGGCTTGGGTTATGGCCAGATTGCGAAGGTCCTGGATCTCAGTCCTGGCAGGCACGGACAGAACCTTGGATGTATCGTATCGGGGCGCTGCGCAGTTAGTGACACCGTGCCGATGAGCGGCACCGTGCCGGTAGGGGCCCAGCGCTTGGCCGATCGGCTGGGAGCCGATGCCGAGGACATGGCTGCCATGCTGGATGACGGCGCCACGAACGGGACAGTCATCGTGGCCCACAAGCTGGCAGGCCAGTTCCCAGATGAGACGACTCCTGAGGATCTGGTGGCAAGGCGCTTGGCTGGTGAAAGCTGGGGGCAGATACGGCGTAGCCTCAAGGACTCTACCAGTACGAGCGCGAGTGGCTTATCGACTCCTGGTGGTGGGAAATCACACGGCAATCAGGGCCACCATGGGAAGCCCGAGAATAAGGGCAACCAGGGCCGCGCACTGGGCCACGACAAGGAGCACGGCCACGGTGGAGGCAAGAAGCACTGAGGGTGCGTGACATCCCCTAACTCAAATCCATCTCACTCAGCGTGCCGTCGGGGGCTTTTCAGC
>CAZNMJ010000120.1:0-10037 GCA_964573815.1 uncultured Anaerolineales bacterium
AGTCCGGACGGATTATATCACGGATTGCACACGCTGGCAAGCCACTCCACCCGAGGACTCCCCACGCCAATGACATCTTCAGTCGCAGTGGCATGAGCTTCCGTGCAGGGGTCCGGCGCGGGATGCCCCGTCACCGTGCACTGCCAACTTTCCTGCACGCACCCTGGAGATCCAGCTTGTGAGGCCGACGGCGCTCAATTGGGTCCGAAAGGCCGTGAGAGAGGGCAGGGCTCCGAATAGGAACAGGTGGGCAGGACAGCCGCAATCGGAGGAGCCGAATCCTGACACTGGTAAGGTCGCTCCGGGCAGCTGAAGCATGGCTTCCGCCCACCGGCATTCGAGTCTCTCAGACGAGGATACTCGCCAGATCTCTATGACAGTTGCCACCTGCAGCAGATAGTCAACATGCCAGCGGGGGCGCTTTCCCGCGCGCAGATGGCGGGCCAAGCGGGCCTTCAAGCCTCCTGGGCCCCTGGCGCTGCCAACGTAGGAATAGTAGCCAGCAGGGAAGTTGTAGTCCCCCAGCCGGCCGATGCTCAGTGTAGCTTGGTGGTCGAGGTGGGCGAATAGTATGTAGGTCCCAGTTGGCGCCGCGTCTGTGCCGGGCTTGACCATGATGGATACCACCTCTGGCAAGGAACAACACATTATAACACAAAAACACGTTGACAACTCCGCCGAACTGCCTTAGAATTGTTGTAGATGCGTCCCTGTATGGACATGGAGGATTCTGCGGGTGAAGAACTACAAGGCGGAGCAGCTGAGGAACCTTGTTCTCTTGTCTCACGGCGGTGCGGGCAAGACCTCATTGACAGAGGCCATGCTCTACGACAGTGGCGGTGTCACCCGCCTGGGCAAGGTCGAGGACGGGACCACAGCTGCCGACTATGACCCTGAGGAGATACGACGGAAGATTTCGGTCAACACCGCTGTCATCCCATGTGAGTGGCGTGAGCAGAAGATCAACGTGCTTGATACTCCTGGATACGCCGATTTCGTGGGGGAGGTGAAAGGGGCCATCAGAGCGGCGGATGGAGTTGTCATTCTCCTGGATGCAGTGTCAGGTGTGGAGGTGGGCACGGAGTTGGTGTGGGGGTACGCCGACGAGGTAGACCTGCCCCGGATACTGTTCGTCAACAAAATGGACAGAGAGAACGCCGATTTCGGCCGGGCTCTCAATCAAGCCAGGGAGATCTTGGACCGAAGCATCATGCCCTTCCAGCTGCCCATTGGTGCTCAGGAGGCTTTCGAAGGCGTGGTTGACCTGGTGAGCATGAAGGCCTACCGTGGCCGGAAGGCCGAGGAGGGAGATATTCCCGATGATCTGCGTGCCGAGGCGGAGTCATATCACCTAGAGTTGATCGAGGCCGCAGCCGAAACGGACGACGCCTTGCTAGAGAAGTATTTCGAAGAAGAAACGCTGACGGATGAAGAAATCCGGCAGGGTCTGATTGCGGGTATCAGGAATCGAGGCATTGTGCCTGTCTTCTGCGGTTCAGCTCTCGAGAACATCGGAGTACGGCCTATGATGGACGCTGTCGTCGAGTACATACCGTCCCCTGCGGACTCAGCGGGGGTTGGAGCGACGAACGCGGCTACGGGTGAGGAGGAGGTGCTTGAGCCTGTTGCGCATGCGCCTCTGGCTGCTTTGGTGTTCAAGACTCTGGCGGACCCCTACGTCGGAAAGCTGACTTATTTCCGTGTTTTCTCCGGTGCGATGGAGTCTGACTCGCGGGTCTTCAACTCCAGCAAGGGCGAAGAGGAACGAGTCGGACAGTTGTTTTTCTTGAAGGGTAAGGAGCAGGCACCGGTAGATAAGATACCCGCCGGAGACATCGGTGCGGTGGCCAAGCTCCAGGAGACGACGACGGGAGATACACTATGTGACAAGGACCATCCCGTCACCTTGGCGCCCGTCGATTTCCCCCATCCCATTTTCTCGGCGGCGATTACACCCAGAACCAAGGCGGACATGGACAAACTGGGAACTGCCCTGTCTCGCCTGACAGAGGAGGATCCCACACTGCGTGTGGATCGCGAGGCCAGCACCAGGGAGACGGTTCTCTCCGGAATGGGAGAATCACACATAGACATCGCTGCCCGCCGATTGGACTCCAAGTTCGGGGTGGAGATAGTGACTTCAGTACCGAAGGTGCCCTACAGGGAGACTGTTACCAAGGTTGCCACCTCTCAGTACAGGCACAAGAAGCAAACCGGTGGAGCCGGACAGTTCGCTGAGGTCTGGCTGCGGGTCGAACCCTTGCCACGAGGCACTGCGTTTGAGTACGATAGCGAGGTGCGAGAAGGCCACATCTCAAAGAGCTTCATACCATCCATCGAGAAGGGCATCAAGCAGGTGTTGGAACAGGGGGTGATGGCGGGTTATCCGGTGGTGGACGTGAAGGCGGTCGTCTACGACGGCAAAGAGCATCCGGTCGATTCCAAGGACATTGCCTTCCAGATAGCTGGCCGAGAGGCCTTCAAGGAGGCGGTACGGAATGCAGGGCCGGTGATGCTGGAGCCGATAATGATGTTCGCGATCACTGTTCCTGAGGCAAACATGGGTGACGTGCTTGGGGATCTCAACACCAAGCGAGCTAGAGTGGTGGGAACAGAGCAGAAGGGCGACAAGAGCGTCATCACTGCCCAGGCGCCCCTGGCAGAGATGCAGAACTACGCGACTGATCTCCGGTCCATGACTCAGGGACGAGGAATCTTCAGCATGGAATTCCTGCACTACGAGGAAGTCCCGAAGCACCTGGCCGACCAGATTATCGCCAGAGCGCGGGTGGAAGAGGAGAAGGACTAGCTCTGGGGCATTATTGCCCTCCACCATTGCAGGGCGGAGTACTCAGGAGCGGTAGCTCACTGCGGGCGCGTGAGCAAATTCAAAGGGATTTGTACCAGGCGACGCAGCGTCCTCTCCTTGATCCCAGGTGGTTCGACCGCGGAAAGGCTCAGGTCGTAGAAGTGCAGGGCCTCGAACCACCGCGCTTGCCCCAAGTGGATGCGGCTTATCGCCCGGAGGGTGGCGGATTCCATGCCCTGTTCTCCCGACTCGTGAAACAGGTCAGCAGCCGCCCTTAGATTTTCGATACCTTTCTGCTTGTCGCCCTGATGGCGATACATAGTGCCGAGATTGCCCAGGGTTTGGGCCTCGCCCTTCTTGTCTTCCAACGATTCGAATGTGGACCTGGCTTTGCTGAACGCCTCGGCTGCCTCATCCCAGCGTCCCTCTTGGGTGTGAACGGCTCCCAGGTTGTTCAGCATCTCGCCCTGACCCTTCTGGTCGTCGAGCTCAACGTAGAGGGCGTGAGCCTCGTCGAAGACTTCTGCGGCTTCTTCGTACTCGCCGAAACGGAACAGCTTGATCCCTTGCTCTTTCAGCGAATCTGCCTTCGTTGACTTGTCTTCCCTTTCCATGGAATCTCCTCCTCAGGGCATTGCACCGTGTTGGAATCTACTGACAATCCAGGGACTGAGTCGACACGTAGTTCGAGACGCAAGTATCACGACTGGTCTGATTGCTCGCTTGCAGGCAGTTTGAGGACGATCTCGGTACCCCCACGCAGTCTGGAGTGGATGGTGAGATCAGCCTCTATGAGTTCGGCTCTCTCTCGCATGCTGACCAGCCCCAGGTGACCACCTTGATCGGCGTTGTTCCGCGTGGCCTCAAGATCGAATCCCCGGCCATCGTCTTCGATAGCAATTCGCAAGTAGTCTTCGTCCTGCCCGAAGTTCAGCCAGATGTTCTCGGCGTTGGCATGCTTTCTAGCATTGTTGATGGCTTCTTGAAGGATTATGAAAGCCGTGACCTCCACCTCCTCGCTTAGTCTTCCTTCGAAGCCGCCGTCGTCGAAATGGAAGATGGGTGGTCCTTCTCCCTGTAGTTGTTCGATGTATGCCTCGATGGCTGGCGCGAGGCCCTGGGTTTCCAGAACAATGGGACGCAACTCAAAAAGCAGGATGCGCGCCTCCCGCGAGGCCTGTAGGACCGTCTCTTGAACGCGCTCGAGCTCCTCAAGGGCTGCTTCCGGTTGGTGCTCCAGGAGTCGCTTGACGTAATCAAGGCTCATAGCGGTGGAAGAGAGCCTTTGGAGTGTGGTGTCGTGCAGGTCGCGAGCCAACTCGCGCCGCGCTTCCTCTTGGACGCGAATGATCTTGTCTCTCTCCTCGCGGAGACTCCGGTACAGGCGCGCGTTCTCGATGGCGATGGCTGCCTGTGCAGCCAAGGTGCTGAGCAGTCGCAGGTCGGCCTCGTTGAAACCCTCGTCGGACATCTTGTTGAGAGCCTCGAGGACACCGATGGTTCGCTCCTTGATCTGCAGTGGCACACAGATGACGGACTGGGTCAGGAAGCCGGTGCGGGCGTCTGCTCCTCTGTCAAAGCGCTCATCGCGGGCGGCATCGTTCACGATAGCAGGCTCGCCGTGAACGGCGACCCAACCGGCTATTCCTTGATCGATGGACATCCGATAGCTGCGTAGGATCTCCCGCTTCTCGCCGTGGGGAGTATTGAAGACCAGTTCGTTGGTCTGCTCGTCGATCAGCATCAGGGTAGAAGCCTGGGCATTCAGTGTCTTGGTCGCCAGCTCCATCGTGTTGTCTAATACCTCTCTGAGGTCTAGGGTCGAAGTGAGAGCCTGGCTGGTCTGGTGCAGGAAGCTCAGTTGCAGCAAACTATCCCGGGTGATAGTGAACTGCTCGACCATCCTCGCCAGGTTTCCTATGGTCTTGGCGCACCACGTCAGCACGCGCCGCTGAGACATGGTGAGTGTGTGGCCAGGCGAAAACACAAGGGTGAGGCAACCCGTGACCTTGTCGTCGTGGAGGAGCGGCGTGTTTACCAGCAGATGCTGGGTGGCGTCCAAGACGTCGGAGGAGAGCGGCAGGGCTCCTCCGTCTTCGATCTGCCAGGAGAGGGTGCGCAACCTGTCTTGAAGACTATCTTCCCAAACCGAGATCTGTCTTTCGATCTCCGGCGACAGGTCTCCTTCCCTCGCCAATCTCGGCTGGTCGGTGACAAGCAGGAGGGAGCCCGCCTGGGCGTTCGTCACTTGGATCGCCTCGTGTAGGGCGGAAGGGAGAAACTGCTCGATATCGCTGTGGCTGGTGAGCTTGGCCATAGCACCAAGGAAAGGCTGCCCTTGGTCAGAGGCACCAGCAGAAGTGGGGACACTCATTGCACTTCCGTCACCGAGTTCTCTTCTGTGGACAGAATGGCCTCGGCAAGTTGTCTCAAAGAGTCCTTGGGTAGTTCGTACAACCTCAGCGCCATGTCCAGGTACGGGAGGTTTTCGGGGTTGCGAACGAACTCCTCGATCTCTGGCGGCAGACTGGCCGCAGTATCCCTAGCAGGTAGCACGTCTGTGCCGCTTCTTGAGATGGATATGCGGCTTGTGAGCAACTCCATGTCCAGGAGATTGGCGAGCGACATCCCCAAGAAAGAGGCCAGCAGTTCCAGTTGAGAAAAGGGCACAGCCTTGGTGCCGTACTCATACCTGGATATTGTTTCGGTCGAGACTCCCAATCGGTCCGCGCACTGCTTTTGCGTCTTGCCCGCGTTCGTCCGTGCCTGGCGCAAGAGTACTCCGATCTCCTTCTGTCGGAGTAGTATCACCTTCTCGACAGGAGGCCTTTCCGTTGGTTGCTCCAAGACGGCTTGATCGTCATTCCATAGCTGGTTCACAGGCGTGTCGAAGAAACTGGCAAGCAGTTCAAGTTCGGGCAGGGAGATTCCACGACGACCGTACTCATACTGAGTTATCATGTGTGGGGAGCAACCCAGCCACTCGGCACACTCCTTTACGCTCCTGCGGGCTCTCTGACGAGCAGCGCGGAGCAGGACTCCAATCTGCTTCGAGCGGACATCGAGGGCCTTCGTTCCGTAAACCATCGGGCTTCCCTGATTCTGATATGTCATAGTCATTATATCACAAGGCTGGCAGGGTGACAATATCCAGAGTTGACATGCCGGATGGATTGTAGGATAATGCGCCTCGTGTCGGGCACCCGTAACTCCTGGTGTGAAGCCTGCTCAGGGACAGCTCTTGGTCAGCACATCTCATGCCAGGGTGCGTCGACGGTTCACCAGTCATCAGCGGGCGTGGCGACCGGGGTGGCTTGGGTAAGTCCATGCCCGTGAGCTGAGCTCTCAGCTTGTTCTTTTCTGGAGAAGTAGGGCTCTGGATGTTTAGGGTGGATTTGCACGTACATACATGGTACTCCAAAGACGCCCTGATGTCACCTGAGGAGATTGTCAGGGGCTGCCAAGAGAAGGGCTTGGGCGCTGTGGCGATCACGGATCACAACACGATGGTGGGAGCGCTGGCCGTGCGGAACATCGCACCGTTTCCCGTCATTGTTGGTCAAGAGATCTCGACCACGCACGGTGAGGTGATAGGGCTGTTCCTGCAACGTGAAGTGCCGAGGGATCTGTCTCCTGGCGAGACGGTTGCGGCGATCAAAGAGCAGGGAGGCTTGGCCGGGGTCCCCCATCCCTTTGACAGGTTGCGCGGCGAGACTTTGGAAAGGCGATTCTTGCAGGAGATCGCGGGACAACTGGATTTCGTGGAAGGTTTCAACGCTCGCGTCACACTCTCGCGAGACAACCGCCGTGCTCAGGGATTTGCACGATCCAGGGCGTTGCCTTGCACCGCGGGCAGCGATGCGCACAGTCTGTACGAATTGGGCCGCGCATACATGGAGTTGTCCTCGTTCAACGACAAGAACGAATTCCTGGAGAGCCTTTGCACTGGGCGAATCGCAGGGAGCTTGAGCCCTTTGTGGGTTCACTTCTTCAGCATTCAAGCCAGGATGCGCCGGAGGCTGGTCAGAGGCTGATGCATGCAGGTCTTGCTGCTCCTGCTCTTCGCAGGCCTCACCATCTCGGCAGCTGTTGTGCCTGCTGTGCTTTTTTGTCTGCTTGTCTGGTGGCTGGATAGGTACGAGAAAGAGCCATGGGGTTTGCTCGCGGCCACATTCATCTGGGGAGCGATGCCCGCCGTAGTCCTGTCTCTCGGGGGGGAGTTCCTCTTTGGGGTTCCCTTCGCTGGACTACTTGGCGAAGCCACCGGACAGATCATCGGTGCAAGCGTGGTGGCCCCCGTGGTTGAGGAGGTGGTCAAAGGCCTTGCCGTCTTCCTCCTTTTCCTCATCTTCAGGTGGGAGTTTGACGGTCTCCTGGACGGAATAGTCTATGGCGCCCTCGTGGGGTTTGGTTTTGGCATGACAGAGAATCTGCTGTATTTCCTCGCAGGGTTTCTGGAAGGCGGGGCTGGCAACTGGTTGATGGTGGTTTTCTCGCGCACCATGATCTTCGGCCTGAATCATGCCATGTTCACCAGCATCACTGGCGTCGGCTTCGGCTACGCGAGCATCGCGAGCAACGTCTGCAGCCGGTGGCTTGCACCACCCCTGGGATTGGCCGGGGCCATATTGGCTCATTCAGTGCACAATGTCTCCACACACCTGGCTGCGGACCTGTGTTGGCCTGTGGTGATCAGCCTGGCAAACGCGTGGGGCGGCGTCCTGGTTATCCTAGCCATAGTCTTCTTGTCCTGGGACAGAGAGAGTCGCTGCATAGCGGAGGAACTTGGTGACGAGGTGGGGGCTGGGACCATTTCCCGGGCCGAGTACGAGACCCTGGCGTCGTACTGGCGCCGTGTGGCTGTGCAACGGAGAGCTCTGTCCAGCCACGGATTGCGGGAGGCCCGGTTGGTGAGGAGGTTTCACCAGTTGGCTACCGAGTTGGCTTTCAGAAAGCGTCGTCTGCGCAGCGCGGATGCCGCGGCGAGAGGTGGAACGGACGTCACGCGACTTCGTGAGCAAATCAAGGCTGTACGGGCCGAGATATCTGAGGAGTGAACTGAAAGGGGATACTCGATATGGACCTAGATGGAAACCGCTGCCCTGCTTGTGGAGCACTCAAGCCTGACGGCGCCAAGTTCTGCTCCAATTGCGGCTTGGCCTTGGGTATGCGCCAGGCTGCCAGGCGACGACGCAGGGTTGTGGTAACCGGGCTTGGAGCCGTCACTCCTCTGGGCCTGACCGCGGAGGAGACCTGGCAGGGTCTTCTGGAGGGACGCTCCGGCATAAGTCTGATCACGGAAGTCAACGTCGACGACTATCCGACCAAGATAGGGGGGCTGGTCAGAGACTTCGATCCGGGCCAGTACATGGACCGTAAGGAGGCCAGGCGGATGGGTCGATATAGCCAGCTGGCCGTGGCGGCGGCACAGATGGCGCTAGAAGACGCCGGTCTCTTGGCTGATAACATCGACGGCGAAGAAGTGGGTGTCATCATGGGGACCAGCGGCGGTGGCGCCATTGAGGAGTGTGAGAAGGCGTGTCGGATCATGTTGACAAAGGGCGGGATGCGCATCTCTCCCTTCTTTCCCGTTACGGTGAGCGTAAATGTGGCGGCACATCACATAAGTCGCCTCCACGGGCTTGAGGGGTACAACTCTACGGTGGTTACGGCCTGCGCGTCGGGCACTCAGGCGATAGGCGAGGCCGCCGAGGTGATCCGCCGGGGCGCAGCAGAGATCATGGTGGCTGGTGGAACGGAATCCGGTATCTGCGAATTGAGCGTGGTGGCCTTCTCGGTGGCGCGCGGCTACTCACGGCGGAACGACGAGCCGGAAAAGGCCTCTCGCCCCTTTGATGCGGACCGCGACGGCTTCGTTCCCGCAGAGGGGGCCGGGGTCCTGATCCTTGAGGAGTGGGACCGCGCAGTACGGCGAGGAGCTCGCATCTATGCCGAAGTGCCTGGGTACGCTGGCACTGCGGATACCTACCATCTCATCGCCCCGGATCCGGAAGGGAAAGCGGCCGCCCGTGCCATGGTGCGGGCAGCAGAAGATGCTCAGATTGCCATGGAAGACATTGACTACATCAATGCCCACGCTACATCCACCCCGTTAGGGGACGTGGCTGAAACCGTCGCTATCAAGAGGGCCTTTGGAGAGCATGCCTATCGGGTGCCGATAAGCGCCACGAAGTCTATGACGGGACATCTGATCGGGGCTGCAGGTGGTGTCGAGGCCGTGGCATGCGTTCTGACTATCCGAGATAACACCATGCATCCCACCATCAATCTCGATAACCCTGACCCAGAGTGCGATCTGGACTACGTTCCCCACGTGGCTCGAAAAGCACAGGTAGACATCGCTCTTTCCAACTCGTTCGGCCTCGGAGGACAGAACGCTTGCGTGATCTTCGGCAGATACGGCGATTGAGACTACAGGCAACTTGATCTTGAGCTTCTGTGTCTGCTAGTCGCAATTTGACATCTTCGCTGTTTTGTGGCATACTCTGCAAAACGCTCAAAGGCAGTGATGGAAACGAGTAGGCGGCCAGCCGTCGTTCAGAGAGTCTGGATGAGGTGTGAGCCGGATACGAGGGTTCCGCTGAAAATCCTTCCGGAGCCGCCAACCGAAATGGCAGTCAACAAACAGCCAGAGTAGACTTGGCCGGGAGCGTCGCCCGTTATCAATGACGAGGGTATGAACACGTACCCTTAATGGAGTGAGCGGGAAACCGCTAAATAGGGTGGTACCGCGGGAGTGGAGGCTGACGAGGAACGCTCTCGTCCCTATGAGGGGCGAGAGCTTTTGATATCTTGGAGGGCGCGTGGTATCTGTCCGCGAGGCTCAGTTGCGTGATCTCTCTGGGATCGGGAAGCTTCACAGGCGGGCAAGCGAGTCTCAAGCGCGTCTGGATCCCAGACTGGCTCCTGGGCCTGAGGATGTTGAGCGGTCCGTGAAGGCGCTCCAGGCGACAGTGGGAGGATCATCGGGTATTGCCTTCGTGGCGGAAGAGAGCGACACCGGAGCGCTGCTCGGCTTTGCCACTGGCAAGATCGTGGACAACACGCCCTTCGCCTATCCAGAGTTCGGCCACGTGAGCTGCCTGCACGTTGATGAGGTGTGTCGGAGGGAAGGAGTCGGTGATAGCCTGTGGACAGCGGTAAACGATTGGTTCAGAAGAGAAGGGGTAGATGTGGCGCAGGTTGATGTGCCCCACTGCAATCCCAT
>CAZNMJ010000121.1:0-10036 GCA_964573815.1 uncultured Anaerolineales bacterium
GGTCATCGCTCACCTCAAACCCGCGAAAGCCTACCATCAGCATCTGCCCGATTTCCGCATCCAGGCCCACATCCGGTGCTTCTTCCCCCTCCGACGCTGAACTGCACCCTGCCAACAGGGCCATCGCGGCCACGCTCCGGCCGGCCAATCTGAGGAACTCCCGGCGTGAAGATCCTGGCAGTGGATCACACGGGCTGTCGGCCATACGGGATCCTCTCAAGCAAGTCTCGCTGCACAATGCCCTCTTTCTTGACATCCTTCCATTCGCTTTGTGCCATTAGACCATAGGTTCACAACGGAGGCAAGTGCCTGCGGCCTCCAAAGGGAACGTTCTGCCCCTCACCGAAAACCTGCATCGCGCCACCACCTTAGACACATGGCTGTTGGCCGGTGTGGTCAACGCCGCGCTTGACAGCCATCACCAAACTGCGTATAATGAGTGAGCACTCACTCATCCAGTCCATGGTCGGGAGCGGGAAAGATGCCTGATTCAGGTGATACAGAAACGAAGCGACAGCGCTTGAAAGAGCAAAGAGAGGCCCAGATACTCGATGCGGCGGCACGAGTGTTCGCCAAGAACGGCTACGCGCGGGCCACCACGCGGGAAATAGCCGCTGAGGCCGGAGTGTCCGAGGGCACTATCTACAACTACTTCGACAGCAAGCGAGATCTCCTCATCGCCATGTCCTCTCGGATGGCTCTGGAGTCTCTTGAGCAACTCGACGCCCTACCCCCCAGGGAGGATGTGAAGGCCTACGTGCTCGCTTTGGTCAAGAACCGCTTCCATCTGCTGCTCAAGAACATAGACCTGGTCAGAGCACTAATGCCCGAAGTGCTGGTGGATGATGACCTCCGCACGGCATACATCAATGAGGTGCTCGCTCCAGCCATCTACTATCTCGGCGAGTACATCGAAAGTAGAACTGAGGTTGGCGTGTTCCGGGAGGTCAATACCCACGTTGTGGCCCGAGCCATGATCGGCTCCGTGATGTCCTTTGGCTTCCTCTGGCTTCAGCAACCTTCGGAATTGGAGCAAGTGTCACGAGAGGAAGTCATCTCGGAGGTGGTGGGTCTGTTCTTGGACGGCCTCCGCCTTCGCCCAGACGAATAGAGAGATTTGCCGCATGCTCAGACGCACTCTGGCCATCACACGGAAAGAGATAATCCACATCCTTCGGGATCCCCGTTCCCTGATCATCATCTTCATGATGCCGGTCATGCAGCTCATACTGCTCGGCTACACCGCCACAACCGACGTGGAACATCTGCCCACGGCGGTCTTGGACCAGGATCAGACACAACAGAGCCGCCAACTCATCGAGGCCTACCGTAGTTCCAACTACTTCGACATTCTGTTCTACGTGCGCAGCGAGGAGGAACTGGGCCGACTGATCGACGAAGAACAGGCCAAGGCCGGCTTGATCATCCCCTCTGGCTACGGCCGGAGTCTGACCAGCGAGAACCAGGCCTCCGTGGCCTTCGTCATCGACGGCTCCATGCCCACCGTGGCCATGACCGCCTTCAGTGCTGCCCAGACAGTGGCTCAGGCCCAGTCCACCAGCTTGATAGAGCGGATGTATGGCATCGAAGTCGACGAACAACCAGGCATCGATGTGCGCCCTCGGGTCTGGTACAACCCAAACATGAAGAGCGCGAACTTCATGATACCAGGGCTCATGGCCATGATCTTGCAGATGCAGGCCACCATCTTCACCGCGTTGTCCATCGCTAGGGAGAAGGAAGAAGGTACCATCGAGCAACTGATCGTCACTCCCCTGCGATCTGTGGAGTTGATTCTGGGCAAAGTGACCCCCTACGTGGTCATCAGCCTCTTCAACCTGATAGAGGTGTTGCTCATCGGCGTCCTCTGGTTCGGTGTGCCCGTCGCCGGAAATGTCCTCTTGCTTCTGGCTCTAGGTGTGCTGGCGCTCCTGGTATCTCTGGGAATCGGGCTTTTCAACTCCACCGTCGCCAACACCCAGCAGGAAGCGATATTCCTCACCTTCTTCCTGATGCTGCCCTTCATTTTTCTGTCCGGCTTCTTCTTCCCCCTGGAGGCCATGCCGAGGGTGTTGCAGTGGATCAGCTACTTGATCCCTCTGCGATATCTCTTGGTGATTATCCGTGGCATCATACTGAAGGGAGCAGGCCTGGACCTCCTCTGGGATCAAGCACTCGCGCTGGCACTTTTCGGCACTGTGATGCTGACCCTGGCAGCCTCGCGCTTCAGGAAACGGTTATGAGCCATCGCATCCTCTTCGTCATCTACAAGGAGTTCATTCACATCATCCGGGACCCCCGCACACTGGCGGTGATGTTCCTGATCCCAGTGATACAGCTCATACTGCTCGGCTATGCTGTCACCACCGATGTGGAGCACCTGCCTACCGTCGTCTTGGACCAGGACCTCACGTCCCAGAGTCGTGACCTGATCAAGGCCTATCAGGCGTCCAACTACTTTGACACCACTGCCTACGTAAGCAGCGAGGAGGAACTGGGTCGCCTGATAGACAAAGGAACACACCGAGCGGGCCTCATCATCCCGGCCGGCTACGGGCGTGACCTGGGAAAGCTGGGGAAGGCCCAGGCATTCTTCGTGATAGATGGCTCTGACCCAACCGTGGCTTCCACCGCCTTCGCTGCGGCCCAGACCATTGCTCAGGCCCAGTCCCTGGAACTCGCTGTGGAGCTCATAGGTCTCGATCCAGAGGATCTTCCCGGCATTGGGGTTCATGCTCGTATCTGGTACAACCCCAACATGGAGAGCGTCAACTTCATGATACCAGGGCTAATCGCCATCATTCTGCAGTTCCTGACGACTCTATTCACCTCCCTGTCCATCGTCCGGGAGCGGGAACATGGCACCATCGAGCAATTGATGGTGACGCCCATCAGGCCTCCCGAGTTGATTCTGGGCAAAGTAGTCCCGTACGTTGCCATCGCCTTCTTCAATCTGGCTGAGATACTGGTCATCGGCGTGGTCTGGTTCGGCGTACCCATCCGGGGTAGCCTCACCCTGTTGCTCGCTCTCTCGGTAATCTTCCTGCTGACTACTCTCGGACTCGGCGTACTCATCTCAACAATAGCCAGGACCCAGCAGGAGGCCATGTACCTCAGTTTCTTCACCTTGCTGCCTGCTATGTTCCTTGGGGGATTCCTCTTTCCGTTGGAGGCGATGCCCCAGGTGCTCCAGTGGATTAGCCACGCCGTCCCGCTGAGATATATGCTGATCATCGTCAGAGGTATCATCCTCAAGGGGGTAGGCCTCCGTGTCCTACTGGGAGAAGTAATAGCCATCGCCATCTTCGGCGTCTTGATATTCAGTGTCGCCTCCAGGAGGTTTCGCAAACGGCTAGAGTAGGACAATGGGGAAAAGCGACGGGCCGACGAGAAACGCCTCGGCAGACCGCCTTCTTGACAATCAGAAAAAAACGGTGGTATTGTTTGGTTGGACGTCCAACAAGTCAAGAGAGGCTGGACATGGCTGCTCGACCGCGTTCCGACGAAAAGGCACAAACCATCCTCAATGCTGCCGGTAGGCTCCTCGCTGAGCGAGGCTATCCCGCCACCACGATCGCTGAGATCGCCGCCGAGGCCGGTGTCAGCCGGGGCTTGCTCCACTACTACTTCAAGAGCAAGGAAGAGCTGCTGGCTCAGGTAGTGCGCGCCAGCAGCGAAGCCACCCTGGAACTGGTGGAAGAGATGTTTGCCGAAAGCCAGACGGCAGACGACCTGGCCGAGGGGCTCATATCAGTAGTTCGGGCCATCGTCGAGAGTGACCCGAGCTACATCAATCTGAGCCTCGAGTGCTGGACGGTAGCCCGAGAAAGCCCACTGGTGGCCCGTGAACTAGAGGAGCTGTTTCGCGAGTTTCGCGAAGCCTGCCGCAGCGGGTTGGCAGACGCAGTGGAGCGGGGCGTCATAGCCCCGACGATTCCCCTCGATGGGCTGGCCACGCTCTTGGTTGCCGTCACTGACGGTCTGGTCGCGCAGTTCATGATACACCGGGACTTGGCCGCCGACGAGAGGATGTGGGAGGCGTTGGAGATGTCAGCGCGCGCCCTGCTGGGGAATGGCGTGTGATTGGCTGAAGGAAGCGCAGCACGCAGTAGAAAGAAGGAGGCTGGTACCCATGCTTGGCACCGTAATCATAGCTGCTTTGCTGGTCATCATAGGAGTCTTGAATGGCTGGGGAGTACCCTTGGTCGTCAAGAGCGAGCGACCGTACGGCCTGCTGGGCGACGTTCTGGCTAGCACGTTGACGATGTTGGTCGTCGGCCTGCTGGAATGGATAGTGATTCTGCCCGCACTCGGTATCACAGGCTGGTTGGCCATCGCCGCTACCATAGGTGATCCTTGGGGTTTGGCGCTAATAGTCCTGTGGCTGATGCGGCGCATCAAGAGCTGAGAGGCTGGGCAGCGTACCCCGGAGAGAAGACAGTGGATCTGAGAAGAACCCTCTCCATCATGCGCAAGGAGACGTGGCACATCCTCCGTGACCGGAGGACCTTCATCCTGGTCACCCTCTCGCCCGTCTTCCTGCTCATCGTGTTCGGCTATTCGATGTCGGTGGAGATGAGGAACGTGGCCGTGGCCATTCTGGACTATGATCAGAGTGCGCTGTCGCGCCACTATCGAGACGGCCTCGCCAGCACCGGCGATATTCGGGTCCTCTACTCGCCCCGGGACTACGCCGACTTGCGCAGCAGGTTAGAACGCCGGCAGGCGAAGGCAGCGGTAGTCATCCCGGCTGGCTTCGAGGCCGACCTCCTCGCTGGTCGCGAAGCGAGTCTTCAGGTCATCGTGGACGGCACTGATCCCAACACCGCCAATCACGCTATGACGCATATCGCTGGATACACCCAAAGCATGGCCTTAGAGATAGTAAGGGAGGCCCTCGAACGTCAAGGGGTGAGTGCGGACCAACTGACGTCCATAGACCTGCGTATGCGCACCTGGTACAACCCCACGTTGAAGCCGATCATAGGCTGGGTGCCAGGCATTATCGCCAGCGTGCTGGGCATGCCGGCGGTGGCTGCGACACTGGCCCTGACCGCAGAGAAGGAGAAGGGCACGCTGGAGGCGCTCATCGCCACCCCCGTGCGGCGCTCGGAACTACTGATAGGCAAGCTCATCCCCTACGTCCTCAGCGGCCTGGTGAGTGCAGTGCTCTGCGCCCTCGTGGGCATCTACTGGTTCGGGGCTCCCTTCCGAGGCAGTCCTCTGCTATACCTTCTCCTCTCAGCGGACTTCTTCTTGGCGACGCTGAGCATAGGTCTGCTCATCTCAGTATTCGTGCCTTCTCAGCAGGCGGCCATGGTCTGCGCTCTGCTGATCTTCCTCTTCCCAGGCTTCTTCATGTCGGGGCTCTTCTACCCCATCGCTAGCATGCCGCCCATGATGAAGATGGAAGCCTACATGATGCCCACAACCCACTATGTGACCATCGCCAGGGGCCTGTTCCTCAAGGGGCTGGACATGCAGGCACTCTGGCCTTTCGCGCTGGCCCTCTTTGTGATGGGCGTACTGGTCACGAGCGCAGCTATCCTCACTTTCAAGAAAAGATTGGCGTAGCCGAGATGTTGCGTCGAATATGGTATCTGGTCACTAAGGAACTCATCCACCTGCGCAGGGACATCCTTCTCGTGTCGTTTCTGGTCCTCGGACCGGTCTCGGAGCTGGTGTTCATCGCCTGGTCCACCTCCGCACCCATAGAGCACCTGCCTACGGCCATCGTAGACCAGGATCGCACCGAGGCCAGTCGAGCCTTGGTGGTCGCTTTGGAGAACTCAGGCACTTTCGACGCGGCACACTACCCTGGCAGCGAGAGCGAGCTGTCCGCGCTCCTCGACGCCGGATCTGTTGCGGCGGGCGTTCTCATCCCCGCAGGTTTTGCGGAGGGGCTGTCCATGCCAGGATCCGAGCCACCCCAGGTACAAGTCGTGCTGGACGGTTCCGATCCTACTGCTGCCCAAGCGGCTGAGATGAGCGCCCGTGGTGTCATAGGCAGCTACGCACAGGACGTGGTCCTCGAGACCTATGGTAGCGTTTCCGGTCAGCAGGGAGAGATCATCAGGACCGATGTACGCGTATGGTTCAATGAGGAACTTTCAGACGCCAACTACACGGTCCCCTCGGAAATGGGCTTCATGCTGGAGATGGTGGCCCTGATGATAGCGGCCATAAGCATTGCACGAGAACGCGAGTTGGGCACTTTCGAGCAACTCATGGTCACCCCCATCCGCACCTGGGAGTTGATTATCGGGAAAGCCATACCGGCCGTGGTTATCTCCTACTTCGACTTTCTGCTGATGCTGGGTATCACCGTGTTCATCTTCGGCGTGCCCATGAAGGGCTCCCTGCCTCTCCTTCTGGTGTTGGCTCTGCTATACATCTTCGTCGAACTGGGTTGGGGCTTGTTGATCTCAGGGTTCTCTCGCACTCAACTCCAAGCCCTGTTGCTGGTCATGGTACTGGCCATGGTAGGAATGGTCTTCTCTGGATATGCCTTCCCCGTGGACACCATGCCCGCACCGATGCAGGTACTGGCCAATCTGGTGCCCATCAAGCATTGGCTGCTGGTCATGCGAGATATCATGCTCAAGGGTGCGGGAATCGAGACGTTCTGGAAGGAGCTGGTTGCCCTGGCTATCCTGGGGGTGATCATCAACTCGGTAACCTTGACCATACTAAGAAGGCGATTGGATTGATGCCTTCCAGGACGAACGGATTCTGTGCACTGTGGTAAAGAACGTGACTCAAACACTGAGGCGTACCGCCTCTTTCAGCGGGAAAGAGTTCATCCATGTCGTCCGGGATCCCAGGACCTTCTTCCTGGTGTTCATATCGCCAGCTTTCATGCTGGTCATGCTATCCTACCTTTTCTCCTGGGACGTTGATCGTTTTGTACTGGGGATTCTTGACCTGGACAAGTCGTCCCTCTCCCGTCAGTATACCTCCGCCCTGACGCAGGACGGCAGTATCGAACTCAATCATGACGTTTCCAGTCGTCAAGAGCTTGACCGGCTGTTGCTCACCGATCAGGTGCACGGCGTCTTGGTGGTTCCTCCCGATCTATCGAATCAACTCATGAGAGGCGAGAGGGTACTTTGCAGGTCATTCTCGACGCCACCAACCTACCCCTCACCATTCAGATGTTGAGTCAGCTTGCTGGCCGAACTGAGGCCCTGGTGTCCAGTACGGCGTCCGTTCCCGCCGAGGTCGAGGTTTTGCTAGCACCCATAGACATTCGTACGCGAGTCTGGTACAACCCCAACCTGAAGGTGCTACACAGTATGGTGCCTGGCCTCATCGCCGTGGTGATGTGCATGCCGGCCTTCTCCATAGCAACCTCCCTTACCCGTGAGAAAGAGGTGGGCACAATGGAAGGGCTCTTTGCCACGCCGGTACGGGCCTCGGAGGTACTTCTGGGCAAGTTGGCCGCCTACGTCGCCGCTGGCCTCGTGAGTGTCATTCTGGTGCTCATGGTAGCGACTCTCTGGTTCCGCGTGCCTTTCCGGGGGAACGTCCTCTTGTTTCTGGTGCTGACAGCTGATTTCTTGCTGGGCGTCCTGGGCGTGAGCCTCCTGATAGGTAATTTCCTGTCCAGTCAGCAGGCGGCCATGGTAGTACTCTTTCTAGTGCTTTTCGTGCCCAGCATGTTCGTCTCGGGGCTCATAGATCCGGTGGACAGAACATCGCTGGTCGCCCGGCTGCAGGCGGGCTTCTTGCCCACGACATACTACATCACCATTTCGCGGGGTATCCTACTAAAGGGCGTAGGCTGGGAAGCGCTCTGGCGCCCCAGCCTGGCCTTGGCGGCCATAGGGACAGGAAGTGTCCTGCTCGCTATCAGACTCTTCAAGAAGAAGCTGGGATAACAGGTATGTGGGGCCGCATCGCTAATCTGATGATCAAGGATCTACAGCAGTTTCTTCGCGACCGGGTTCTGCTGTCGTTCGTCCTGATAGGGCCTACGCTACTGCTGCTGATGTTGGGCCAAGGTACGGCAGCTGAGGCATCTCACCTGCCGATGGCGGTAGTGGATGAAGACCGGACAAGCGCCAGCAGACAACTGATCGTAGCTTTGCAAAACCTCGAAGAGCTGGATGCCTCACATTACCTAGATGATGTTGAGGAAGCTGCTCAATTGCTGGACGGTGGACGGATCACCTTGGCCGTGGTGATTCCTCGGGGTTTCGGCGCAGCACTGGAGTCACCGCGCGAAAGAGCATCTATCCAACTCTTGGTGGATGGGTCCAATATCGTGGCTGCCTACGCGGCTCTTGGTGCTGCCGAAGGAACGATCAACGACTTCGGGCAGGAGATCATCGTGGAACGAGGCGAACTGCCCAAGGGAGGGAACCCCTCCTTGGCACTGCTGGACTTGCGGACGACGACTCGCTTCAATCAGGAAATGAAGCATGGATACTACCTCCTTCCAGCCCAGTTGAGTGTGGTCGTTCACCTAGTCACACTCCTTGTCGCTTCGGTGGGAATTGTGAGAGAACGGGAGACAGGCACCTTGGAGCAGCTGATGGTCACTCCTTTGAGAAGGCTAGAGTTCATCATCGGCAAGGCGACTCTGCCCACTATAGTGGCCTTCGTTGACTTCCTGGCGATGCTAGGTATCGTCGTCTGGGTCTTCGGCGTGCCTGTGAGAGGGTCTTTGGCCTTGCTGCTCGCCGTGACCTTGCTCTTCATCATGGCCCAGCTGACCTGGGGACTGGTGATCTCGGCGGTGTCGGCGACACAGCAGCAGGCCGTGTTACTGATCTTCATGATAGGCATACTGAACGTGGGCTTCTCGGGCTATCTGGTCGCAGTGGAGAACATGCCCTTACTCATGCAGTGGGCATCAGCTTTCTTTCCCATCCGCCATTATCTGTCTGCAATGCGTAGCATTATGCTGAAGGGAGCCACACTCAACGACCTGAAGCCGCAGCTCTTTGCCCTCGCTATCTTGGGCATCGCAAGCCTCGTTCTCAGCGTACGCAGCTTTCGCAAGCGGTTGGAGTGAGGGAGTGAGTTAGTAGAGGTGGAATGAATGCTGAACAGGGACAACTACGTGATAGAGACGCATAACCTGACTCGCACCTTCAAGAAGGTGGTAGCAGTTGACAACCTCAATCTCGAGATAGAGAGAGGCGAGATCTTCGGCCTGGTGGGACCCGATGGGGCGGGAAAGACTACCACCATCCGACTGCTATGCGCCATCATGAACCCCACCGAAGGCAGCGCAAAAGTGGCGGGCTTTGATGTGGTCAAAGAGGCGGAGGAGATAAAGAAGCGCATCGGCTACATGGCGCAGCGATTCAACCTCTATGGCGATCTCTCCGTCCTCGAGAACCTCAACTTCTTCGCCGACATCTTTGCTGTGACGGGCCAGACGAGGAAGGAGCGGATAGACCAGCTGCTGGGTTTCGCCCGCCTGACAGACTTCAAAGACCGGAGGGCTGCTCAGTTGTCTGGAGGCATGCAGAAGAAGCTGGCTCTCGCCTGCACACTCATCCACGAGCCAGAGATCCTGTTTCTTGATGAGCCTACCACCGGCGTGGATCCCGTCTCGCGACGGGAGTTCTGGGATATCCTCTCCGACCTCCACCTGCGAGGGGTGACCCTCTTCGTCAGCACGCCCTACATGGATGAGGCAGAGCGGTGTTCTCGTGTCGCTCTGATGTTCGAGGGCGACATCATCGTCTGCGACGAGCCAGAGAAGGTGAAGGAGCTGGTCCCAGCGGAGTTGATCGAACTGAGGCCCGAAGAGCTGAGGCGAGCCAGAGACATCGTCGCCCACATGGACGGAGTCCTGGAGATACAGACCTATGGTGACCTGCTGCACGTGTTCGTGGATAGCGTAGAACAGCGCATGCCCGAGTTGAAGACGTATCTGGAGAAAGAGGAGCTACAGATATCCGGGCTCCGCCAGACCAGGCCGCGCATGGAAGAGGCCTTTATCTCGCTCATTCGCAAGAGAATAGCTGAGGGCCGGGCCAACAATCCAGTGACAGATGTACTATCGAAGCCCAAGGAATAG
>CAZNMJ010000122.1:0-10000 GCA_964573815.1 uncultured Anaerolineales bacterium
CAGGATGAAGGTGCTTCTTGCCCCGGTGTCCCCCATGCCCCTGGAGTGACTGGCGTCCAACTGCCAGACGCCGCCGATTTCGACGGCGCTGTAATTGTGCGGGTGACCGCAGATGTACGCGACTACATCTTTGTCTTTGAGCAGGTTCCAGAAGCGATCGCGGTTTGTGGGATGCTGGTTCAGACTGTCCAGCATGTGGCGCTCGCGACCGTTGTCGGCATCGGGCTGAGGATACGCTGGCTCGTGGCCAAAAACGAAGATGTGCATCTTGTGCGTCGCGTTGAGGTCTTCGACAAGCCAGTTGTATAGGGCATCAACAACGTCACCATCCGTCCCCGTATCGCTGGTGGCGTCGCAGTACTCATTGAGGACCACGAAGTGTGAATTGCCGTAGTCAAAGGAGTAGGTGGTTTCCTCGCAGGCCGCAGGCCCGAGGTTCACGATGTGGGGAGGGTCGTGGCCGTTGGGATCGTAATCGTAGGCCCGCAGCCACTCCATGTCCTCAGGGGTCTCAGTCTCGTGGTTCCCCACCACAGGATACCAGAGGTAGTCCTCCCCCAGGTACTGGTTGATGGTCCATTGCACATCAGATGGCGGGTCTACGTCGCCCGGGCTGATCATGAACGCGCCGCCGCCCACCGAGTTGATCGCTTCGCAGGCTCCTCTGAAGAACTGAGGGGTGTCGTAGGTGCCAGGCCCGGAGTACTCCCTCATGTCCGCGGTGACAGCAAAGGTGAACTGATAGTCGGCACTGTCCTGCTGGAGCAGCTGCCGTGCGGGATGTGGCCGATCCTCGTTGTGAACCCCCACGCCCAGGTCTTCATGCGGCCCAGTCGGGGCAGCCGTACCTTCTTGGGGCCAAGCGCGATGCTCAGCACACACGTGATCAACAGGAGGAGAATGACGAGCGGCTTTCTGTCCATCTCTGCTGCGTCCGAATGCCGCTGACTGCGTTGACGACGGCGGCCTTTGGGTCTTGCAGACCGTAAGAGCCATCAGGCAGGGGCGATGAAGCGCCCACTGCCCGCCGATACTAGTATCTCGCCCTGTGTGAAGACGATCCGACCCGCCGAGATGGTGGCCACCACTTCCCCCTGCAAGGATAAACCTTCGTGGAGCTTATCGACATCTCGGGCCTTGCTCCACATCCTGTCCCGTGTCATGACCGTGTGGGGACGGGGATCGTAGATGCAGATGTCAGCATCGGCGCCGGGTGCGACGGTCCCTTTGCGCCCCGAGAGGCCAAAGAGTCGGGCTGGCTCGGCGCTGGTAAGCCGGACGACCTGTTCCACCGAGAGGCGCCCCTCGAGAGCGGCGGTCATCATCATGGGCAACAGCGTCTGCACCCCGGGACCGCCCGACGGTGCCAGCCAGGTGGCTTTGCGACCTCGTTCCTTCTCCTCAGGGAGGTAGGTACCATGGTCGCTGGTGACTACGGTGACGCTGCCGTCGGCGATGCCTTGCCACAGGGCTTGCTGGTCTTCAGCGCTACGAATCGGGGGATTGTACTTTCCGTATGGCCCCAGGCGCAGATAGTCCTCTTCCGTGAAGAACAGATAATGAGGGCAGGTCTCGGCAGACACGTCGACGCCGTCCCGTTGATAACGGCGGATCACATGCAATGCAGCGGCGGAACTCAGATGCGCGATGTGCACTGGAGTGCCGAGGTCTTCGGCGAGGGTAAGCACCTTGGCGACGCCCACGGCCTCGACCACTGGCGGGCGGGAGTCCATGTGGGCTTGCAGATCAGTGCGCTGCTCAGCCTGGATCCGGGCTAGGCCCGCCTCAAGCATGGAATCGCTTTCGCAGTGGACCACCAGCCGTCGTCCCGTTTCTTTCACCAGCGCCAGAGTCTGGTATAGCTCTTCATCGTCGGTGAGGCAGATGCCGACGAACTCGTCTTCCCGGCCCAGTACCGGCCGATGCATGAAGATCTTGTAGCCGATGGCTCCCTCGGCCGCCATGCTGAGCACGTCGTCTCGGTTCAGTGTGCCTGGCGCGCCATAGAGGGCCACGTCGATGATGGCTTGCTCCTCGATCAATCGCCGCCGGTTGCGGAAAGTTTCGGGTGTAGCGCAGCCAGGCTTGGAGATGGGCATCTCGAACACGGTGGTGACACCCCCAGCCGCGGCCGCCCGCGTCTCGGTGTAGAAGTCGCCTCGCTTGGGATAGGCCGGTGTCCGAGAGTGGAAGTGGACGTCAACCACGCCCGGCAGGACCAGCATGCCGCGAGCGTCTATCGTCTCGCCCGCCTCATTCATTGTGCCTGGTGCTGCAAGGGCGACGGTGCGCCCTTCGGCGATGCCCACGTCGGCACAAAGGCGTCCGTGCTCCGTGACAACCTCCCCTCCGATGATGGCCAGATCCACGTGAACACCTCCTTCAATGGCGGTCCCCCAGAAGGCGCGTGCTATTGCAGTGTGCCCACTGCCTCTTCGACGGCGTGCAGGACAGATCCGCTCTGCACCAGGTCCAGCGCAGCTTTCAGGTCCGCGTGCAGCCAGCGGTCGCCTTCCAAGGCCGCCGGAATTCTCTCCCGAACGGCCGCATAGGCGGCTGCGCTGCCTCTCCCCAAGGTGAACTGACCCAAGAGCGGCTCCGTGAGGCTGATGCCTTGGGCTGCGGTGATCAGTTCTGTGGCCAAGATCTGCTGTACATTGCCCACCAAGGTGCGTGCCTTTCGCGCAGACCAGGTGCTGTTGCTTACGTGGTCCTCTTGGTTACTCTTGGTGGGCACGGAGTCCACGCTTGCCGGCCAGCACAGGGTCTTGTTCTCCGTGACCAATGCCGCCATGGAGCAATGGGCGATGGAATAGCCGGTGTTGAGTCCGGGCATCTTCGCCACGAGATTGCTGGGCAGCCCGTAGCTCATCGTTGGATCGAGGAGGCGGTTCGTTCGCCGCTCGCTGATGCTGCCCAGATCGGTCATCACCATGGCTAGCAGGTCCATGGCCTGGGCCACGTACTGGCCGTGGAAGTTGCCACCACTCAGCACGTCGTAACCCCCACCGCTCTCGAAAACCAGCGGATTATCGGTGGCAGAGTTGATCTCGGTGGCCAGGATTTGGTCGACGTAGTCCAGTGCGTCGCGCACGGGACCGTGCACTTGTGGGGCGCAGCGCAGAGAGTAGGCATCCTGCACGCGCGCCGGGATCGTTTGCGTCGGCACCCGACCTTCGTCAGGGAGGGGAAGCTGTCTTGCTGCCGCACTGCACCGCTGGCTTCCCTCCGTGATCCGGCGCACGATTTCCGCTGAGCGTATCTGGCCAGGATGCGGGCGCACATCATGGATGCGGGGATCGAAAGCAGCCAACTCGCCTCGCATAGCTTCCAGGCTCAATGCTAGGGCGATCTCCGCGTGGGCGAGGGTTTGCCGAGCCTCATGGGCCGCGAGGATGCCAATGGCCAACGAGACGGCACTACCGTTGATCAGTGCCAATCCCTCTTTGGCCTGCAAAGTGAATACAACCGGACTGATTCCGGCCGCCTCCAGGGCTTGTCTTGCGGGTATCCGCTGGCCGTCGTAGAGTGCTTCTGCCTCGCTGTGGCCGACCAGCGCACCGGCTAGATAGGCCAGAGGGGCCAGATCACCGCTGGCGCCTACCGATCCTTGTTCGGGGATGACGGGATGTACTCCGAGATTCAACATCGCCAACAATCGGTCCACGATCTCGGGGCGCACGCCAGAGCAGCCAAGGGCGAATGTGTTGGCCCTCAGTAGCAGCGTTGCTCTGACCACGTCTTCCGGCAGCGCTGCGCCGACACCAGCGCTATGTGAGTTGATCAGCATCTGTTGGAACAGCTTGATCTGCTCCAGTGGAATCGCTGAATCCTTCAGCTTGCCCACGCCGGTGTTGAAGCCGTAAATGGGTGGCGCGTCGGGCTTCAGCCAGTGCCGCTCGACGTATTCTCTCGTCTGCCTCAGCTTCGCTCCCGACTCCGGCGAGAGGCGTACCTCTGGCCACTGGCCCTGCCGTCGTGCGCTGGCGACGGCGACGACATTGGCGGCAGTGAGGCTGTGTCCGTCCAACTCTATGACCATGTCTAGCTCTCCGTCATTCTGTCCTTAGTAGGTCTCTAGGTCTCGCTGTACGCGCTCCCAGACGTCTTGTGGGGGCCGGGCGAACTCCGACCTGCTTCCGGGGGTGCCATCCCCGGGCTCTGTGGTGGCCACGATGCCTACCTTGGTGACGGTTCCATCTTGCTCCAGAGGTTCACAGCGGTCGGCCTCGGCCCCCGGAAAAATCAGAATGTCGCGCTCGGCGCGCATGCGGGCGGCCAAGGACCATTCGACTTGGGTCCAGTCCTCCGGATCGATATCGTCGTCCACGACGATCACCAGTTTGAGCAGGTTGCATTGCTCCATAGCCAGATTGACTGCTCGCTCGCCCTCACCGGGCTGCGGCCTGTGCATAGTAACGACAGCGTGCAGGCGCCCCATGCCACCGTCTGTAATGAAGACGCGACGCACCTTGGGCATCGCTCGCTGGAGGGCACGGCAGGTGGTTGCGCCTATGGCGACCGCGCCCAGAAGACAGTGCTCGGGCGCGTAGCCAGGCAGGATCGCTTGATAGATGGGATCGCGCCGATGGGTAATGGCTGTGATGCGCACTCCATAGCCGGGGCCATAGTAGACGTAGAAGCCCGGGAACTCGGAGACCGGACCCTCTTCGATACGGGCGTCTGGGTCCAGCGCGCCTTCCAGGATAATCTCCGCCTCTGCGGGGACTTCCAGACCAACGCTGCGGCAGCGGACCAGACGGAGGGGCTCGCTCAGGAGGCCACCGGCGATGTGGAACTCATCGTGGCCCAGATCGACGTACATCTGTGAGGCGACTAGCACCGCGGGGTGGTTGCCGATGGAGACGGCGATCTCCAGCGACTGTCTGCGCGCCTGCGTACGGCGGAGAATCTCGCTCAGGTGGTGGGTCGGTGCGATGCCCGCCATCAAGCCGTCGCCGCCCTCCACCCGCAATCGCGCGATGGAGACGTTGCGTAGACCTGTATTCGGATCTTTGGTCGTAATGACACCGGCTGTGATGTACGGGCCGCGCTCACGCTCGAACCAGGTGGGCACCGGGAGCAACGATGGAATGTCCACCGGTGGCTCGTGTGTTACCTCTTGAACTGGTGCTGTGGAGACAATCTCTGGCTCTATCCCTCCGTCGAGGGCGGAGATGCAGGTGGTCTGCACCTCAGACCGTTGCACTCCCAGCCCACGGGCGATCTTGTCCCGTGTGTTGAGAACATTGCCCACCACTGGCATGTCGTAGCCCGCCACGTTCCGAAAGAACTGGGTCTGGCCATCTTTGCGAAGAGAGAGGACTGATCCAAGTTCGTAGCGCAGATCTACGACGCGATCGACGTAGTGCAGATCGTTGGTGGCCTCGAATATGGCCAAGGTAGCTCGCAGGCTCTGTTCCATCTCAGTGCTGCGCAACCAGAACCAGAGCCAGCCGCAGCCATGCCGCCACGACCGAATCATTAGCCATTTCTCAGACCTCGGGATCCAGGATGGTGTCCAGTTTGAGAAGGGCGGCCAAGAGCACCCGCGCACCGGCCACGCAACTCTCTGGATCGGTGTATTCCTCAGGAGAGTGGCTGATGCCATCTCGACTGGGGACGAAGAGCATGGCTTGAGGGGCGATGTGGGCGATGCACATGGCATCATGGCCCGCTCCGCTAGACATCAGCCGAAAGGGCAGTCCCAATTCGTCGCAGGCTTCAGTCAACACGGCCACGAGGCGGGGATCGGACATCGCTGGGGGTTTCGCAGAATAGCACCCGAAATCCGCTCCAGCCTCTCGGGCTCTCCTCTCAAGTTCGGCTTCGGCCTCGTCGAGCACTCGCTCCTCCAGTCCCCTCGTTTCCACGCTCAAGTCGACTCTGCCGGGGATCACACTGGGCGCTCCAGGCCTCAGCTGCAAAGTCCCGACCGTGCCCACAACCCCATGGGCGACAGCCGTGTCTCGCACCGCCGTGATGAAAGGGGCGGCCATCAACAACGCGTCGCGACGGTCTGCCATAGGGGTGGTGCCCGCGTGGTTGGCCACACCTTGGAAGGTGGCAGTATAGCGGCGAATACCCGCGATACCCTGCACCACGCCTACCGGCAGACCTGCTGCCTCCAGCGCGGTGCCCTGCTCGACATGCAACTCCAGGAAGGCGGCGAGGCTACCCTGAGGGCGGCGGGCCTCGAACACAGTCTCAGGATCTAGGCCAGCAGACCGGAGGTGGGTGGCCACAGGGCGGCCATCCCACGCCTGGGCATGAACGAGCTCTGGATCAAGCAGCCCGACCATGGCTCGGCTGCCTATTGTGCCACCCATCGGTGCCTCCTCGGCGGCGAAGTTGATCACCTCCACTGGGTGGCGAAGGTGAAGATCGCCCGCGTGCAGCGCCCGAACACATGCCAGGGCCGCCACGACACCCAGGGCGCCATCGTAGCGGCCTCCGTCAGGCACGGAATCAGTGTGGGAACCGAGCGCGATGGCAGGCAGCTGCGCTACCTGGCCTCGATAGACGCCGATGCTGTTGCCGGCTTGGTCAGTCCTCACCTCCAAGCCCAGCTCCCGCATCTGAGATTCTACCCGGCGGCGAGCTTCTTGATCGGCCGGGGTGTAGGCGATGCGGTTGACACCGCCGTCAAGGGAAGCTCCGATTCTACCCAGGCTGTCTAGATCCTGCAGCAGTAGCTCGTCGTCCAGCTCTACACTCACCTAGGTTCTTTCGTCAAAGACCACCTGTCATTCCACGGAAACACAAAGCCCCGCCCGGGACCGAAGGCGAGCCTCGTCACTGAACAGATGTGCGAAGTCGCCCTCCTTGTGCTTCATAACCCGGTGGGGATTGTACCACATCGTGGGTGCGCCGGCAGAGAAAAGGACGCCAGTTTCCGCCTCTGGGTGTCCTTCATGCGACATGCGAAGGACGTAGTATGATCAATCACGGTGAGGTCGTCGGCGACCTGATGCGGAAGAGTGTCCGGCGTACTCGCACCTTGGTGGGGGTTCCTTGCCGAGATCCGTGCTCTGCGTCTCGCCTCAAGGCTGGCGCACGACCAGATCGTCGAAGGATACTCTTGCCCCGGCTTCGGTGAAGGTGCTTGCCGTCAGCCCGATGTCGCCTCTGGTGAACGTGCCATCTCTCACGTCGGCCACCGTCTGCCCGTTTACCGCGAGGCCCAGCAGATCCCCGTTGCAGGTGACGCGCAAGCTGTTGTCCGCCCCGTCTCCCCGGTTGATGGCGTCTGACTCGGTCCAATCGACCAGCGCGGCCCGCTGCCCGTCCAATACTAGAGTGATGGCGTAGTAGCCGTCGTTGGTGATGTCGAAAGAGTAGAAGTTGCTCTCGTCTTGGTAGCGGCACAGTACGCCCCAGCCGTTGTCGACCGCCGAAACCTGCTGAGTGGTGGCGACCTCTATTACCACATCGGTGAAATCCCGGCCGAACTGGCTCCACGTCATCCCTTGGGGCCGTTTGACCTCCAGAACATAGGCGCCGTCAGCGTAGGCTCTAGCGCTTTCCGTGTCGCTGTAGGTCCCCCAGCCGCTACACACGTCGCTGAAATCGTCCCACAACAGCACGCCGATCTCGACCCGCGCTGCCGGTGGCGCTCCGGTGAGTTCGCCCGTGATCTGGAACTCGTAGCGGGCTTCCTCTTTCGTGACGGGCGCCATGGCGCCGATGATGAGAACTGCCTTCCCCACCTCATCGCCCAGGGTGACCTCGGTGTGCGCCGTGCCATCCCCTGCCACATCCAACCGTTGTGTAGCGACCTCATCCCCGAGCGTGATGAGGTGAAGGGCCCAGTTCTGGGGGACGACGTTGCTGGTGCGCACGAAACCAGCCCCATCCCAGGCGTCTTCCCCGTCCTCGGCATCGTAGGCGTAGCCCAGCTCCGGGATGGCAACGTCGTCCACGGCGAAGCCGTGCCCGGTGAACCAGGTATCCGTCAGGTACTCGAAACGGAGCAGGATCTCCTGCCCGGTGTATGGGGATAGGTCCATTTCTTCCATCACCCACCGGGGCTGATCCCCCGTGCCACTACGGCCGACATAGCACGGATAGTACTGACCGGGCTTTGCTTGCTGACCCTCCGGGAACAGCCACGTCTGGCCGCCGTCGGTCGAGACCGAGACGCAGGCCCAGTCTGCGGATTCTTGTATATCGAACCACGTCCAGAATTGAAGTGTGGCCTCGTCCAGGCCTGAGAGGTCGAAGGCCCGGACGACGTACGTCTCGGCGTTGTCTCCCCGGTTCGACCACCAGAAGGAGTGTCCGCTGTGGGCCTCGGTGGGGATGAGCGGGGCCGTGACTGCGCCCTGGAAATCGATGGTGAACTGCCCTTGGCGGTCGATTTCGATGTAGTCGGCGGAGTACTGAGGGAGGGTGTTGGTCTTCTTCACGGGCAAGGCGGTATACCGCTGCCGGGGGCAGATGGGACCGAGCGTTTCCGATCGGTACCCGTAGCGACCGTCCGCTAGGCTCGGATCGTCAAGATAGTTGGCGACGATCCAGTCCGCAAAGAGATCGTCGGCGGTCAGGTCAAACCCTTGCTCGGCCAGGGTCGCGTTCACGCTTGCCAGGCTCTCGGACGGGTGGCGCGCCAGCGAGCGGACGAAGTCGTCGCCCAGACGTTCCTGGAGGTAAAGGGCGTAGAGGTAGGCAGCGCCGTAGTGCCGGTCCTGGTCAGGCCGGGATTCGACCCAGGCGTTGAGCTGTGTGCGGGACTGTCGCAGAAAGAAAAAATGAGAGGATACCGACCGGAACCCGGCGACGCGCTCCGCGATCTGAGACATCCCCTCATCCAACCACTGGGCTTCATTTCCTTCGTTGTTCCACTGGATCATATGCTGGAACTCGTGGGTCAGCGCGCCCAGGTATTGGTCCTCCCCAATCCTCCAGGCATCCGGATCCAGGTAGATCATCTCGGTCTCGTTCGACTCCGGCAGTACCTCGGCAGTGTACTCGTCCGCATAGCCAAACGCGCCTGGTAGCTCTCCCATGCCGGTCACATGGAGGATCGAGAGGTGGGGGTCGTTGTCGACACCCGGTGACCACTCGTGGCCAAAGTACTCACGGATCGCGGGGCGGATCTCGTTTTCGAAGCGCTCCGCTGCCTGCGCCAGCCCGGGTTGGTTGACCACGGCATCCACCTCCACCCACATGTAGGCGTGGTCTGTGATGTAGCGCAGTTCGGCTGGGACGGTTCGCATCTGCCCAGCGGCCACGTCCTCGTACATAAAGCTCTTGACATCCCCGAGGGCGTAGCTGGGCGGAGGACCCGGCACGGTGCGTGGCACGGGCCGGTCAAGCAGCCCCAGTCGGGCCTTCCGGTCGGGGATGTCGTATTCGGGGACCTCCACCGCGGCTAGGATCTGGGCCATCTCCTGGGGGCTGATCCTCCCTTGGGAGCCAACCGTGGGCGTGAGGGTCGACGGTACGGATGTCGGCTGCGGTGTAGGACCAACAGGTGTCGGTTCGGGCCGGGCAGTCGGAGGAGGAGCTGGGCCACAGTTGCTCACGCCAACGGCAAGGCATGCCGCCGCAAGGATCAGTGAAGAGAGCTTCTTCATTTCCGACCTCCTTGTTCCAACGTGCGACTGCGCCTCTTCCAGGGTGGAACATGGCTGCGGCCTGCTGCCCAAGACGGGAGACGAGAGACCTCGACTCTCTACGTCTGCCTTGCTCTGTCCTTCACAGACTCGCCTTGTGCCGTAGCTTGCGGAGCTGACTACTGCGCCACCGAAGTACGTCTCTCATGGTCAAGGCCGCTGTGGCCGAAGAGCAGACGACGCTAACCTGGGAACCGCACGCCCCGTAGAGTTGCCAAGCCCTAGCCAATGAAGCGGTGTTCCCCTGGTGTGGATCATACCACGATGCAGACGGAGGCGCAAGAGCAAGTGCGCGATCTGCCGAGCCACTGCCACCAAGGAAAGGCACGCACCCATTTGACTTGACATCCGCCTCAGGTTATAATGTATATAGTAGAGAGGGC
>CAZNMJ010000123.1:0-9670 GCA_964573815.1 uncultured Anaerolineales bacterium
AACTCGTTGGCGACGTAGATCCTGTTGGTCACCGGGCTCACCGCCACGGCGCGGGGCACCGCCCCGGCGGGGATCGTGGCGCCCGCGCTGTCGGCGGCGGCCTGCGGCACGATTGGGGCCAGGAAAACCAGCAGGCCGAAGGCTAGCCCGCTTACCCATGCCAGGCGCACCCAAGTGTGAGGTTTCGTCAAACGTGCTTCGCTCATGTCCTTCATTCCTCCTGACCTATACGAGCGCCCACGTGTTTGGCCAGCCTCAGGACTGTGCTCGCCTGGAGAAAAACACAGCGCCGACCCTCCGCTGCTTCAGCGACAATGATCGGCGCTTTCTCCCACCCTGCATCCTCTTTCCCTGCGCGCTGCCCAAGGGAGCGCCGGGATCGCCTGGCCTGGTCCCCCTCGATGGAAGATGGAACCTCTTATCCAATTATCCAAATCATATTCTACACCAGTTCAGCAGCGCCGTCAAGGCACTGAGCAAGAATCTGGGGCTCTGCCCTGTCCCTTACTTCGGTAGTTCTCGCCCCTGACTGAACCTGGGAGCTGGTGCTCACCATGTGTGACCACACGTCGACAGTGGCCTCAGTTCGTTGTGGTCACCCGCAGGGTGTCAACTCGGGATAGATCAGGCCTGAGCCCGTGTTGAGGAGAAGTATAGATTCGGAGCCTGAGAGCGTCCCGGTCGCCAGAAGTCTTCTTAGGCCAGCCAGGGTGGCCGCGCCCTCGGGGCAGGCGAGAATGCCCTCCTCGCTTGCTAGGTCCCTCATGCTGGCCAGGATTTCTTCATCGGTCACACTGAGCGCAGTCCCGCCGCTTTCGCGGATCGCTCTCAAGATCAGGTAGTCTGCGAAAGGGGCTGGTACGTTGAGCCCGGGCGCGATGGTCTGCGCATCAGGCCATGGTTCAGCGTGGGTGCCACCTTCCTCGAAGGCCTTCACGATGGGCGCGCATCCCGTCGATTGGACGGCGACCATCCGCGGTCGCCCATTCCCGATCCAGCCCAGGCGTCCCAATTCATCGAAGGCCTTCCACATGCCTATCAATCCGGTGCCACCTCCCGTGGGGTAAATGATGACGTCCGGCAGGCGCCAGGAGAACTGCTCCGCGATCTCAAGTCCCATGGTCTTCTTACCTTCGACCCGGTAGGGCTCCTTGAGGGTGGAGACGTCGAACCAGCCACGCTCCTGTCCCATCCTTTCGGCCTCTCGACCCGCTACGTCTATCAGGCCCTCAACTAGAACCAGGTTAGCGCCGTGGGCCTGACACTGCAACTTGTTCATTTCGGGAGCGGTATCTGGCATGAAAACCCAAGTCTCCAGGCCCGCTTTGGCGCCGTAGGCAGCCAGGGCCGCCCCCGCATTACCAGCCGAGGGCATGGCCAGGATCTCAGCTCCCAACTCCTTGGCTTTGGAGACAGCGACGGACAGGCCACGACACTTGAAGGTCCCAGTGGGGTTCAGCCCTTCCTCCTTGATGTAGAGGTGAGGACAGCCTAGCTTGGCGCCCAGCCGCTCCGCTTTGAGAACGGGAGTCATTCCCTCGCCCAGGCTCACCGCTTCCGTGGCTACAGGCAGGAGTTCCTTGTATCGCCAGAGGGTTGTCTCTCGAAAACCGAGAGCTTCTTTGCGCAGAGTGCTGGAGACTGGCTCCAAGTCGTACTGGGCGAAAAGAACCCTACCACAGGTAGGGCAGACGTTGATCAGTTCCTCTGCAGAGAACTCGGCTCCGCAGTCCGTGCACTCCAGTCGTACAAGGGCGCTGCTCAATTGGCCACGCATGCTAGTCCTGGGCCAACCGGTCGTGCAACTGCCGCGCCCACGCTCGGATGGCCTCCCAATTGCGGAAGTCGCCCTCTGATACCTTCATCGCCTTGGACATCGTCCGCGCTGTGAAGGATAACTTGCTGTAGTCTATCACGCCCGCGAAAAGACCTATGTCCACGGGCTCTACCATCTCTCGCACAGGGCCCAGATAGGCCTCTACTGTACTGCGGTTCTCCTCGGTATCATCCTTCATGGTCAGGCAGACGACGAAGTAGGCCACGGGGACTTGGCTCAGTGCTTCCTGGTGCTTCTCCACGAACTTCGTCGCGTCAGGCAGTAGTGTCCCCATGCGGATGCCGCTGCCCAAGATCACTGCACCGTAGGGGCTCAGGGTTTTCACATCCTTGGCTGGATGCACCTCCACGTCCGCTCCAGCATCGCGCAACTCCTCGGCGATGGCCTCGGCCACTTCGACCGTGGATCCGGCCTTAGTGGCATACGCAATCAGAATCTTGTCACTCATACGCTTCTAAGCTCCTGGACTTCTCACCAGTGTGCGCTCCAAACCGTCAACGCTTGGCGCTTTCACTCACGTATCCTCTGCGGGAGTCCAGAGCAGCAGGGTAACGACCAGCCCGTGGACTATGGAATCGGCGGTGATCTCCAGACCATGCGTCACACGCAAGGGAATGGGCCACCAGGCCACCATCAGCATGGGCGTCCACGAGCCAAGCACGCACAGGGTGAGCACCACCCAGAAGGCCGTTGAGCGTCGGGATCCCCCCAGGACCGCGATTAGCAGGAATACCGTCCCGGCATAGAGCAGCCCACGGAAGATCTCCAGTGGCAGGATCACTTCGAGACCTGGTACGGTGAGCCCCAGGCCTACCTCCTGGTAGTAGGGCAGCACGATGGGCGAGATGATGAGGCCGAAGAAGAACCAGATGGGCAGGTAGAGGACGCCCGCCAGCAGGAAGCGCCAGACCCACGATGTCCATCGTCTTCGGCCCAGAGCGTCTCGCAGGGCGCTCACCAGCCCACGGTCTACTGAGGCTGGCCGGAACAGGGCCGCCAGCAGCAGCGCCAGCGCCACATGACCGACGAAGGGCGTGACCAGCCCGACGAGCAACTCAGCGAATGGCGCGGTGGTGAAGAATAGAGCTTCGACGAGATTGATGAAGCTGTTCAGAACGAACAGGAGAACGAACAGCAGAATAGCGCGCTGCCAGCCTGGAATCCTCAACCTCTCGGAGAGAGGTCCCATTGTCAGGCCCAGCAGCAAGCCAGAGACGAACTCAAGCACAAGGATCTGGCTCAGGGTGACATCAGCAGCCATGGAAGGCATGGGCAGTCGGAGGGCCTGGCTGATCATCCCCCCGATCGTCAGTGCTACCAGGTACCCCACGGCCACTACCAGGCTGCGCCACAAGAGCGCAAGTGCAAATCGTGCTTTGGATTGATGAGTATTCGTTGCGGACATCCTTATTCTGTCCACCTCCTCTGCGATATCTTCTTAAGGGTCCTTCGTGGCTGGCAACCGCCCCTGAGGGGGTTCTGAAACTTAGGCCTGTCGGAGCGCCCGCAAGACCTGCCTCACGCTCGGCCGCTTGCCGTACATCAGGAGGCCCATGCGGAATACCTTGCTCCCGGCCCATAGTATCGCGGGGATGGTAATGATGAGCATCACGATGCTTCCCACGATGTCCACCGCTGGCACCTCGGCCATCGGCAGGCGCAGCAACATCATCGTCGGCGCAGTGAGCGGGAACCAGGAGAGCACCCTGGCGAAGGTCATGTTGGGGTTGGAGAACATGAATCCGCCCATCATCAGGGGAATGGCAGCCATGAGGGAGAAAATCCCCGCCAGCTGCTGGGACTCCTGCTGCGTGGTGCCCAGAGCCCCCACTGCTCCCATCAACACCGCGTAGACCAGGAACCCAAGGACGTAGTAGACCAGGCCCAAGATCAGGACGTGGGGTCGAGACAGTAGAGGCAATGCCACGCCCAGCAGCCCCAGTGCGCCCCCGCTCAGCGCAACCGAGGACAGCATCCAAATCACGATTTGCGTCAGCCCCAGAGCTCCCAACCCAAGCACCTTACCCGCCAGTAGCTGCCGGGCCGTGACGGAAGAGAGTATGATCTCCATCACCCGGCTCGTCTTCTCGCTGGCCACGCCTTGCAGCAGATAGCCCGAGGCGACGAAGATGGTCATCACCAGGAGTATACCAAGGAAGTAGGGTACCATGAGGTTTAAGATGACGTTCAATGGCCCTCCTTCAGCCTCGCCTTCCTCCTCCAGTGCGACGAGAGTGAAGTCGATGGGGTCCGCCACCCTTTCTCGCAACGCTGGGTCCAGCTCATCGCGCAGCAGGTGGTCCACGAACAGCGCATGCAGGGTGTCTGAATCCTCCATCACCGCTGCGCTGAAGCCGCCTTCCCTTGTCACCAGCGTGACGGTGCCAGTCTCTACATAGTCCTCGGGCACGATCAGCAGGCTGTCGATCTCCTCCGCTTCGAGAGCCACGCGACCGGCGTCCTCGTTCTCATAAAGGTGGAAGTCTTCCTCATATGCAGGCAGCAGAGGGGTGAAGGCCCCCAGTTGGTCCACCATGCCGACATTTCTCTCCTCGGGGACGAAGGTGCTCTCCAAGAAGGCCGCGGCTTGCCCGCCGAAGAAAGCAGCGACGAGCAGGCCTGCTGCTCCCAGCAGTGGCACCAGCAGGGTCATGGCGATGAAGCCGACGCGGCGGACATTGACCAGGTACTCGTGGCGAGCTACGATGAAGATCCTACGCATTGTCTCTCTCCTTCACCACCGTGATGAAGATGTCCTCCAATGGTGCGGTGGCTACCTCGAAGGCTTCGACGGGCACATCTCTCTCCACCAGCGTCGCCAGCAGCTCCTGCGGAGTGATTCCCTCCAGAGTAAGAGTATAGGTGTCATCCCGCTGCTCTATGCGCGCCACGCCGGGCAATGCATCGAGAGTGGCGGAAGTCCGGAGGCGCACCGCGTCCGGAGAGTGGCGGCGCTTGATCTCGGCCAGCGAACCGTACAACACGGCCATTCCGTCGTCTATGAGCAGGATGCGGTCGCACAGGGCCTCCACGAGATTCATCTGGTGAGCGCTTAGCATCACCGTCTTCCCCTCGCTTTGGAGTTCTCGTATCAACCTCTTGAGCAAGTCCACGTTGATGGGGTCCAATCCCTGGAACGGCTCGTCGAGGATGAGCAGTTGTGGGTCATGCACCACACTGGCCACGAATTGGAGCTTTTGCTGCATGCCTCGGCTAAGGTCTCTGACCTTGTGATGGGGCCACTCGCCCAACTCGATACGCTCCAGCCAGCTTAGGGCCTGCTCGCGGGCGACGGCCCCGGGGGTTCCCTTCAGCTGCGCGAGGTAGACCAGTACGTCCAGCACCTTGAGGTCTTGGTACAGGCCGCGCTCCTCCGGCAGGTAGCCAATGCGCCTGCGAACGACCCCCGGCGGCTGCCCTAGGACCTTGATGCTCCCTTCATCCGGCTTGAAGATGTCCATGATGGTGCGGATAGCGGTGGTCTTTCCGGCTCCGTTGGGGCCCAAGAGGCCAAAAATGTCTCCTTCGTACACCTCGAAGGAGAGGTCGTCCACCGCGGTGAAGCCGTTGTATCTCTTTGTCAGGTTGTGTGTCTCTAGCATTGTTTGAGGCATCATCTTACTCCCATTCGACACTCAGAAATACGATCTACACCGCAAGCGCGAGCTTGCGGCCCTGTCAGGAACTCAGTCTTGGCCCGCGCTTTCACGCGGCTTCGTCAGCAGTACCACCAGGACCAATGAATAGACCATGGAATCTGCCAGAATCTCCAGCGAGTGGGGCACACGCAGCGTGAGAGGGAGCCAATAAGCCGGTATCAAGAGCAAAGCCCCGACGAGAACGAACATGGCAAAACCCAAGGAGAGGACCAGGTTGCGTCGAGACTTCTGCCAGGTAATCAGAACTGGTAGGGATGCGACCAGGAAGAGCACACTGCGCACGAACAACACGGGCAGGATCTGTCTCCATCCCGGGATGGTGAGCTCTAGCAGGTTCTGACGGTAGTACTCGTACGTAAAGGGGATCACCAGCCGACCAAAGAAGTAGTAGATGGGCATGAAGGCGACGCTGGCCGCGGGCAAGCGCCAGGCCCATTGACGAGTGGCGCGACTGCCGAAGAAGGCTCTCAGGTTGGCAAAGAAGCCCTGTCCCCTGTCCGTGGGTGGGAACAGCAGGGCAACCAGGGCGCTGCAGACCAGGCTCGCGCCGAGCCACATCACAACGGTGAAAAGGGATGCGGCTTGAAAAGTGGTGAATATTGCGGCCTCGATCACCGTGTTGACGCCAGAGGCCACCCAGGTCAGGAGGAAAAGGATCAACCAGCGTGCGACGTAGCTTCCTTGGATCCCGCGCGACACGAAGGCCAGGGCCAGGCCCAGGATCGGGCTGGCGAGCAGCTGGAAGAGAAGTAGGGTGCCGGGATCAGTGCCTTCGGGAATAGCTGGGGTCTCGAGACGTATGACTCCGGCGATGACGCTTCCCAGTATGCTGCCCACAACGAAGCCTGCGCCGCAGACTGGTACCTTCCAGAGATATGACAGGATCGTCCTGACGTTCATTCTCCCTCCTCGGATCGATGTTTGGCAAGCGACACCATATCAGCGCGGCCGGTGGTCCCACGGAATGGTCGCAGCATATCTGGACAGGGTTGGTTCTTCATCCCTGGAGTCTATCGAGAAGTTCGCCAGCCCACTCTCCTGCTCGGTCAAGTTCCCCTTCTTCCAGGGGACCCTCTCTGCCCAAGACGAAGAAGCTCTCCGGTGGAAGCAGCAGTGCCGCACCAGCTTTGCGAAGCCGCTTGGCGACGGCTTTCGCGGCGGAACCGGTTACCAGTCGGGGCCTGCGGTAGCGCGTGTCGAAGGCAGCCACGGCAAGACCTTCGAGGGCCGCGGCCGGGGTCACTCCGAGAAAGGCCACGATGGCCGGGGTGGGCTTGCGGCGCTGTGTTGGGCAGCCCGCCACCAATACGTCTATCCCTTCCAGGTCACCGGGCTGAACTTTGTTGACCCTGAGCAGGCGCGCCGTGCCTCTCTGTGCAAGCACGTCGGCGATGGCCTCGGCAATACTCTCCGTATTGCCGAATGTCGAGTCGTAAACGACGAGGGCGTTCATGGGCTTCTCCCGGTATGGCCACCAAGACCCGCCGGGTGGCTCCGCAGCAAGTCCGAATCCGGCTGGGCATCACATTATACGCAGGCTGGACTACGCTGTCAACGAGAGGGTGACTAGATCGCAGAAGGCCTTGCCTTTCGCCACAAGTTGTGATACAATTTTTTGTGAGCGTAAGGCAGTTGGCTCAGATGAGCGTGGGGTGTTTGACGCCGAACCTGCGCACATCGTGGCTATTCGAATCATTGGTGAGAAAGCAACTGCCTGAGTTAATACGACCCACCGCATAGCGCATCCGCTGGGGAGGAGGCAACTGTGAAGACGATTGAGGTTGCGCCTATCAAACCTTTTGTCTCCTATGAGGTCTTTGATAGGATTGACATTCGCGTAGGGACCATAGAGGCGGTGACAGATGTGCCTGGCTCCGATAAGTTGGTCAAGCTCACGGTTGATTTCGGCGACCACCAGAGGACCATCCTGGTGGGCATGAAGCAGGAGCGTGAGGATCCAAAGGAAGTCGAAGGGAAGCAGGCGTTGTTTGTGGTCAATCTTGAGCCCAAGAAGATGATGGGCGAGGTTTCAGAGGGCATGTTGTTTGACATAGGTTACGCCGATGGCATCACACCGGTACTGGCGGTGCCCGAGGAGCCTGTGCCCAGTGGGGCGAGGGCTGGATAGGTAACGGGCTCGAAGAACAGCGGCGGCCAGACTGGATATTCCCCGGGGAGAAGCGTCACGTTGGACACGGCGGTAGGCTGGGAGACGCAGAGTGGAACAGCACCAGAGGACGGTCATCGAACCACAACGTGAAATACCTGTGGTGGACGAAGCTGAGGTGCTCGTGGTGGGAGGGGGACCGGCTGGTCTGGCGGCTGCCATAGCCGCTGCCCGCCACGGGGCCCAGGTAGTCCTCGTTGAGCGGTATGGCTACGTGGGTGGCATGGCCACCGGAGGCCTGGTAGTCATGCTGGATAGGATGGGCAACGACGAGGGAGAACAAGTCGTCAAGGGGATCGCCCAGGAAGTGGTTGACAGGCTGGAGGAGCTGGGTGCTGTGATATATCCGCCTCCAGAGGTGTGGGGCTCGAGCGCTCCTGAGGACGTGAACAGGTGGCGCCACATCGGTGCGGTGGGGCCCCACTCACGTCGTGTGAGGTACAGCCCCACGGTCGACCCGGAATACCTGAAGATCGTTGGTGCCAGGATGCTGGACGAGGCGGGCGTCAGGGTCCTGTTTCACGCCTGGGCGTGTTCGACCATCGTGTCCGATGGCGCGGTGAAGGGGGTGGTCTTCGAGAGCAAGTCGGGCCGCTCTGCCGTCCTCGCCAAGATGGTCGTGGACTGCACAGGCGACGGCGATGTCTTCGCTTGCGCCGGAGCGGAGTTTGAGGAGCAGCATCTTCCGCTTGGGCTGGTCTTCAGGCTGGGCGGGGTGGAGGTCGAGAAGGCGAACAGCTTCGTCAACGAGAACCCCGACGAGTTCGACGTCTTGGTGAGGGAACTGGGGAAGGCCGGGGGCACGGGAGGAGGCGTGGGTGGGCTCAACGCCATCTACTATCGAACCGTGAGAGATTCCATCGTATGGTGCAACAACTCCGTCCCCACGTCAGACTCCTTGAGCGTCGAGGAACTGACCAAGGCCGAGAAGGAGAGACGAGAGACGGCTCTCACTACTCTCGAGTTCTTCAGGAAGAACCTGCCGGGATTCGAGGATGCCTTTCTGGTGGACACGGCGCCGCAGCTTGGCACTCGCGGGAGCCGCAGGCTGAAGGGCGAGCACACCTTGACTAAGGACGAATGGCTGAGCGAGAAGCAGTTCGCCGACGTGATCGCCACGTGCTCGCCCAGGACGGAAGGAGAGCCGTTGATCAATGTGCCGTACGGGTGCCTTCTGCCCCAGAAAGTGGAGAACCTTCTGGCGGCGGGTCGATGCATCTCTGTTGACACAGCGGTGCACAGCTGTGTGAGGTTGATACCTCCGTGTTTGGCCACAGGCCAGGCGGCGGGGACTGCTGCCGCCTTGGCGGTGAGGGAGGGTGTCACGCCAGCGGAGATCGATAGATCGGAGTTGAGACTCTGTCTTGTCCAAGATGGCGTGCACATGGCTCAGTAGGGTCTCCATGGACGGCTTTCAAGCCAAGGACCTAGTCTGGACCGATGAGGTAGCCCCCGGGAGAGCAGCATGAATTCATCTGGCACAAGCGGTGATCTTCGCGTAGCTGTGGTCCAGCACGCCCCCGTGTTCTTGAACCTTGACCAGAGCGTGGAAAAGGCGTGCACCTTCATAGAGGAGGCGGCCGACCAGGGGGCAGAGGTCATCGCCTTCCCCGAGACCTGGCTTCCAGGGTACCCTGTATGGATCGACTCCTCGCCCAAAGCTGCGCTGTGGGGCCATCCACCGGCCAAGGCGTTGTACCGGCTGCTGGTGGAGAACTCCATCACGATTCCGGGCAAGCACGTGGACAGGCTGCTCGGCGTGGCCAACGAAACCGGCACTTACGTGGCGATGGGCGCCCACGAGCGCCTGGGCGGTACCCTGTACAACACGATGATCCTCGTCGGCAGGGACCGTGAGCAATACGGGGTGCACCGCAAGCTGATGCCGACCTATACGGAGCGGCTAGTCTGGGGACAGGGGGATGGTAGCACACTCAGTGTGCTGGAGACCGAGTATGGGAACCTAGGGGGCTTGATCTGCTGGGAGCATTGGATGCCGCTGGCCAG
>CAZNMJ010000124.1:0-6137 GCA_964573815.1 uncultured Anaerolineales bacterium
GGGAACAATGATCCCGTACTCGTTCACCGGCACGTCCTGAGCGGTAATGACCTTGACCACACCAGGGCACGCCTTGGACTGGGTGGTGTCGATCTTCTGCACACGGGCGTGGGGCCACTCACTCCACACCACCCTGGCATAGAGCTGGCCCTCCATATTGAAATCTTGGGGGAACTTCCGACTTCCTTGTACCTTGGTCGCCGCGTCCTTCCTCGGGACGCTCTGTCCCACGACCTTGGTGCTCACCACGCGCCTCCGCGCTCTACCAACCGCTATGGGTTGCCCTGCATAGCACGCCATACCCTCTCGGCGGTGGCAGGCAAGGTGTCCATCCACACGCCGACAGCATCGTGGATGGCGGAGATGATGACCGGGGCCGTGGGCAACGTCGTCATCTCCCCTACGCCCTTGGCACCGTAGGGGCCCGTGGGATCTGGCACCTCGACGGTCAGCGAAACAAACTCATGGGGCATGTCTATGACCGTAGGGATGTAGTAGTCGCTGAGGTGGCGGGTCTTGGCCACCCCCTCCTGTTGGATGTAGTGTTCGGTAAGAGCGTAGCCCACGCCCATGTGCACCCCGCCGGCGGACTGGCCCCTGATCATCTCGGGGTTCACAGCCTTGCCCACGTCCTGAGCCGCCCAGAACTTGAGCAGTTCTGTCTCACCGGTCTCCGCGTCCACCTCCACCAGGGCGACCTGGGCAGCGTACCCGTAGCTGAAGTGTGGGTAGCACAGGCCCGTCTCAGGATCATAGGGCGTGGTAGGCCCCTGGCTGCGTCCGTGATACTCGTACTCCGCGCTGATCAGCCTCTCGCCGGTCTCAGCCCGCAGGGTCTCTTCCACCTTCCGCAGCGCCTGCTGACATGCCCCCACCACGGCGTTCCCGGTGAGATAGACCTGCTGTGAGGCGGAGCAACTGGCCGAGTCAGGCACCTTGCTGGTATCCACAAGAGAAACCCGCACCTGGCCGTAGTCCAGGCCCAGCGTCTCAGCGGCTATCTGGGCCATGGCAGTCTGCACTCCCATTCCCACATCGCAGGCCGCAGTTTTGACTACGGCCCGGAGCGGCCGCCCGGTTTCGTCCAGGGCTAGTTCAACACCGACCTTCGATTTGCTGTCGAACCCGAAGGAGTAGCCCACGTTCTTATAGCCGCAGGTCACCGCCAGGCCCCGCCGCTTGTGGGGCGCAGAGGGCGGACCCGCATCCGGTCTCATCCAGTGGCCCTCCTCTTCCTTCCAACCCGCTGCCAGCGCTACCTCCCTGAGGGCCTCCCTGATCCCCACGCCGGGGGGCATCGGCGCCCCCGTCAGACAGATGGACCCATCGTGGTAGAGGTTCTTCATCCGCAGTTCCACCGGGTCCATGTCCAGGGCCTCGGCCAGCTTACTCATCTGCATCTCATAGATGAAAGCCGCCTGGGTGGCGCCAAAGCCCCGCATGGCCATGGTCACGGCGTTGTTGGTAAACACCGCGTAGGCGTCTACCTTGGCGTTGGGTACCACGTAGGGGCCTGCCGAGAGGCTGGTGCCGGCCTCGAGGACAGGAATGGTGGTAGAGTGGTACGCCCCGCCGTCGGAGACGATCTCGATCTCGACCGCTGTCAACGTGCCGTCGCTGCAAGCGCCCGTGCGATACTTCACGTACCAGGGATGGCGCTTGCCCGTCCTCACCATCACCTCCGAGCGGTCGAAAACCATCTTCACGGGCCGGCGGATGACATAGGCGCACAGGGCCAACAGGTGCTGGATGTGCATGTCCTCTCGCCCGCCAAAAGCCCCTCCAATGGCAGGTACGATCTCTCGCAGTTGGTCTTCGGGCAGATCCAACATGTGGGAGATCTGGTGCAGATCATCGTGGGGCCATTGGGCCGAGGAGATCACCGTCACGCGTCCCTCATCGTCGATGTACCCGATGCCGGCGTCGGGCTGCATGTACACGTGCTCCACATGGGGCAAAGCGTAGTAGCTCTCCACCACTACGTCCGCCTCGGCAAACCCCTGCTCCCAGTCCCCTTTGCGGATCTTGATGTGGCGGAAGACGTTGCTCTCCCGCTCCTCATGGATCAGGGGTGCATCGGGCTTCATCGCTACCCGGGGATCGTCCACCACGGGCAGAGGTTCGTACTCGACCTCCACCAGACGCCGGGCCTCACGGGCGAGGCTATCACTCTCCGCCACCACGATGGCTATGCGATCCCCTAGCCAGCGTACCTTTTCGCCTTCCCCCACCAATGCCCGTTGATCGGCGACGATGATGCCGTAGCTGTTCACAGGCACATCCTGAGCAGTGATGACCTTCACCACGCCCGGCAGAGCTTTCGCCTTGCTGATGTCTATCTTGGCGACACGAGCGTGGGGATGTTCACTCCACACCACTCTGGCGTAGAGTTGTCCCTCCCTGGCAAAGTCCTGAGGGAACCTCCGCGTTCCCCTCACTTTGGCTGCGGCGTCCTTCTTCTGCACGCTCATTCCCAGGACTTCGGTGCTCATGGAGCACCTCCTTTCTCCGCCATGCGCTGCGCCGCCAACTCGATGGCCTCGACGATCTGATAGTAGCCCGTACAGCGGCACAGGTTGCCAGAGATCCCCTCCTTGATCTCCTCGCGAGAGGGATTTAGCTTCTCGTCCAGCAAAGCCTTGGCGGACATGATCATGCCCGGGATGCAGTAGCCACATTGGGGGGCCGTCGCGTCTATGAAGGCTTGCTGGATGGGGTGCAGCTTGCCGTCCTCTGCCAGTCCCTCAATGGTGATCACCTCGCGCCCTTGCGCTTTCAGGGCCGGATATATGCAAGAGGTCACCGTCAGGCCGTCCACCAGGACGGTGCAGGCCCCGCACTCACCCTCACCACAGGAGATCTTGGTGCCGATCAAACCTAGCCTGTCACGCAGAACATCGGCCAGGAGATCTCCTGGTTCGACCTCGACGGAGACGTCCTTGCCGTTCACCTTTGTCTCAAGAGTCGGCATTCTAGCCCTCCTCTCCAGAGGCCCTCGCCACGGCACGAGTGAGCGCACGCCGCACCAGGACCTCCACCATGCTCTTCCGGTACTCAGCGCTGCCCCGCAGAAGAGAGTCGCGAGGTTGCGCCGCGTCAGACGCCAGTTTCGCCGCCCGGGCGATCGAGCCCTCGTCGGGGACTGATCCCATGAGCGCCTCGGCGGCCTCAGTGGCCACAAAGGGTGTCGTGGCCACGGGGCCAATGGCGATTCTGGCCGTTTTGACCTTGCCCCCATCCAGCCCCACGACAACCGCGGCGTTGAGGATGGGCAAGATAAGGGCCTTTCGCTTGGCCAAGCGTTCGAAAGCTCCGGCCTCTCCATCTCCCAGGGCAGGGAAGCGCAACTGGGTGATCATGGCCTCACAGGAGTCCACCATGCACCGCCCCACCCCAGCGTAGAGATCGGCGATGGCAGTCCAGCGCCCGCCCGTCCGCTCGGACACCTCGGCCTCAGCGTCGAGGGCGAAGAGGGCTATGGCCCCATCCGCCGCAGGCAGCGCATTCACTACGTTACCCACGAGAGTGCCCACGTTGCGGATCTGCGGCCCGCCCACCGAACCGCAGGCCTCAGCCAGGACGTTGGCTCGCGACTGGATCGATACCGAGGCGGCCACTTGTGCGTGCGTGACCTGGGCCCCGACGTAGATGAAGCCATCTCGCTCCTCCACACGGCTGAGCCCAGGGATCCGCGTGATGTCCACCATCACCCTGGCTGGCATTCGCCCACGCTCGCTCTGGATGACGAGGTCGGTCCCTCCAGCTATGATGCGGGCCTGGCCTCCGTGGGTTTCCAGCATCTCCAGGGCCTCCTCCACCGACTGGGGAAAGAGGTAGTCATCCCACATATGGCATCCCTCCTTGTGTCGAGCTGCTGTCAAGGTCTGAAAAGTTGTACATGCGCTACGGCGGCAATCCAAGCGTAGGGTCCCCCAAGACGACCACAGTGGCGTAGTGGAACTCTCGAGAATCGGCCCAAGGCGATATCAGGGGTATCTTCACACGGCGATGGCATCGCCTCAGAAGAAGGAGAAGGTATGCTCGTTGAGGTCGGACTAGCGAGTGGGCCCTGTGTGTGGCTTGCTGTGGGCCTTGCGAGAGCCCCGCTTCCTGAGCCCGCAGTCTGTTCAACTGTGGCTTCGGTGGCTGGGGAGGAGATCTGCGTTGCCACCTCAGCCAGCAACGACCCACGGCCGACCAGGCCATCCCGTAATGCGCTAACTGCAATGAAAGCCACTGATCTCTGTGTCACAGGATTCCCTCGCAAGGCAGGAAGAGTGGTGACGCGCGCAACCGGGCCTCACGCTGGCGCCCGGTTGCTACCGCCTACATTCTATCACTGGAAAGGTGAAAGAGCGAGTATTGCAGGAGAAAGCTCTACGCCACCTGCCAACTCAGATCTGAAGGCTTCTCTCATCCCGCTCCAATGAAAGCGGCCTCCCCACCTGGGGTGGAGAGGCCGTCAGAGACGTCTGGACGGATCGTCGACTCAGTGACCATTGCCGGCGTGCCCGTTCTGCTTCGGACCACTCGTGGGCGCCGGCTCTTGGTTGGCAGAAGGCGACCCTTCCGTATGAGGGCCGGGTGTGCCCTCCTGGCGATGCTGCTCCTCCTCCCGGGTCCGCTCGGGTTCCCTCGTCGCTGAAGCAGGTTCATCAGGTGAGGGGGTATCCGTCGGCGCGGAGCTCTCACTGGATGGGGCCGATGGTTCTCCGTGGGGTCCTGGGGTTCCCTCGTACTGATGCTGGTATTGTTGCTGCTGGCCCTCTTGCTCCTGCGTCCCCGTGGGCGTGACCGACGGTTCGCCGTGCGGGCCGGCCGCTCCTTCGTAGCGGTGCTGGTACTCCTCTCTGAACCGCAGAGCATCGCCGAGGCCGGCCTCCGCTTCCTGTCGAGTGCGCTCCATCACTTGAGCAGCCTGGCGCAGTTGGGTCCGAGACTTCTCCTGCGCGGCGACTTGGGCCTGCTCCAGCGTCTGCTGAAACACCCGCGCCCTTTCCATCACTCGCGTTAGCAGCGCAGGCACTTCTTCGGGGCGAGCCCGCGCAATCTCCATCATCGCCTGCTCCATGTGACGGGTCAAACGAGCGACGACGTCCTCCGGTACCTGATCACCTCGTGCGGCCAACTGAGTCATCTCCCGAACTCGCTCTGAGGCGAAGGCCATGTTCAGCTCTGCCTCGGTTGCCGGATCCCAGGTCAGCAGCAACCTGACCTCCTCGGAGAACGTCTTCACCGGGTACAGAACGTCGCCCGGCAAGCTATCAGCGGCGAGGGCGATGCCACCTCCGGTGCCACCCACGGCAATGGCGATCGCCATCACCACGGCGAGCACCTTGTAGGCGAGCAGTAGATTCATCTTGCGTCTCCTTCTCGGTTGTTCTCTTACTACCGTGTCGGTGAGCGAAAGAGGGCGACTAGCTTTGCCGGCCCTGAGACGGGCCGCTTCGGTGAGCATCCGCTCCCGACCCTGGGCCAGGCCTTCGGGCGCGGGCGGAACCTCCTCGTAGAGTTCGCTAAGCCGGCGCTCGAGATGCTGGTACTTCGACTCGCTACTCATAGTTCTCCCTCTCCCAGGATGCGTCGTAGCGAGGCTAAAGCACGATGTTGGAGGGCCTCCACAGCCCCTGTGGTCTTGTTCATAACCTGGGCCACTTGCGCCGCCGTCATGCCTTCGCCGAAGCGAAGAGCGATGACTTCCTGCTGATCCGGCGTCAGGCGCGCTACTGCTGCTCGCAGCTGTGCAACCGCCAGCACGCTTTCTGTGTAGCTCGTCGGATCACCTTCCAGAGTGACGAGCAACTCGTCAGCGGGTTCGTGGGACATCCCACGCTCTCGACGGAAGTGATCCACCACCAGGTTGTGGGCGATCCGATACAGCCAGGCGCTGAAGGATTTTCGCCACGCCTGCTCGTTCCTGATGGAACGCAACACTCGGACAAAGAGCTCACCGGTCAGATCCTCCGCTAGAGTCGCTTCACCCACCCGGCGGTAGATGTAGGCGTACATCTTGGGGGCGTAGCGATCGTACAACTCGGCCAGCGCCTCCGGGTCGTACGCCTTCGCCCGGTCCAGCAAGGGCCCTTCATCAGTCACGTGACTCTAATGCCCTCTTTCACTATATAAGACGCAAGAAT
>CAZNMJ010000124.1:6237-9582 GCA_964573815.1 uncultured Anaerolineales bacterium
CACCCGCTCCTGTATCGCAAGGAATACTACCTTTAGTGATTCTGGATTCGCCAGCCATTCTCAGGCGGCGTTCGCCATGTTTATCCCACGATGATGTCCTCTAGACGTCGCTTGGGCACGTGGTGGACCCCCTCAGCATCCCGCCAGTACTTGACGTCTCCATCTGGCTCCAGTATCTCGATCACCACCTTCTCCCTCGGCTTACCCAAGGCCAATACGAACAGTAATTCGTAACGATTCGCTATCTTCAGAGCCGTGCGCAACTTATCCCTCTGCACAGCCGCTATGATGCAGCCGCCCAAACCCTTCTCTCTCGCGCCCAGAAGGATGTTCTGAGCTGCGATTCCCTGATCGAAGGTGAAGGACTTCCTGATCTCCTTGTCTCCGAGAACTATGATATACGCCGATGGTCTCTCTCCCTCGGCCGGACCCGCCCAGTCCTTGAGATAGGCCGCCCAGGTAAGGTGAGGAAAGATCAATGCGTTCTTCTCAGGTTCCCACGAGAGGATGTACTTGAAGGGCTGCAGATTGTGCCCCGATGCCCCCAGTCTGGCCAGGTCAACCAGTTCCCTCAGCGTCCCTTCGTCTACGGCATGGTCTTCGTAGAACCGCCTGTAGCTCCTGCAGGTGTACACAAGATCCTTGAGCATCTTCACCTCCCAGAATGACGGATTGCCGAATACAGTCGAGGCACAGCATGTAGCAGACGATATGAGAGAAACCTTGCCGGGTCAAACGCTGGCCTTCTCGGCCCCGGGGGCCAGCCGCAGAACCCTGAAAAGCCACGGAGCGCCTAACGTCGTCCAGAGGCCGACGAGCCCGAAGAGGAAGAACTGGGATACAAGATAGAGCGATGATTCCTCACCCGGAAGCAGCATCTCGAATCCCACGTAGACCAGGACCAGGATCGCCCCGCCCACCAGCAAACGCAGAATGCGCTGCCGCCAGGGGCCACTCGCACTGAAGGACACGTAGCGATACAGCAGGGGCAGTCCCGCGCCTGCCCCGGCGAGCGTTCCCATGGCCATGGCATTACTCTTGGTGGGATGCGTTATGAAGAGCACCGTGGGCACGGCCAGCGCTAGGAACAGCTGCTGGCCCATTCTCAGGTCCACAAGCCATGCTTCCAGCCTTGGCTGCACGACGAGATAGACAGCCAGTGACAAGGCACCCACCATCCAACCGGCCAGCACATCCGTCGGGAAATGCACCCCCAGATAGATCCTCGATAGGCCCATCAGGACCATCAGTACGATGGCCACGCCCCAGAACCACCCCTTGCGTACCCACACCGCCATCGTGCCCCACACCACCACAACAAACTGAGCGTGGCCGCTGGGAAGCCCGTATCCTTCGAACCACGCAAGCTGAAGACTGGAAACGAAGTCACAAGGTCGTGGCTGGCGGAACAGAGCCTTCAGCGCAGCGTTGAGGTGGCTCGACAAGAGAAGGAATACCCCTAGCCGGGCACCCAATCCCACGTCCACACACCACACCAGCACAGGAAGGAGGAGCACATAGAAATGTGGCTGACCAAGAAAGGTGATACCACGGAAGACCACGTGTAGCGCCGGATGGATCTGCTGGAGCGTGGCGATAAGATCGAGACTCCACTGGAAGAACGCTTCCACTGGCTCTCCTTCCTGCTGAATCGAGAGGTGACGCAGGCACTCGTAGGAAACCGATCGGCCCTCCGGCGGACTATACCACACCGCACGTAGGGGAGCAAGGGTGCTACAGTGGAGTGCACCGATCTGCCCGGGGCGCTGTTTGGTCCCCGCCAACGGTCCATAAGCCTAACGCCACGAGCATTCGCGCCGGCTAGCCTCGACAGGCCCAGGGTGGCCATGGTATAATGCCCGTACGTCACCTGCGTCGGGAGTCAACCAGAGGAGAAGTCCCACTTCATCACAAAGTAACTCTACGATGTGTTGCCAGCGGAGGGTCCACCATGCAACCTTTCGAGAAATTGGGTGCCTTCTATCTAGGACGGGAATACGACCTGGCCAAGGGTGAGAGACTCGACAAGCTGGTCATGTACGACGCCCGCGACCTCACAACGCACGCCGTCTGCGTGGGCATGACCGGCTCGGGTAAGACAGGCCTGTGCATCGATCTGCTGGAGGAGGCCGCCATCGATAGTGTCCCCGCAATCCTGATCGACCCCAAGGGTGATCTCACCAACATGCTACTCACCTTCCCCGAATTGCGTCCTGAGGACTTCGAGCCATGGGTCAACGTAGACGATGCCCGCCGCAAGGGGATGAGCGTCGGCGAGTACGCTGAGCACATCGCAGAGACTTGGCGGAAGGGTCTGGCCGATTGGGGACAAGGGCCAGAGCGGATTCGCATGCTCAGGGAGAGCGCCGACTTCCGTATCTATACCCCTGGATCCGACGCCGGCCTGCCCGTCTCCATCCTGGCCTCCCTCGCCGCCCCGGCCCTGGATTGGGACGAGGAAGAGGAGTTGCTCCGAGAGCAGATCCAGGGCACCGTCAGCGCACTCCTGGGGCTGGCCGGCATAGAGGCCGACCCCTTGCAGAGCAAGGAGCACATCCTTCTGTCCCACATCTTCGAGCACTTCTGGCGCCAGGGCGAAGACCTGGACCTCACCCGCCTGATAAGCGCCATCCAGTCGCCGCCAGTACGACAGGTGGGCGTCTTCGACGTGGACACCTTCTTCCCCGAGAAGGAACGGTTTGGCCTGGCCATGTCGCTGAACAACATCATCGCCGCGCCGGCCTTTGAGACCTGGCTTCAGGGCGAACCGTTGGACGTTTCCAACCTTCTCTATGCGCCCGATGGTAAGCCACGGCACAGCATCTTCTACATCGCCCACCTCAGCGACGCGGAGCGCATGTTCTTCGTCACCCTGCTCCTGGAACAGGTTGTCACCTGGGTGCGCCAGCAGTCTGGAACCACCAGCCTGCGGGCCCTGCTTTATTTCGACGAGGTCTTCGGCTTCTTCCCACCGGTGGCCGAACCTCCCTCCAAGCGTCCCTTGCTGACCCTGCTCAAGCAGGCGCGGGCCTTCGGCTTCGGCGTCGTGCTCACCACTCAGAACCCGGTTGATCTCGACTACAAGGGCCTCACCAACGCCGGCACCTGGTTCATCGGCAAGCTCCAGACCGAGCGAGACAAGATGCGTGTCCTGGATGGCCTCGAGTCCGCTAGCACAGAGGCAGGCGGCACGCTGAACCGCAAGGATGTCGACCGCACCATCTCAGCCCTCGATTCTCGCGTCTTCTTGCTGCACAACGTGCACGAAGACTACCCAGTCATCTTCCATACGCGCTGGGCCATGAGCTACCTGCGCGGTCCTTTGACGCGAACCCAGGTGCGGGA
>CAZNMJ010000125.1:0-9567 GCA_964573815.1 uncultured Anaerolineales bacterium
CCTCAACATAACTGGCCAACCTGGCCGTGTCAAGATCATAAGCGAGCACCTTGTGGAATTCCCTGACCCTGGCGAGCGCCATGATCTGGAAGCGCCCCTGGGCTCCTGCACCGACGACGCCCACTACGCCGACGTCAGTCCTTGATAGGACCTTGGCGGCGATGGCTCCGGCCGCTGCGGTCCTCACGTCGGTAAGATAGCCGTTGTCGAAGAGCAGGGCCCGGGGGAACCCAGTGCGGGCGCTGAACACGATCATCATACTGGTTCCACTCGGCAAGCCGATGAGCGGGTTGTCGCAGAAACGTCATTGCGCGCGCTTCTCAAGACTCACGCGATAGAAGGAGTCGGTGGCAGCTGGCGATAAACCTTTGTGGTAGCGTGGATCTCGTTCCATGCATCCGGCCTGCTGCTGGAGCATACCCACACCGCCAACAGCGGGAGGTCGAGAAACGTTGGTGACAGAGTCGACTGCGAAGCTTGACCGACTGTGGAAGCCATGGTATGCTACAAGGCGAGCAAAGAAGCCTTGCACTCTTGGGTTTGCCCGCTGGGCCGGTACGCAAGCCGCTACCCGAATCGAGTGCCGCGGAGCGGGCAGTCATCTTCTGCGGCATGGTGGGCGGACTCACGTGCCGTTCAGCGAAGGACGAAGGAGACGCTATGCATTCCAAGCGTTTTGACAGACTTGCGCAACGACCTGTCAACCGCGAGACCTTCATCGAGCCGTGGCCAGAGGTTGGCCTGATCGCCTCCGACAGCCCTCTCGACCCCTCGCCCAGCTTGAAGATCGAGAAAGGGGTTGTGGTCGAGTTGGACGGCCTACGGCGTGAGGACTTCGATTTGATCGACCATTTCATCGCAGGACACAGTCTCAATCTCGGTGTGGCGAAGCGCGCGATGGCCACCCCCTCGGGCGAAATCGCCCGCATGCTGGTTGACGTTAACGTGCCACGCGGCACAGTCCTCGAGCTAGCAAGCGGTTGCACGCCCGCCAAGCTCGTGGAGATCGTCCAGGAGATGAGCGTGCTGGAGATGATGATGGGACTGGCCAAGATGCGCGCCCGGTGTACGCCAGCCAACCAAGCCCACGTCACCAACCGAAAGGAGCACCCAGCGCTGCTGGCTGCCGACGCGGCCGAGGCTGCCCTGCGCGGCTTCGCAGAGGTCGAGACCACCATCGGCGTGACCCGTTACGCGCCCCTCAACGCGCTCGCCGTTCTCGTAGGCTCGCAGACCGGCCGCGGAGGGGTCTTAACTCAATGCGCTGTAGAGGAGGCTGTCAATCTACGGTTGGGCTTCAAGGGTCTAACCAGCTATTCGGAAACTCTGTCGGTTTACGGCACTGAGGACACCTTCATCGATGGTGATGATACACCGTGGTCCAAGGCCTTCCTCGGGGCGGCCTACGCCAGTCGAGGGGTCAAGACCCGCTACACCTCCGGCACGGGCGCGGCGGCCCTGATGGGTCACTCCGAGGGCAAGTCGATGCTCTACCTCGAAGCGCGCTGCTTGTTGATCACCCGCGGCGCGGGCAGCCAGGGCACGCAGAACGGCTCGATTAGTTGCATCGCCCTGCCCGAATCGTTGCCCGGCGGCGTGCGTGCCGTCTTGGCGGAGAATCTGATCGCCATGATGCTAGGCTTGGAGGTGGCTTCCGGCAACGACGCGCTGGCCTCGCACTCAGAGATGCGGAAGACCGCCAAGCTCATGCTCCAATTCATCCCTGGCACCGACTTCATCACCTCGGGCTACGGGGCTATCCCGCGCTACGACAACATGTTCGGCGGTGGCAACTTCGATGTTACGGAGCTTGATGACTGGTACGTCCTCCAGCGGGACATGCAGGTCGATGGCGGCCTCAGGCCTGTCGGTGAAGAGCAAGTGCTGCGAGTGCGTGAGCGCGCCGCCCGAGCGATCCAGACTGTGTTTGACGGATTAGGCTTCCCCCCCATTGGCGAGGCCGAGGTTGAGGCGGCCATTACGGCCTATGACAGCGACGACATGCCCGACCGTGACAAGCTAGCCGACATCGGAGCCGCACACGAGTTGCTCTACGGGACGCTGACTGTCGTCGAGGTCATTAAGATCCTGGAAGAGGCTGGCTTTCACGACGTGGCGGCCAACGTGCTGGAGATGCAGCGCCAGCGTGTGATCGGCGACTACCTCCAGCCATCAGCCATTTTCGGCGATGACTTCCAGGTGTTGAGCGCGCTGACGGACCCTAACGACTACCAGGGTCCGGGCACTGGCTATCGCGCGGAGGGCGACCGTTGGTCCGTCTTGCAGAACCTGCCGCAGGCTTGGGACCCGCGCACCTACCTGAAGAGCCTCGGCGCTGTCCAAGATCAGATCTGGCTGGAGGAGATGGGCCCTGCCGAGCGAGGCAGCCAGCTCGAAGTCGTCATCGCTCTCGGTCCGGCTTTTGGCGCCGAGATCGACCACACCATCGGCGGATTGGACCACCGTGACGTTCTATCCGCCGTGCTGCAGGGCATCCACGATGAAGGTCTAGCCGCGCGGGTTGTGCGCGTTCATCACACCTCGGACTGCGCCTTCATCGGCTACGCGGGCGCACAACTGAGCGGCTCTGGCGTCGCCGTCGGCATGCAGTCCAAGGGGACGACCGTCATCCACCAATGGGACCTCGCTCCTCTCGACAATCTGGAGCTATTATCGCAGGCACCCAACCTTGACCTGGATACCTACCGACAGATCGGGCGCAACGCTGCTCGCTACGCGACCGGGCATCCAACCATCCCTGTATCCGCCGAGATCGATAACACTGCGCGCCTGCGGCTCATCGTCCAAACCACGCTGCTACACCTGTATGAGACGCAACATGTTGAGCGCGACCGCCCACCCACCGAACTACGCGTGTCCTGAAGGGAAACAGCATGGCAGACAAGACCGTGCGTAGTGCAACCGGACGCACTTTGGATGATCTCACCATCGAGGCCGTTCGTGCTGGTGAATTGACGGCCGAGGATTTTCGCATCAACGGCGAGACGTTGCGCCACCAGGCTGAGATGGCTGAGGCCGCAGGCTACTGGCAACTCGGCGAGAACCTCCGCCGCGCTGCCGAATTGACTGCCATCTCCAACGAGGAAGTCTTCGACATCTATGATGCGCTACGGCCAGGCCGCTGCACTTATCACGATCTGATAGCACTAGCCGACCGCCTCGAAAAAGATCTCGCTGCGCCCCTGACCGCTGCCTTTGTGCGCGAGGCCGCCGAGGTCTACCGGCAACGCGGCATTCTCAGGGACTCTGACCCTTCCGCGAAGCGAGGAATGAATGCGGCGAAGGGTAACCCTCACGGGGGCGCTTCATAGTCAAATGATCTCAGGCCGAGGGGATGGAAACTGCCTTCACCGAACCGCCACTAGGGTCGGGCAACCTTGCCGGTGTGGGGTCGAGCCTCTACTCCGACGAGCGTGCCAGGGCGAAGCAGTGTCTCCGAGTGGGCGCAAAGCTCCAGTTGGACGCGCCCAAGACCACGCGCCACGATCGTATGCAGCAATCTTTCGACATGCCGGAGCGCATGCCATAGCCTGCGACCTGCGTCCCCATTGGGCGAGGTCGGAGGAGCTAGAGCCAGACTCAAAGGAGCTGTTCTTCGCATAAGTAACTCAGGAGAGAGAATGAGCAAAGAGAAGGATCTACAAAGGATTGTTGATTGCGGAATAGTGGCCATTGTACGCTTCGACCGTTCGGAGGAGTTAATCGAGGCGGCGCGGGCCATAAAGGCCGGTGGAGTGGATATTATCGAATTCGCCATGACCACCCCCGACGCGCTTGGCATCATGGAGGCAAGCGCCGAGGAGTTCGGTGAGGAGGTGCTCTTGGGCGCAGGGACGGTCTTGGATCCAGAGACGGCTAGAGCAGCCATTCTCTCTGGCGCCAGGTACATCATCTCGCCGACGTTGAATCCCCAGGTCATCGAGCTTTGCCATCGTTACGGTGTGATTGCGGTCCCTGGGGCCCTTACGCCGACGGAGATTCTCACCGCTTGGGAACTAGGGGCTGATCTGGTGAAGGTGTTTCCTGCCGCAGCCATGGGCCCAGGCTACATCAAGGATATCCTCTCACCGCTGCCGCAAGTGAGACTGTTGCCCACCGGTGGGGTGAGCCTGAGCAATGTGGCCCAATTCATAAAGGCTGGCGCCACGGCCGTCGCCGCCGGGAGCAGCCTGGTGGACAAGAAGGCTCTGGCCGAGCGGGACTTCGACCGCCTATCCGAGATAGCGCGCGAATTCGTGACGGCAATAAGGGAGGCCCGAGGTTTGACATAATCCGCTTGAGGGCAGTGGTTTGGTCGCTTTCTCGTGTAACCAAGACCGGTTCGTGGTTGTAAGGGTTCGAGTACTGTTGATGACTTAGAATCCGTTGGAGTGGATTCTCCGTGCGGGATCGAATCCCGCCCCAGAGCCATTGGCCTGCCAGCGTGATTTGTTGCACTGGTTCCATCCGCCATGGCGGCACCTCTACGTCCTTTGTAGGGGGCTAGGTGCAAGGCTCTGGCGCATTTCTCCTAGCCTTAGTCCAAGGTCCATCGCATGGTGGGTCCAGCAGGTCTTCTCTGGGTTTCTCCTTGCCCTGCCGGTCTGCCTCTTCCCAAGGTTCGATGTGGGGTCTTATGGCGGGGTTTCTTGTGGAGGTATTTCTAACTCCTTTTCCATGAATACGTCAAAGCCCCACGGCCTCTCCACCTTGTCAGCCAGGTGATATCCTAGCTTCTCATAGAAGGTGACTGCCCACGAGGCTTTCCCTACAGTGAGCAGTCTTAGTCTCCTGAGGCCCATTTCTCTCGCCTTACGTTCGAGATAGGTTATCAAGGCAGTTCCGAATCCTCTCCTTTGATGTTCTGGAAGAATGTAGACCCAATGAATCCTTCCAGTTTCCTCACTTTCAACCTGTAGAGCCGCTACGCCCAGAATCCTACTTTCACTCCTGTAGAGGTAAAATGTCATCCTCTCGAAATCCTTCGAGAGATCTTCCAGAGATAGGACGGGCTCCCTGAAATGCTCGTTCGGGATTACGTTCTTATATGCCTCTCGATTGGTAGTGTTGACTACCGACAGGATCATCTCGGCATCATCCAGGCAGGCTTCCTCAATTGTATTGCTGCGCTTCGTTTCGTGTCTCCCCATCATTGTTCTCTCTTCACCTTCTCTCCCACCGGTCCGCTGTCGAGAGAAGGTGGCAAGTCTTCGTCGACGATGAGGGTCCCTAGACCAAGCCGCCTCAAGGTTTCCGGCAAGGGCTTTCCTGTCTTCTCGTCCCACCCCATCGACCTCCAGTAGTTCCGCTTCATCCAGTCAAAATGCTCGGCGATACCCTTCCCCTGAGCAGGGCCATCTACCGGCGTCGAGGAATAGCGGGCTGAAGGAGCTTCGAGTGCGACGTCCAGCCCATGGCGCAAGCTGAACAATCGCAGCAGGTTGATGATTCTGAAGCCGATGTCCAATGCCTCATCGACAGTCAACTCCCAGCCTGTCGCCGCCTTCACAGACTCCACAACTAGCACCGGATCTGTCGAACAGAACCGGCAGACTCCCAGACAGTCTTCGAATTGCCGCCAGCCACCTGTCGCCGCATTTACAGTGGACACCTCTTCTGGCGAGAACTGATCTCGCAACGTCGGCTTTCCCGGCAGGGGCGGCGGCACGCCAAAGCTGGTCTCGATGGTGCTGGTATTGGACAGGCAGGTATCGAGCAGCTCGAACCAGCGGGCCCGGTGATCGTGGCCGCGGGGCGATGCCCCCTTCAGAGTGTAGACGCCCAAGTCAGGCGCTTCTCCTCCGATCAGTCGCGAAGCCCGCATCACCCCCTCGGCCAGCCAGTCGCCGCACCCCTCCCGTACGGCTGTCTTTTGCAGAAGAGCCCTGACCGCCTCGGCATCCCCCCATCGCAGCTCGATTCCGTCGAGGTCGTCTTTGCTGACCAGCCCCTTCTCAAAGCATTCCATCAGCCAGGCGATGGTCCACGAAGACTCATTGACATCCAGACCGAGCCTGTCCGCCACGTTGCAGAGCATCACCACTGCGCCCGCATCAGTTACCCCGATATTGGAACCCATTCCAGCTATCGCCTCGTACTCTGGCTCCTCACCTGTGACTCCCGCATACGGCCCCTTAGTAACCTTGATCTGCCTCAGGTGACTCACGCGACAAGCCCAACAGGGCGCCGGCCGCACCTGGTAATGAGCACGCATGTACTGACCGCTGATTTGCTCGTGCTGAGGGAAGATATTGGTCGTGTAGTTCCTGACAGGCAGCAATCCGGATTCGTGAAAGGGGGTCACGAGACCTCCCGTGCCCAACCTGCAGATCACACCTCCCGAGAATTCCGTGGAGGCGTGTTCAAACAACCGTTTGGATAGGCTGCTGAGTTCCTCCGGATCATGCAACGATATCTGTTGTCTGCCTCGCGCCACGGCTACCGCCTTCAATCGCTTGGAGCCCATCACTGCTCCCACGCCATTGTGGGCAGCGACGTGCCCCTCATCACCGACGATGCCCGCGTAGCGCACTCTGTTCTCCCCTGCAGGGCCGATGCCGAAGATGCTGACCCGACTCCTGAGCTTGAGGCCCAGTTCCTCGGATAAGGTCTCGCCCAGTTCCCAGGTGTCTTTCCCGACGAGATGCTCAGCATCTCGGAGTTCGACACCGCCATCGTGGACGTAGAGATATGACCATCGAGGGGCAGCACCTTGAAAGACGATGGCGTCGAACCCTGAGAACCTGAGATAAGCACCCAGAAAGCCGTTCGCCTGGGTGGCTCCCGCAAGGTTGGTCATGGGTCCCTTGCTCACTATGGAGAAGGTGCCCGTGCCCGATACCTTGGTGCCTCCCAATGGGCCTGAAGCCCAGATCATCCGGTTGTCCGGGTGTGACCAGTTGACCTTGCGAGGAACCTCCTCATAGAGGTACCTGGCCCCCAGACCTGTTCCCCCGATCCACATCCGCAGCGTGTCCAGTGAGGGTTCTTCCTCTGTCACCTTCTGGTGGGTCAAATCCACCCTGAGAATCTTGCCCATGTATCCGTTCGCCATGCTCTCTTGCTCCTAGACAGGCCATTTGCCGGCCACAGCTTGGTGGGAAGTTGCCCGACGAAGAATGCGGGCCACTCTTGCAGACTGGGCAACTCTCCAGATTCGGCGCGCCTCAACAGAGAAGGGCGCTTCATGAGAGAGACTTTCCGATTCAGACGACCCCTTCGGCTTCCAGTGCCTCAATCTCCTCTTGGCTATGGCCCAGAGAGGAAAGGATCTCTTGATTGTGCTCGCCCAAGAGGGGCGGGGGTCGACGATAACTGACTGGGGTTTGTGAGAGGTGTACCGGGTTGCCCAGAGAGCGCACCACCCCTACGAGGGGGTGCTCCAGCTCCACAATCATCCCGCGAGCAATGAGTTGCGGGGCAGTGAGGGTCTCATCCACGAAGTTGATAGGCCCACAAGGGATGTCGGCCTCCGTAAATCGTTCCAGCCAGTGATCTGCTTCCTGGGATTGGATGATCTCCTCCAGCAGAGGGATCAGATCTTCCCGGTGCTCGATACGCTCCTTGTTTGTGGCGAAGCGGGGGTCCTTCATGATCGTCTCCTCCAGACCCAACAAGGAACAGAAGCGCTCCCAGAGCACCTCCGAGCCGACGGCCACGATGATGTGCTTGTCCCTGGCCCGCAGGGGCTGGTAAGGGACGATGTTAGGATGGACATTTCCCAGCCGCTGCGGGCGCTTCCCGGTGGCAAAGTAGGCCCCGGCCACATTGGTGAGCCAGCTGGCTTGAGAATCGAGTAACGCCATATCGAGGTCTTGACCATTTCCCGTCCTCTCTCGGACCAAGAGCGCTGCAAGGATACCGAGAGCACTGTAGACTCCTGTGGTGAGGTCGGCCAAGGGGATGGGATAGCGCATAGGGCCGCCCTCCGGCTCACCAGTGAGGCTCATCAGCCCGGCTTCGCCCTGGGTCACCACATCGTAGCCCCCCCGGCCGGCCATGGGCCCTGTATGGCCGTAGCCAGTGATGGAGCAATAGATCAGGCGGGGGTTCAAACGGCGTAGGGTCTCATAGTCGAGAGAGAAGCGCTGGAGGGATTCTATCTTATGCAGGCTGATGACGAGGACATCGGATCTCTCCAGCAGCCGATGGATGACGTATTGGCCCTTCTCGGTAGTGAGGTTCAAGGTTATTCCCCGCTTGTTGCGATTGGTGCACAAGAAGTATGAACTCTCGCCATCGAGAAACGGCGGCCCCCAGCCCCGGGACATATCGCCGACTTGAGGTCGCTCCACCTTGATCACATCCGCGCCGAGGTCGCCCAGAAGCATGGTACAGTACGGGCCCGCCAGGGCTTGGCTGAGGTCAACTACTAGGATCCCTTCCAGGACGGAGGTCGGCTCTCTCACGGCAAACTCCTATCAGTGATCTCGGGAAGCTCGTCTATGATCGCCAATGTTTCCTTCATTCGCCGGCATGTTGAGGTGAGTCAGGCTGGCCGCGAGGGGAGGCTTCTATCGCGTAGCAGGCTTGGGCCAGCCTACATCTTAGCACAGGCGTGCGCTGGAGGCAAGATGGATTGCCACCGCCCGAGCGCTCCAAGTGCTTGATCCGAGGATCTGGTCACAGCTGATGACTCAGCATCTGTTCGATGAGATAGGCTCTTTGGCGGAGACCTATTCGCGTCGTGTGATCACGTTGTGCCAAAGGTGACCCGGCAATCCGTATTTGCTATTATTTAAGAATTTTCACTATTGACAAACAGAGAGAAAAGTAGTAAGATAGGTACGAGTGGGTCATGGAGTCTACCATCGGCATCGTCGGGCAGAGGATAAAGGAACTCCGCCTGGAAAGACGGCTCACTCTGGAGGAAGTGGCGGAGGCGAGCGGTTGTAGCGCGGGGTTCCTGTCGCAGTTGGAGCGAAACCGGGCTGCTCCTTCCATCTCCATGCTGTATTCCATCGCTCGGGCCTTGGATGTCTCCATAACCCATTTCTTCCCTGAGGTCGTCAACCCCACCAAGGTAGTGCGCGCGAAGGAGCGTGAGACCTTTTGCTTCGAAGGCTCTCCCATCACCTACTCTCTCCTCTCCACCCAATTCTCTGATAGGGTCATGGAGTCCCTGCTCGTGACCATCGAGCCTAACGATGGCTCCCTTCCCGCCGATGAGTATCGCTCCCACCCTGGCGAGGAGTTCGGGTACGTCTTGGAGGGCACACTCAGGTTCTGGATCGAGGATAACCGTTACGATCTCTGTCCCGGGGATAGCATACATTTCTTGCCCACGGTCAAGCATCGCTGGGAAAACCCGGGGAAGAAAGCGGTCACCGCTGTTTGGGTGATCACGCCGCCGGTCTTCTAGCTACCTCGTTAGAAGTGACCGTTTTGCGGCTCTAGACGAATAGTTGCGGAGGCGCCCCTTCTTCGGGAACCTCAGAAAGGTGTCGTGAGAAGGTGGATAGCAGGGTGGTCGCTGCGCGGCGCCCGATGGCAGAGGCCGAGGGAGAGATAGAAAGCCTGGGAAGGCAGTTGAGGGCTCTCCGTACCGAGTTGGGGATCACGTTGGCC
>CAZNMJ010000126.1:0-2113 GCA_964573815.1 uncultured Anaerolineales bacterium
CGCAGCTCGCCCAGCAGCTCCTCCACCTCGGCCAGCGACAGGGCGCGAATCTTGATGGACCCGCCCCACTCCGGCACCTCGATCTCCACAGGGGCCAGATCCATCGCCCCCAGGATCTCCTCGCGACTCAGAATCTTGGACATGATTGCCTCCTTCTCTTGCTTAGACTACTGCTTCAACGGTCTCGGCGACGTTCACTCGCCAGCCGACGGACATCTCCACCGCGGCGTTGTATACCATCCGATGCCTAAAGGAATTCAAGACCGCATCCGTGATGGTGTGCTTGACGTTCCCCGTCGGCGTCCCAGGGACCGTGCCCTGGGGATAGTAGATCAGCGTGCCCAAAGTCGTCGAGGGCTGGAGCTTAGCGTAGATGGCAGTGCCCGCCGTGCCTGCCTCCGCCAGCACAGTCATGGTCGCGCCACCGACCACCTTCCCGCCGATTGCGTATTCATAGCTATCGCTGCCAACCGTGGCGTCGATGTCACCCTGATCGTAATTCACCTCGATCTCCCGGAACAGGCCGCTCACGTCTGTGGTGTTCCAGGTCACGACGAGGTCTTTGCCTGAGTACCTGGGCATTATGACTCCTCCAATCTCACGTCATATTCGCCGCCGGCGTACCAGATCACCCGGCCCGCTGGCGACGGTTCCGCAAAACTCCAACCGCGCCGGCGCATGAGCCAATAGTTGGCCCAGCCCGTCACGGTCAACTCCTTGTCGTGGAAAAGCTGATCCACCTGATAGTCAATCGACCCTGCTGCGTCCAGGCTGGTCTCGCTGACCGCCTTCACCGTCAGCACGCAGTCCTGAGCCCTCACGGGCGTGTCGTTCAGGTCGCTGTAGGTCACGTCGAACACGACGTAGTCCAGCGCCGCCCCCGCCGGCGCGATGAAGTTGTAGGCAGGCGCTGAAGAAAGCGCGTAAATATCGAATGTGTAGCTGCTACCGTTGTATTCGAATCCAGATTCAACGGACTGCCAGTTGCGCGTCGCGCCGTTCTCGGCGGAGACTATATGCACACCGTCCGTGCCCACATGCGCCACTTCCTTCAGTGTCACCGTGTCAAAGAGCATAGTTCCTTCGGTAGTAGTCGTTTTTCTCAAACATACCATCAATGATGTCTCTTCGGCCACGAAATACCCAGTGCGCTGAGCCCATGTGCCAGAAGAAGTCCCGGTAAGGTACACGTTGAAGTCCGTAGCGCTACCCCATACGCCTACGACATACGTTTCGTTTCCTGAAGTACCTGACTTGACGTAGGCACTAATCTCATATAGTTTCCCAACGGTCAGTGAGCAGGTCTGACGGGCTTGCTGATAGGAACCGCCCGTGCGCGTGATCTCTAGGCAATTGCCAGCCTGGCCGCCGCCCACACTCGCCAGGGTACAGTTCGTGCCTGACCAGGCAGACGTATCAGAACTGAACTCTCCGTTGGTGACCTCCTCATCGCCCAAGGTTTCCGCCGCGTCCGCCGCGCCGATGAAGCCTGTCGCTTCTTTCCCATTCGCATCCTTGAGGTCGATCACATAGGGCGTGCTTGAGCCCTCCACCCCGGCAAACGGGCTCAGGTCAACGCCCTGAACTCGCAGGAAGGCGGCGCTGTTTGCCAGGCTCAACCCGTGCTTGGCAGGACCCCAAGTCGCGCCCGTTTCATCCTCTGCTGGCGTCTGGCTGGCCAGAAGATTCCTGAGAGCCATAGATCCCGCCATTCGGTCTCGAATTGCCGTCTCCAGCGCCTGAATCATCCCGGCACCTCGTATCTGTACTCCCCGCCCTTGACGACGTGGATGGAAGCCTTCAGCGCCCCCGTGTCCACCGGGGCTCCCGCCTTCGCCTCCCCCTCCACCATGAAGGCCGCCTGGCGCACATTCTCGTCGGCCATCGTCAGCGTCCGCTCATTCCACCGCTTGATGAACCAGGCTCTCACCCGATCTACGGCGTTCCTCATGAAGTGCTTGCCGGGCATGTAGCGCGTGCCGAGTTCCTGGTAGACGCCGTACTCCACGCCATCCGCCACGATGTAGAGGGGATTCCCCTGGCGTTTCAGATCCCGAATCATCTGCACCAGGATTCGATCGTCTACGGTCACTTGGACGCTCACGGCAGCCTC
>CAZNMJ010000126.1:2213-9505 GCA_964573815.1 uncultured Anaerolineales bacterium
ATCTCGCTGCTCTGATCGTCCACCCAGATGACCTTGTAGTTGACGCTGTTGTGCGCCACGTTGTAGTCCCGGGCGATAGCTTGATCGTAGGGCACCCAAAGCTCCCACAGTGGCTCGTCGTCCAGCCTCGTGGCTACCACCTCCCGCAGCTCCCTCAGCGTATCCACCACGAACACCCGGCAGGCGACGTTGCTGTAGGTCGTCCCCACCGCGTCCACCCAGCCGCCCACGTCGTCCACGGCGTGCGTCCTGGTCGTGATCGTGCAGGTGTCGGGGAACAGCGCCTCCGCCGCGTCCCGCATCCAGGTCAGCTCGGCGCTAGTAATCGTCATCGGTAAACATCTCCACCGTCAGGGGCTCCCTGAGCGCGTTGTGCATCTCCACCATCGCCATGCAGTGCTGGAACCACTGCCCCCGGCTCATCTTCGCGCCGCCGGCTACATAGTCGTAGTAGGCGCTGGTCGTGGCCGACTTGTCCCGCCAGCAGTCGGCGGCCGCCGCGTGCAGGTCGAAGGAATAGCCGGTGAGGTAGCGGGCGCTTCCCGCCTGGTTCGCCGCGAACGTCACATGCCCCGCGATGTAGCTGGCCGACCATAGGGCTGTCCCCTGCACCGTGCCCGCCGTGTCCTCGATGAAGAAGCGGGCCGTGCCGCCGCTCGTCTCCTCGTACCAGTTCCACCGGCTGAACGCCTCGGTATAGATAGGCGTGCCGCCCGATCTGCCCAGCTTCCACGCCAGCTTCTCCCGGTGGACGTACCTGCGGTGGGCGTCGAGGATGTCCTGCAGCTGCTCATCGGTCCATGTATCTTGGCTCACGTCATCCGTCATGAGTCTGAGGCGGTCTACGAGGTAGACGCAGCCCGATCTGAGTGTTGCCATCACCGCCCCCTTTCAGCGTTGCCGCACCCGAATGGTAATGCTTCGCTCATCGGTCCGAGCGGCGCTGGTCACGATCTCGCAGGCCACAGTGTAGTTTTCCCCGTCGGTGCCACCCGATAGCCAAACCGTCACTGAAGTATTGCTATCACTGAGCGAAGAGCTATCCACTGTGATGCCAGATGTGGCCGTGACAGTCTTGGAGCTGATTGTCTCCGCGCTGGCAAGCCAGTCGCTATCACCGGAGCCATTCGTGAGCGCCGCCCAATCAAATTTATAGTCAAGGACCGCAGACGGGTCTTTGACGAACACACTAGCCATGACCCACCGCCTAGCTTAGCTGAAACAGGCCGTTTGCCTCGTCGAAATCAACCTTTAGCGTCTCGCTGTCCTGCAGCGTGATGCTGGAGCCGTAGTCGTAGTAGCACACCAACGGATCGGCTGGCGAGGAGGGCGTGTCATCGTATATGTACACGTACCGGAACGGCCCCACGGTTCCGCCGCTCGCCGTGAGCGTGAGATCCTGAAGTATCAGCTTGTAAGTGCCGCCGGTCTGGCTGCTGGAGGTCGTGGTGATGTTGCGGGTGGAGCAATTCGTATACGAAACCTCTGTCACATTGGCCACGACCCCATCGCCATCGCCTGTCGGCGGCGTGCTCTCAGCACCTGGTGCCGTGTTCGACAGCGCCACCATGAACTGGTCGCTGCCACAGTTCGCCACTTCCAGCCCGTTTTCGAGCCAGTCGTTGATTAGATTGAAAGTTGCCATGTCCTTCTCCTACGCTTCTATCGCGTATGTGCGGTCTTCGCTTTTGACCCCCACGGTTCTACCTTCGCTCACGACCACATAAATCCGATCCTCTGCTGGCACGATGAAGATCCTGGCGTCGGGCGTCACGATGCCGCTGTAGACGAACGTCACCGCCTGCCCGGTGAGGCTCAGCGACCCGACCGCGGCGGCCAGCAGCCGCGCCAGCGCCAGGCCGGCATCCTGGCCTGAAATGCTCAAGCTACCCTGCGCCGCGCTCAGCAGGAATCCGCGCAGGACACCGGCTGCCTGTCCGCTGAGAGTGAAGGCGCTGTATTCTGCCGCCAGTATTCGAGCCGCCAGAAGTGCTGCCGCCTGCCCTGACAGGCTGATCGCCCCGCTCTGCGCCACCAGGGTGTAGTCCGCCACGCCGCTGTACTCGAGCGTCGCGGCGATGCCCGTCAGCGTGATCGAACCCACCGCCGCCGCCAGCAGCCGCCCCACCAGCAGTCCAGTTGTCTGGCCCGATAGAGATAGGCTTCCCTGAGCTGCTGTGAGAAGCCGACTAGCCAGCAGCACACTCGCTTGCCCGCCCACGGAAAGCGAACCCTGGGCCGCTGTGAGCTTGCGGCCTGCCAGCACGCCACTGGTCTGCCCCGATAACGACAGCGATCCTTGCGCGGCGGTGAGAGTGTAGGTCGGCCCGGCCTCCTCCGCCTCAATCGCCAAGGCAAAAAAGAGCTTTGCGGCCCCCTCCACCGCGGTGTAGTTGAACGTCCAGCCGTTGGCGTCAAAACTCACGAATGATGCGGTGAGTCCGGCGGAGCCGTCATCGTCTGGAAGCTGTACGGCCAAGTCATCGGACAACGACTGTGTGTCCGACGTACCTTGGTTGTCCTCGGACTGTACCGACTCCGCGTACTGTGCCGTGGCCGTGACCGCAGCCAGACCTATCGTGCCCGCTCGGTTGTCGTCGTAAACCGTGTTCACGGCTTCGGTGAAATTCTGCAAGAGCAATGCAAACTGCGGCGTGAAACCCACACCCGTTTCGCTGTCATTGCCCGTATCAGTCGGCGTGGTGTGCGTGATGACCTTGTGGCTCACGGCCGAGTTGTAGTTGAGCGCGAGATACATCAACTCCTGATTGTTGGCCCCAGCGTTCCTAGTCGTCACGGTGAAGCCGTTAGCGTCCAAGTCGGAGACCTCACCCCACCAGTCAATATCCCCGCTGGTTTTCATCGTGATGATAGCCGCATCACTGCGCGAGGCGGCGAATACCGAGGACGTGGCTTGGTCCCCATAGGACAGATTCCCGACGCATCGCTGCGTCACTGCTTCGCCATCCCAGTCTACGACACCGAGACCTACATAGGCTGTCAGCTTGGGCTGGAACGTGCAGCCGCAGATGATCTGGTCGGGCGTGAATCCCGGGTCTGTGATGTCCACAGCCAGATTCACCGTGTTCCCCAGGTCTTTGTAATAGGCGTAGGCGGAGAGGTCAGTCCCGGCGAACAGGACGACGGTCAGGAGATAAGCCCCCGCAGGCGCATCGGTCCAGTTGATGCGGACGCCGTTCGCAATGAACGCACTAAACTCTGCTGTTCCGTCAACACCTGCATCGCCGGGGACTCCGAACCGCACGCACTCGGATGTACCCTGCGCACTATCAGCATCGGTCGTGTCCTGGTTGTCCTCGTCGGTGACGGCTATCACCCACTGGCGAGTCCCGTCGGTTGCGCCAAGGGAGAGAACGGAGTGAGCGGCAGGGGTGCCATCCACCGTGCAATACGTGCCGATGAAAAGCGCCGCCTTGGGCGTCAGGCCGCCCAGGTCATTCGTGGTGAAGTCCTGCGTGTACGGTGCGGTATCAATCGCGCACGCGGCGCGGGTGACGGCGACGGTGACTCCCATGCTTACACCTCGTTGAGCCTCGCCCTGATCTCGGCCACCGTCTGGCAGCCCGGCACATCCGCTTGCTCCCAGAAGGTCAGGATGCAGCGGACGCGATGGACGGCGCGATCACGCTGGACATCCTTGGGATACCCCGTGATGCGCCCCACCAACACATCCGCCTCCGCCTCGTCCTCCGCTGACATCGCGTAGAACGACTTGAGCTGGGCCACGGTGATGTACGCGCCGAGGATGGAGAACAGCGCCTCGCAGAAGGGACTCAGCGCGATGTTGAGATACGACTGGTCATTCTCGTAGACTTGGCAAAGTCTCTCGACAAGTGCCATTAGCCCTCCCCGTACCACTTGCTGTTTGCGTCGTACAACTCCACCTCCGGCGTTGGCAGCCCCAGAAGCGGCATCAGCCGCTCCAGGTAGGCCCTCTTGCGCTGCACCAGCCCCTCGTAGCTCACCACCACGAAGTCCACCTTGGCCATCGCTATGCCCCCGAAGATCAGGGGATAGGCCATCTGCAGGTTCTCCAATGCCTGCTCGACGTTGCCGACGTGCCCCGCCTTCACCTGCGACCGGCACATGGGATACCAGTCTCGGGTCGTGACGACGACCGTCACCTCGTAGCCCAGCCCCCGCATCCTGTCCGCCATCTTCGGAATGCTGGGCCACTGCTGCGCATGGGGAAAGGAGCGCCGCCACACGATGACATCACTTCCGGGATCCCGAGTGTCCCACCGCTGGCCATGCCCACCATCCCCGTCGCACCCCGCCGCTATGAGGATCTGCGTCATCAGGCGGGTGCCGGAACTCTCAGGGCCGCAGACGAGGCATGATCTCTTCATTCAGCGTCTTCCGTCGCTTAGCCAAGCGTATGATCTCTGCTACATAGTCCATACAGCAACCGCCAAAGGTCTCAATCTCTGCCATCAACCCTGCCAGCCGCTCCACCTCTGCCTCGGCCTTCAGTGCTCGCTCTTGCCAATCTGTCGGAGGCGGCGGGGGTGTCACATCCCGCTGGCTCACGATGCAGGCGTTCAGGGCCTCCCTATGTGGTCCTAGCTTACTGGCCATCCCTTAACCTCCTTTTAGCTCCACCAGCGCAGTCCACGGCGGCTCCGCCTGGCTCTCAATGGTAATGTCGACCTGCTCGCTGATCTCGACCTGTTGGGTGATCTCGACCTGCTTGCTGATCCGCAGGCTCTCGCCGAGCTGGACGGGTTCGCCCAGCAGCAGCGCCAAGGCCATGTCAATCGCCTCGTCTTCCGAGAGCCTCAGCGTCAGCGTCGCCATCTATTGCCTCGCCAGCCACTCTTTGAGCTGAGGGCAAGTGTCGTGGCAAGTCACTACCTTCTGATTGCCGGCGGAGTCAACGTAGAGTTGCCCCCAGCCTACTAAGCAACCATAGCATGGATTTTCTGCGTCAAAGCCGGTTAGAGCTTCCTCGCTGGTCAGCTCCCAACCCGCAAACTCCTGCGCCACTGTCATCATCTATCGCCTCCTTTAATAGTCGCTCATCCTATCTGCGCAAATGAGTTGAACTGGCACCGCACCCCGACCCGAGAAGCACACCACGCCGCCAATATCTGCGGATGGTAGCCCAGCCGTTGCAGCTCGGAGGAGCTGTGCATCTCCCCCACCACGTAGTCGATCCGGGGCAGAAGCTCCTCAGCGTGGTACAGGATGTCGTACTCCGCCCCTTCGCAGTCTATCTTCGCCAGCTTGACCCGGTCGATCCCGTAGGTGTCAAAGAGGTCAGCCAGCGTCATGGACTGCACCGTCTCCTGCAAACCGCCCTGAGTGCGCCAGCGGTATTCGGAATAGGCCCCGGTGTTCTGCTCGGGATCCCCGCTCAGCGTCAACTCCCGCCCGTCACTCGTGAGGGCCGAATGGACCGGGATGACGTTCTCCACCCCGTTGGCCTCCAGGTTGCGCAGTAGCCGCTCGTAGTTCGCCGTGATGGGCTCTATGGCGATGATCCGCGTCTCGGGATATTTCTTCCCCAGCCAGGTGGAAACCACGCCGACGTGCGCCCCGATGTCCAGGATCACATCGCCCGGCTCGAACTCGATGTCCTGCGGGATGTAGCCGTCCCGCATCTCCCGAATCACCAGCTTGGCCGCCGCGCCGCGCCAGTCGTCCTCGATGTCCAGCGCGATGCCCTCGTGTTCCATCTCAAAGCCATGAGGCTCGACGCGCCAGACACCGTCTACCAGCCTTCGGGTCGCCGGGCAGCCCTTCTCCCGGCAGGGAAGGCAGATGATGCCGCCCGAGAAGCACCCCACGTCGTTCCAGTCGTGCCGGTGGCCAGCCGGACCCTCCCGCTCGATCTCCGCCTCCACCTCGTCCAGCAGCGGCTTCCACATCTCGTCGATCAGCAGATCCCAGTCGTAGAAACCGGCGCAGGTCACGGCCCTCTCGCTCTCCGTCTGCCTTCGGGCCGCATCCCAGGAGTACACGTCCTCCAGCGCTTCCACGATGCCGTCCACGCTGGGGAAACCCCAGCAGCCGCCCAGCGGCGTCATCCACTCCGCCATGACCGGGACGGTGTGCCCGCTCCAGGTCAGCTCCGTCATGGCGGTCCAGTCCGTAGTGATCACGGGCGTTCCGCAGGCCTGCGCCTCCAGGATCGGGATGCCGAACCCCTCGCCGTGCGTTGCCGACAGCAGCACATCAAAACCGCTGTACATCTCGGCCATGCGTGTGTCGGGAAGGCCCTGCAGGTAGGCGTAGCTGTTGGGGAACATGACTGCATCCGCTATACCCAACTGCTCGACCCATCTGTCCAATGGGCAGCCACCCGCTACGTCCTGCGGGAAGGTATGGATGAACAGCCGACTGTCGGGGTGCATCTCATGGAAGATCTGGAAGGCGCTCAGTTGACCCCAGAAGTTCTTTCGAGCCGGAAACTCCTTGTTGATCTGCACCATGCCGACCACAAAGACATCCTCCGGGATCTTGTGGGTCTGGCGAAACACCTCGCCACCACCAGGCTTGAAGACCTTGGTTTCCACGCCGTGAGGGATATAGTGCGTTTCCAGCCCCAGCTCCCTGATCGCCTCCTGCGCAAAGCGGGAGTATACCATCGGGTAGTGCGCCCTCTTGGCGTGCTCGACCACCTGGGGAGGGACTGGGAGCTGATCCACCGGGAACCACGGTGCCCACTTCGCGGGCAGATTGCCCCAGATGTCGGGGTTGAGCACCCAGATGTCCAGCAGGCTCACTATCAGGTCAGCCTTGCTCCGCTTCGCGTGCCCGGTGATGATGTCGTTGCCGTAAGCCTCCAGGCCACCCGTGAGGATGGTGATGCCGCCGAGCTGGAGGGTGCCACCCGCGAGCCCGTAGTAAGCCGAGTACCATACCTCGTGGCCCAGGCGCTGCCAGCCCGGTGTCAGATGCTTGCCCTGCACGCCGTAGCCGCTTGAACACCACGGTGCATTGGCGTGAAAGAGAATGACCATTCGTTTGCCTCCTTGTTGTGACCGGGGGAGGGACTTTCACCCCTCCCCCAGAGCCGGGATTAAGCGCCCGACATCGCTCTATCACGCATCCTCACCCACACCGTACAGGATCTCAAGCTGTACCACCATCGCGTCAAAGGTGGCATCGCCCTCTTCGTCGTACTTCAACGTCACGACGTGGCCTGCCGTCACGGTGCCGTCTGCCACGGTGAAGCTCTTGGGCGTCAGCCCAGTCCAGCCCGCGGTTCCGCCGACGGTTCCCGAAATCGCAGTCGTGGCCGTCCCCGCGGCCCCGCCCTTGCACAG
>CAZNMJ010000127.1:0-9497 GCA_964573815.1 uncultured Anaerolineales bacterium
TTGAAGAGTATGCTCTGACAGTCGACGAAGTGGTCGAGCGTTGGAGCACTGACCCACAACGGGGGCTCGACGATGAGGTGTCAGCGCAACGGCTAGGGGAGTTTGGCCCGAACCGCTTGGAAGAGGTGGGACGCATATCGCCTTGGCGGCAGTTCGCCAGCCAATTCACCGAGTTCATCGTGCTGGTGCTGATCGGCGCTGCTGTTGTTTCCGGCCTTCTCCAAGAGTGGTTGGATGCTGTAGCTATTCTGGTCATCGTCGTCCTCAACGCGATTCTGGGGTTCATTCAGCAGTATCAGGCTGAAAGAGCCTTGGAGGCCCTGAAGAAGATGGCGGCACCCCTGGCCAGGGTGATTCGCGGTGGAGAGATACGCAATATCCGTGCCGAGGACGTGGTACCTGGCGACATACTCGCTCTCGAGATGGGAGACTTGGTGCCGGCGGACGCAAGACTGGTGGAGGATCATCTGCTCCGGGTGGATGAGGCATCGCTCACTGGGGAGTCGGTACCCGTGAAGAAGACGGCGCGCGCAGTGCTAGACAGCAGCGCGCCGCTGGCAGACCGCCGCAATACGGTCTATTCCAGCACCGTGGTCACCTACGGGAAGGGAAGGGCTGTGGTGACAGACACCGGGATGAGCACGGAGCTGGGAAGAATCGCCCATCTAGTACAGACAGTAGGTGAGGAACGGACGCCCCTACAGGAGAGACTTGAGGGCGTGGCTAAGCTGTTGGTCTACGCGTGCCTGATCATCGTCGTCGTGGTGTTCGCACTCGGTCTATGGCGAGGCGTTCCCTTGGTGGAGATGTTCCTTACTGCCGTCAGTCTGGCCGTAGCTGCCATTCCCGAAGGGCTTCCAGCAGTGGTCACCATTGCGCTCGCGCTGGGCGTCAGGCGCATGGTGCAGCGGAACGCACTCATCAGGAAACTACCTTCGGTGGAGACCTTGGGTTCGGCCACTGTTATCTGTACCGACAAGACGGGCACTCTCACTCAAAGCGAGATGACGGTACGCAAGATCGGATTCCTCGATAGAGTCATCGACGTAACCGGCGATGGTTATGTGCCCCAGGGCGAGTTTCGACTCGATGGGCAGCCCCTGGGCAATGAGGATGAGGACTTACAGCTGGCGTTGAAGATCGCTGTACTGTGCAACAGTGCCACGTTGAAGCAGGATGGCAGCGACGGCTCCAACTGGAACATCATTGGCGATCCCACGGAGGGGGCTTTGCTCACTGCCGCGGCCAAGGCTGACCTGTGGCGTGGTAGCCTGGAACGAGACTACAGCTTGGTGGCCGAACTGCCTTTCGATTCCAATCGCAAGCGGATGAGCACTGTTTGGCGTGGCCCAACGGGGGCAGTGGCGGCCTACGTTAAAGGCGCGCCCGATGTGGTGCTGGGTCTGTGCACTCAGCTTCAGCGTAACGGCCAGGTGAAGCAGATGAGCGCCCAAGACAGGGAGCAACTGTTGCACTTGAACAGCCGCTTCGCCAACGAGGCGATGAGGCTCTTGGCAGTGGCTTACCGTTGTCTTCCGGACGGGGTGGGAGAACCGTTGGTGGAGGAGGTGGAGCGGGATCTGGTCTTCGCGGGTCTCATAGCGATGAAGGATCCCCCGAGACCGGAAGCTAGAGAGGCCATCGCCACGGCCAGGGGGGCGGGCATCGAAGTGGTGATGATCACTGGGGATCATAAGAGCACCGCGGTCGCCATCGCAGAGGAACTTGACCTTTGCCGTGAGGGTGATCTCGCCTTTACGGGATCGGAGCTCGACCAGATCAGCGACGGGGAGCTTGAGAGGGTCGCGGATCAGGTCAGGGTTTACGCTCGCGTCTCACCTGAGCACAAGCTACGCATTGTGCGTGCGTGGGAGAGCCAAGGGCACATCGTGGCCATGACTGGCGATGGCGTAAACGACGCCCCGGCTCTCAAAAAAGCCGATATCGGCATCGCCATGGGTATCACGGGGACCGACGTCAGCAAGGAGGCCTCCGACATGGTCCTCGTGGACGACAACTTCGCCTCTATCGTAGCTGCGGTGGAGGAAGGGCGCGCGATCTTCGACAATATCCGGCGTTTCATCCATTTCCTGTTGTCATGCAACATAGGCGAATTGCTGGCCATGTTCCTCGCGGCTCTGCTAGGGATGCCTCTGCCATTGCTGCCCATTCAGATCCTCTGGGTGAACCTAGCGACCGATAGTCTACCGGCGTTGGCTCTAGGGGTAGAACCAGCGGAACCGGGGATCATGGAGTTGCCTCCTCGGCCGCCAACCGAGGGTGTTATTACCAGGAGTATGGCTCGTATCATGGCCCTTCAGGGTTTGATCATCGGTCTGGTGACTCTGGGAGCTTTTGCCATCGAGTACTACGTGGTTGGCGGCGGAGTGGACAGAGCGCGCGTCATGGCCTTTTCGACGACTATCTTCGCCCAGAACGTCCACGCGTTCAATGTCCGTAGCAACAAGTATTCTGTCTTCGAACTGGGCCTCTTGTCCAACCCTTACCTGGTGATTGCCTTTTGTATCGTGGTCCTGAGTGAACTGGTGATCATCTACGCGCCCATATTCCAGCCTATCTTCAAGACCATGCCGTTGACTCTGTCTGATTGGGCTATTGTGGTCAGCTTGGGTCTGATACCGCTCTTGATCGTGGAGTCGGTGAAGTTGGTCAGGAGACTCCTGGGACGAAGATAGTGGGTGGCAATCCCGGAGGGGCAAATGGTTTCTAAGCCCTGGAGCGACGCAACCAAGCGCTGGGTAGTTGTGGGCCTTGTCGTGGCTGGAGTCCTGCTGGCCTACAGAGTCCGGAATCTGCTCGCGCCGGTGATCTTTGCGCTTCTCCTCGCATACTTGCTTAGTCCTGCGGTTGAGGCTCTTATGCGACTGCGACTGTCGCGCACCAAGGCTACCATCCTCACCTACGTGATTGTGCTGATAGCCGTGGCGGTAGCCGCCTCCATCTTGGTGCCGATCATTGTGCAACAGGTCTCTTCCATCAATGTCGATCTGCAGGCTATCTATGAGAGCATCCTGGACATTATGGCTGACTACCAGACCATCATCATCCTGGGCTATCCGATCGAGTTGGCCGACGTCTACGACAAACTCCAGGTGAGCTTGATACAGCTCGTTACAGGCGTTGCATCCCGGTCGGCAGAGGAACTGCTGGACATAGCCTTCGGCGTCGCCTCTGGATTCGCCTCAACTTTCGTGTGGTTGATCTTTATTCTCGTGGTTTCCTTCTGGCTGATCAGGGATGCCGATCAGATCGGTCTCCGCTTGGGCAATCTGGTCCCGTTAGACTACCGGGGTGAGTTCGACGCGCTGCGGAGCAGAGTAGGCGTCGTCTGGGATTCATTCTTCAGGGGATTGGTCCTCCTGTCCTTGACGGTGGGCGTGATCACGACTGTGACTCTTTGGCTGCTTGGAGTGAAGAACGCTCTGCTACTGGGTATCTTGGCCGGGGTCTTGGAAGTGCTTCCGAGTTTCGGCCCCATCATTGCGGCCATCCCCGCCGTGGCAGTGGCCTATTTCCAAGGGTCCACTCATCTCCCCATTGCCAACAGCTGGTTCGCCCTGCTGGTGTTGGGCTCATACGTGATGATCCAGCAGGTGGAAAACAACTTCCTGGCTCCGCGCATCATCGGCGGCAGCGTCAAGATCCATCCCCTCGTCGTGCTGTTGGGCGCCATCGGCGGCTATGCTGTGGGCGGCATCCTGGGCGCTTTCTTGGCCGCACCAGTCCTAGGTACCTCAAGGATCTTGGGGGAGTACATTTACCGCAAGGTGGTGGAGACGGAGGTACCGCACGAGCCAGAGGTGGCCGAAGCGGTAGGCGAGGGGGACGAAGCACAGGCAAAAGACGCCGATGAAACAAACGACGATCGTCAGTCGTCCTGACGACCCCGCTTTTCTCCAGGCCAGGGCGAAGATCAGCGCCATCTTCTTCGATCTCGACGGCACCCTCATTGACACCGACGACGCCTTTCTGAACTCCGTGGCGAGTAGACTGGATCGGCTGAACTATCTGTTCCCTCGAGGTGATCCAAGACGTCTTGTGCGCCGGGCGATGCGCGCCGCTGAAGGCCCGGTCAATCAGGTGGTCACTCTGCTCGATGCCGTCGGTCTAGACGACAACTTGTTTTCAATTGGCGATCGCTTGAGGCGTGTGCGAGGACTGCGGGTCCGGGGGCAGTTCGTGCCCATCGAGGGTGCTGTCCAGATGATCAATTCACTGCATGGTTCCTATCAGTTGGGTATCATAACCACTCGTTCCAGGGAGGATGCCTGGGCCTTCGTGCGACAGTTTGACTTGGAGCGAGCCTTTGACGTCGTCTCCACCAGGGAGGACACCTGGCGGCTGAAGCCTCACCCGCAACCGATTGAGTACGCAGCTGACCTTGTTGGGCTTTCACCGAAAGAATGTGCGATGGTGGGCGATACAGCGGTGGACATCATCTCTGCTAAGACTGCGGGTAGCTATGCCGTGGGGGTGTTGTGTGGTTTCGGCGAGCGAGGGGACCTGGCAGCAGCGGGCGCCGACCTTATATTGGAGGACACTGCACAGTTGGTGCGGTGGTTCTAGACGTCTACGAACCCTCAGACCAGCATTTCTTGCTGATCCTCTCCCTCTTGGTCCGATCGTTCGACGCGGTACAGCTTGTCGAGGCTCTCCACGCGATCCACGAACAGGTTACCGTTGAGGTGATCGACCTCATGTTGCAGCACCCGGGCCATGAGCCCCTCTGCTCTCAGGCGTATGGGTTTGCCCCGCCGGTCCTGCGCCTTGACTACTACGCGCGTGGCCCTTGGAACGTCACCCACGTATTCCGGTAGAGATAGGCACCCCTCCTGAGCTTCCTCTTCTCCCCAAGTCTTGACCATCTCAGGGTTGCAGATCACGATCAGTTTTCCGCGGTAAGGGTCTTGGTTGTCCTCTTCTTCTTCCGCTTCAGGCAACTCGATGACCGCCACTCGCAGAGACACCCCGATCTGGGGGCCGGCCAGCCCAAGTCCAGGCGCTTCGCGCATTGTATCTACAAGGTCATCGATCAGTGCCTGAAGGGAGGGACCGAAGTCCCTCACCTTCTTCGCCTTTTGTCTCAATACCGGATCGCCGCTCTCAGTCAGCGGCCTGATGGCCATCTGCTTTCCTCCGGCTGCTCCCAGGTGTTGACCACAGCGTCTGGTCGATCTCGGGTACAGGGCCCCATGACCGAGATCCTTTCGCTTGAGCCTGCCAAACCGAGATCATCATAGACTCAGCGGGCCGTTAGGTGCAAGAGAGCGACCGCCTCCACGTGGCAGGTTTGGGGGAACATATCCACCGGTTGCACCTCGACCAGTTCGTAGCCACCCTGTTCCATTCTGCCGACATCACGGGCCAGGGTTGCCGGATCACACGACACGTATACTACCCTCGGGGCAGCGAGCTTCACCAAGGCTTCGAGCGCTGGTCTTCGGCATCCTTGCCGGGGCGGATCCAGGATGACCAGATCAACTCTCTCCTCCAGTGCAGGCAGAATTCCTTCTGCTGTTCCTTGCAGGAAGTCGGAGTTGCTCGTCCCCTGGGAATTGAACAAGGCATCGTCTATGGCTGCCTCGCTCTCGTCCACTCCAATGACTTTTCCTACCCTATCCGCCAGGCTCAGGCCGAAGGTGCCGACACCACAATACACGTCCAGCAGCACTTCGGCTCCCAGTGGGGCCAGGTACCTTTCGACTGTCTGTAGGAGAACCTCCGTTTGTGCTGTGTTTGCCTGGAAGAAGCTGGAGGCCGAAATCCGAAAGGACCTGCGTCCTAACTCCTCGGTGATGTAGCTGTTTCCCATATAGGTGACCGGCGTGCCATCTCTGAGCAGAAAGACGCATGAGACGGGCAGGTCTGCCTCGAGCGCGGGTGCTTCCTCACCACCGGCCTCCAAGATGAGCAACTGCTCGCCCGTAGTCGTGCCAGCGCGAAGGGAGACCCTCTCGAGCTCTGGGAAATCTATGTCCAACGCATAGAAAACATCGAGCAGCAGAGGGTGCATGATGTGGCATTCCTGTATGGGAACGATGCGCTGCTCCGCGGCCGCGATGAATCCAAGTTGCCCAGTCTCATCGACGTGCAGTTGCGCATGGTTGCGGTAGTTCCATGGATCGGACATCCCGAGGCTGGGCTCCACGCGGGCATCAGGCAGACGCGCTATGCGCTCGAGCTGGGACCGCAGTATCTGCTCGCGAAAGCCCAGCTGTGCTCCATAGTCGACGTGCTGCCAGTGGCAGCCGCCGCAGGTGCCGAAATGCGGACACCGGGGTTCGACTCGTTGAGGCGAAGCGGATAGGATCTCAACCGGCACACCGCGCGAGTACTTGGGTTTCTCTTCGACGATCTCTACCAGGACTTCCTCGCCTGGCAGGGTGTAGGGGAGGAAGATTACCTTCCCGTCGTGACGGGCCACGGCGTCGCCCCCATGAGCCATATCCGCCACTGTCACTGCAAAGGTGCTCATTCTATATTTGACGTCGGAATTCGGTCTTGCCAGGATACTCAGCGCCGTACGTCGGCTTCTGGCTAGTGCAGTTCATCCAAGGGCCGACATTGCAGTCCAAATGCCTCAGCAACTGCAGAGTAGGTGACGCAGCCCTTGTAGACGTTCACGCCTTTGGACAATGCAGGGTCTTCATGCACGGCGTCGGCGAATCCGTTGTTGGCCAGCTTGATCGCGTACGGCAAGGTAGCGTTGGACAAGGCATAAGTGGAAGTGCGGGGCACTGCTCCTGGCATGTTCGTCACACAGTAGTGAAGGACGTCATCGACAAGGAAGACGGGATCACTGTGGGAAGTGGGGCGTGTAGTCTCCACGCATCCTCCCTGATCAACCGCAACGTCCACTATGACGCTGCCCGGTTTCATAGTTCCTACCATCTCTCTCGTCACCAATTTTGGAGCTTTGGCACCCGGCAAGAGCACTGCCCCAATAACCACGTCGGCTCGCTTCACAGCTTCTGCTATGTTCGCGGGATTCGAGGCGAGGGTCATCAGGTTTCCGTGCAGCACCTCGCTAAGGTATCGCAATCGCTCGGCATCGATGTCGAGGATCAGGACGCTGGCTCCCATCCCTAAAGCCATTTGAGCCGCGTTGGTGCCCACCGTGCCTCCACCTATGACGACCACGTCTGCAGGCAACACCCCGGGAACCCCACCCAGGAGCTTGCCTCGCCCGCCGCTGGGCTTCTCAAGGAAATGCGCAGCAACCTGGATGGACATCCGCCCTGCCACTTCGCTCATGGGCGTCAGCAGTGGTAGCGTACCATCCGGTGCCTGCACTGTCTCGTACGCTATGGCCGTGGTTCCACCCTCCATTAGAGCGTGGGTCAGCTCTAGGTCTGCCGCTAAGTGAAGGTATGTGAAGAGGAGGAGATCCCTGCGCAGGAGCTCGTATTCCTCCGGCAGGGGTTCCTTGACCTTTATCACCATCTCGGCTTGTTCAAAGATGCTGGCGCGGGTAGCAACTGTCTTTGCTCCGGCAGCTACATACTCACTGTCCGGGAAACCACTACCTTCACCCGCACCTGACTGGACGTGAACCTGGTGTCCGGCTTGGACCAGAGTGAGTGCGCCTCCTGGCGTTAGGGAGACTCGGTACTCGTTGTCCTTGATCTCTTTTGGCACGCCGATGATCATAGTTGGCCCTCCTGAGACTCTAAGGGTGTCAATATCTGCCAAGTGTCAGCGCCCTCGTCGTAGACCAGCTCAAAGGTCTGGTCTTTTGTTGTGCACACGCGAAAATGGAGAGCTGAGGGGGTGCGCCACGATTTCTCCACCAACCTCACCACATGCCGTTCATCGTGCAGGACAAAAGCGAGAGGACGTTCGCCATATCTGGTCCCTGAGTAGCATTCTACCCGGACGGAAGTCTCCACGCCTGTCTATCCCAGGTCCACCTTGGAGTGATCCCCGATATCCACGCTGCCGAAACCGCCCCTTACCTGGGTCTCGCTTCCCACAAGCGACTGGCGAAGGATAGCGTGCTCAATGTGAGCCGCCCTGTCGACGATGCAGTCGCTGATGATGGAGTGCTCTATTACCACCTCTTCAGCGATGGACACATAGGGTCCTACGACAGAGTTGACAATAGAGGCCGAGGAAGCTATGTGCACAGGAGGTATGACTACAGAGTTGTCCGTGGCTATCTCCTGACCGCCGCTCTTTTCCAGCAGGTACCTGTTGGTGGCCAGCAACGTTTCAGGCTTGCCGCAATCCTCCCAAACGTCGATGGTGCCCACCTCCAGCTTGGCATCACGGTCCACCATCAACTGGAGGGCATCTGCCAGATAGTACTCTCCCTTGGTCTTGATATCTCCGCTCAGAACGGCCTCTATGCACTCCTGAAGGAGGGTGGAGTTCTTGACATAGTACAGGCCGACCAGCGCAAGATTGGAGACTGGCTCGTCGGGCTTCTCGACGAATCCAGTGATGAAGCGGTCTTTAACGGTCACCACCCCGAAGCGTCGAGGATCATCCACTTCTTTCACGAAGATCACTCCATCTGAGGTTACCTCTTTCAGAAAGCCAAGATCAGCCTCGAAGATGGTGTCCACGAAGATGATGAAAACTGGCCCTACGAGGTGCTCACGGGCCAGGTGAAGGGCGTGTGCCTGACCTTTGAGCTCCTTCTGCTCAACGTAGCTGGCGGCGAACGAATAGTTTGCCTGGACATGTTCGCGTATCTGATCGCCCAGGTGGCCCACGATGAAGACCACCTCCCCTGGCTCGAGGATCTCAAGTCTGTCCAGAATGTGGTCCAGAACGGTCTTGCCTGCTAGCTGAAGTAGAGGTTTGGGTTTGGTGTGCGTGTGGGGCCTGAGTCTGGTGCCCAATCCAGCCAAGGGGATTATGATCTTCATCGTTCGCTCACCATTCCTGTCATCTTGGCCCGTCAATGTTCCGGATCACCTGTGAACCAACTTGCTAACGTGTGGGCAGCAGCTGCTCGTAGAGGTCTACTACTTGATCGATGTTACGTTCCAGGGAATAGCGGGCCACGATCCGCTCGCGCGCTTTCTCACCAAGTGAGCGCCTGAACTCGGGGTTCTCCACTAGAATCTGCAACCCCAGATTCAGCTGGCTTTCCAGATCATGCGAATCTATGACGATGCCTGCCCCCCGCAACGCTTCGCCGTCGCACCCCACGTCCGTCGCTATGGTGGCCATACCGCAAGCCATGGCCTCCAGCATGGCGATGGACAAGCCCTCCAGATCAGAGGGCAAGACGAAAATGTCGCCCGCGCGCAGGATGCGAAGCAGTTCATCTTTGTCTTGAATGAGGCCTGTGAAGATGATGGAGTCACCATGATACCGATCCCTCAATCTCCGGTACTCGAGCCCGTTTCCGACTATCACCGCCTTGTGGGACGGCGGCAGGGCGAGATCTTGGAACGTTTGTAAGAGAGTGGCCACGTTCTTTTCGGGATCGAGACGCCCGCAATAGACCACCAGGACTTCGGCTT
>CAZNMJ010000128.1:0-9429 GCA_964573815.1 uncultured Anaerolineales bacterium
TACCAAGCCAGCATCCCTGGACCGGCGGCAGGGGGTTCAGCACGCTCGGAATGCAACACAGACGCTTCGGGCGATGGCTATCCTGCTAGCTATCACCGGCAACGTCGACGTGCGGGGCGGATTGATTTTCACTCCGTATCGTCGCTTGAGAAGCCTCCCCGTTCCCGAAGACCTAGCCAAACCGGTCGACGCCTTCTGGCTTGAGAAGTACCCCCTTGCCAGAGACGCCAGCGGCCATCTTCCAGAAGCGATTCTCAGCGAGAAGCCCTACCCTCTGCGAGGGCTCATGGTCGTCGAGGGCAACCCTTTGTCCTGCTTCCCCAACACGGCGAAAGTGCGGCGAGCGCTGGCCAAGCTCGACCTGCTAGTGGTACAAGACCTGTTCATGAACGACACCACTGAGATCGCTGACGTAGTCCTGCCGGGCTGCACCTTCTTGGAGAAGGGGGAGATAAGCGTCCAGTCGTTGCGACGAGACTATCCGGTCCGGACGAGGCTTCCTGTCGTAGAACCATTATATGAGTCCCTGCCGGAGTGGAAGTCTCTGAGTCTTGTAGGTCGAAGATTGGGTTTTGACGAGTTCTTCCCCTTCGCTAGCGACCAGGAGCTTCTTGACACGGTCTTGGAAAGGGCCGGCTGGACAGCGCACGAACCTGCTGTGCCTACGACACCAGGCCGTGTTCTGGAGGAAGGATTCACCACCCCGTCGGGCAAAATCGAATTGTACAGCCGCTCCCTACAGGACCGGGGTTATGCCCCCCTGCCCGTGGCGCCCTTGGATTGGGCAGATAGTGGTTGCTTCCCACACTATCTCATCACTGGCGCCAGGGTCCCCCATTTCTACCATTCGCAACATCGCAATATCCCCGCCCTCCGCAATGCCCATTCTGAACCCCTGGCCGAGATAGGCGCCGCCCTGGCTACGGAAATTGAAGTTGCCGACGGCGAGGAGGTGAAAATCGAGACCGAGGTCGGCGCCGCCGTGTTCAAGGCCAAGGTCGTGGACGGGATACACAGCCGAGCCGTTTCCATACCGCACGGCTGGGCTGGCCCCCATAATGCCAACTGGCTGATTGATGATCTCTCTTGTGACCCCTTGAGTGGCGCCCCCCCATACCGGGACATGCGCTGCCGGGTAACGAAGCCGTAAACGACCATGAACAGATGGAGAAGACTGACCTCAATCTTGCTTCTGTCATCGGAAGAGGAGCATGAGTCCTTCACCAAAGCGATCATTGTGCTCCTCGCCTTGGGCCTGCTGGTGCGATTGGTGCTCATGCCCATAGCCTTCCACCCCGACCTGTTCTGGATCACGTACCACGCACAGCAGTTGGCGCTGCATGGCGAGGTCACGAAGGACCTGTCCATACAACCTATTCCCCATCTCCTCTACGCGGCCACAGTCTGGCTCTTTCGGCCTGTGTTGTCCCCCCCCGAGATCCTCTGGCCCGATGAATGGAGAGTGATGGGGCAGGAGGAGTATCAGGGAGCTTTCGATTTGCGGATGCAGATTGCCACCGCGCCGCGAATCCACCTGACCCTCGTCATCCTGAAGCTCCCTCTCCTAGCCTTCGATCTGGCCTGTGCCTTCCTCCTACTGGCACTGGTGCGAAAGCGTTCCCGAGGGGCTATCATCTCCTTCGCTTTCTGGATGTTCAATCCCATAGGCCTGTACATCTCCTATCTGTACGGCCGCTACGATGTGGTGGCTGCCTTCTTCGTCCTGCTCAGCCTGTATTTCTTCCAGCGCGTCCGACCTCTAGCGTCTCTTGCCGGCCTGACGCTCACCATGCTATCACGCGTGATATACGCGGCCTTGGCGCCTTTTTTCCTCATCGGAGCGTTCAAGCAACTCCAGAGGCAGAAGCGCATCCTCTTGGGAGTTGGGATCCTTACGGGTGTCGTCCTTCTCACACTTGTCTCCGGGGCCTTTCCCCGCGTCGTAGCTCTTATGGATCAGGCTCATGGACAGTTCTTGCTGGCAGCAAAGCTACCCATCATCCTCCACGACGAACTGGTGCTCTTCGTCATCGCCTACGCACTCCTCCTGTTCAGCAGCCTGGAAAGGGAATTGTCCTCCTACGTGGTGCTCCGCAAGTACTCCTCCATGGTTTTCCTGACCATGTTCTCGCTGGCCTTCTTCAACCCTCAGTACTTCTTCGCGGTCCTGCCGTTCCTGGCGCTGGAGATTGTCGAGCAACCTCGTCTTCTCTGGTTCCACCTCGTTCAGATCGCTGGGTATGCTGTCTATCTCCTGAACTGGGGGGCGCAGACGACGTGGTGGCTATTCCTGCCCCTCAATCCATCTCTGTTCTCCCGTCTGACGCCGCCCGAGTTGATCATCCAGGCCTACACCAACTACAAAGCTGTCATTGCCATCTTCCGCAGCCTGCTCACAGCAGCTTCGCTGTGGATGGCCTACCTGATCTTCCGGACTCTACCCTCCTCGAAGCGAACTGAATCCTGACCGGTTGCAGGAAATGGCCGAAAACAGGAAGCGAGTCGTTCTCATCGTTGTCCTGCTCTCCATCCTCCCGTCGGCAGTAGTCGCAGCTCGGCGCCTGGTTCCCTCCAGTGTGACTTCTGCGGTCGGCAGCTTGCCGCCGATCAACTATGAGGAGCTGAGCAGCCCCCCAGCGCAGACCACGTGGAACGTTCCCGACTACCCCGCTATCGGAGCCATGCGAGAAGGCGTGCTGCATACGCTCCGACTCTGCGAAACCGAGTTCGAAGGGCTCGAAGGGACTGTCTACGGACTCGTGCCCGGTCGGGAGTATGGCATGATCTTCATTCGCGACACCTCCACCATGATGCCTGCCCTGCAACACTTCTACGGCGACCAGTACCTGAGAACGCCCATCGAAGAATTCCTCCGGCGCCAGTACGGATGGGGTGCAGCAAGTGCGGATGGGGACATCCCCGGCGATGGGGCCATCAGCGGGGTGATAGCTGCCGGTGGTCACATCGACAAGGCCACTGTTGTCTCCGATGAGGAGACTCACTTGATCCACGCGGCCTATCAATACTACCGCGCCGTTGGCGGCACAGAGTGGCTGCAAAAGGAACTCTCGGGGGAGACCGTCATCGCACGACTGAATCGCGCCCTGGAGTGGCTCTACATCCACCGCTTCGACGATGGGTATCAACTCGTCAAGAGAGGCCATACCACCGACTGGGGCGACATCAAATTCGAGCCCGCGCCCAATCCAACGGACATCGATCCCGACACCGACCACTGGACTTGCTCCATCCATGATCAGGCTTTGACCTATCGTGCCCTCTTGGACTTGGCGGAGATGAACCAGGCCGTGGGAGATGCAGCGCGAGCCCACGAACTGAAGGCACAGGCCGACCAGCTACGCCGCTCCGCCAACGAGAAACTCTGGAACTCGCAACGAGGATCATACCTGCTCCACCTACACCTCACCCCCTTGGTCCATGACTTCCCAGAGGAGGAGCTGATAGGCATATCCAATGCGTTGGCCGCCCACTGGGGCCTCAGCGATCCTTCCCGCACCCAAAGGCTATTCTCCCGCCTGGAAGGTGCCCGCCTGGCTGCCGGGGCGCGCAAACCTGGTCTGAGCCTGTATCCACCGTATCCAGAGGGATTCTTCGCCCATGAGCAGATGTCCCCAGGGGAGTACCAGAATGGCGGGCTCTGGGATTGGTGGGGTGGCATGCAGATAACGGCAGAGTTTGAGACAGGCTTTTCCGCCATGGCCTTGGCGCATCTGAGGATGGTAGCGGAAGACTGGGCATCGCATCCGGCGGAGGTATTCGAGTGGCAAATGCCGTCAACTGGCGACGGATGGGGATCCCACAACTATGCCAGTGCCGCCGGTACGATGACCGAGGCCATCCTGCGAGGGCTGTTCGGAGTCACAATAGAAAGCGATGGGGCACGACTACAGCCTCGCCTGAGGAAACATGATGGCGAAATCCGAGCCTTTCAACCATCCACGGGGCTATACGCATCATACGACTACATGTATGGGCAAGACTCCATTGTGCTCGACTACGGGTCAAACCACCCCGGGTCTCTAGAAGTCAGGCTTCTATTGCCCTTGGGGCGAGAGACAGAAAAAGTCTACATCGATGGCGCTCAAGTCCCCCATCAGGTGGAGACTCTGCTGCAAGACAGTTACTGCGCTTTTGAGGCACCCTCAGGTGTCCATCGGGCCATTGTCACGCTGCAGGCCCACTGAGAACTCGTCGCGCGCCGTACTGCTGCTCGTAGTAGCTTGTATACGCTCCCGACTTGATCTTCTCCCACCACCAGCGGTTCTCGCTATACCAGCGGACGGTTCCCTCCAGTGCGTCCTCAAATTCATGCCTGGCACGCCATCCGAGTCCATGGATCTTGGTGCAATCCAGCGAGTAGCGTCTGTCGTGACCTGGTCGATCCTCGACGAACTGGATGAGGCTCTTCTGCTTACCCATCAGCTTCAAGATGGTCTCCGTTAACTGCAGGTTGGTGAGCTCGGTGTCGCTTCCCACATTGTAGATCTCCCCGTCCTGCCCTTGGTGCAGCATCAAATCGATAGCTTCACAGTGGTCGAGCACGTATAGCCAGTCCCGCACATTCAGCCCATCGCCGTAAAGGGGCAACGGCTTGTTGTCCAGGGCGTTGGTGATAAAGAGCGGGATGACCTTCTCTGGGTACTGATAGGGGCCGAAGTTGTTCGAACCGCGTGTGATGATTACTGGCACGCCGTACGTCACGTGATAGGCGCGACACATCAGGTCTCCGCCCGCCTTGCTGGCGGAGTACGGGCTGTTGGGAAGAAGGCTGTCCGTCTCTATAGAGGATCCTTCGACCACGCTGCCGTAGACCTCATCGGTAGAGATATGCACTATTCTCTCTAATCCGAACTTCCTGACGGCTTCCAAGAGAACATGAGTGCCATACACGTCTGTCTGAATGAAACTCCCTGCTTCGAGAATGCTGCGATCTACATGAGTTTCAGCCGCGAAGTTGACGATGCCATCGATCTTGTGCTCCTGGACCACCTGATCTACGAGTTCCATGTCGCAGATGTCCCCCCTCGCAAAGCTATAGCGGGGGTCATCAGCCACATCCTGTAAGTTGTCTAAGTTGCCGGCATAGGTCAGCTTGTCGTAGACGACCACGTTGTAGTCTGCATACTTGTCCAGAATATGATGGACGAAGTTGCTCCCAATGAAGCCAGCGCCACCGGTGATCAGCAAGTTCTTCAAAGTTCTCGACCTCCCACTGGAGTGATCCCAGGACGAGCTACAGCTTCTTGCCCCGACGAGTGTAGGCCTCTCTCATCAACTCTCTGACGTCCTGGACAGTGAGCAGATAGGTCTCTGTTTTCTTCTCGCCTCTGGCCTCGCCTGTACCAACCCTGCCCTGGAGGATCAGCCCATCCTCCGTCTCGACGAGTCGTATGCCGGTGAAGCCGTGCTCGTCAATATAATGACCAATAGTCCTCAGGACGTCCTGGTAGTCGGTCTTGGGCATGCCTTGGAAAAGCTTCTGCATCGGTTCCTCCTCCCTTGGCCTGCAGGTTCTTGCTCACAACTCGCGAACCAACTTCTCCAGATCCTCGTGGCTTAGAACCCTGGTTCTGGACACTACATTATACGCCTCTCTCGTGCTCACCAGGGCCTGGCCTTGAAGGACCAGACCGCCCTCAACCTCCAGTATGCAGATGTCGCGCAACCTCTGGCTCTCCGCCATCCGGCCTATGGCCTGGAGCGTGCGCTCATAACTCAGGGTTCCGCCCCCAATTGGAGCCATGTCATCCCCTCCTTCCAAACCGAGCATTCATCGCCCTGTTTACCTTGGTCACCGCCTTACGGGGCGAAGCGTAGCGCCTCAGGTAGTACTTGGTATCTCGCCTGATGCTATTGCGTAGCTTTCTGCGCTGGGACTCTTTCAACGCCCACCTCAGGAATACGGGATCGTGGCCTTTGATCTTCGGCTCGGTGGGGTTGCGGCTGTAGCCATCGTGATCCTTGACCAACGACAGGCTGTGTTCCACACAGTAGTCATACAGATCATTGCCCGGATACGGTGTGTAGAATGCTGGACTATAATAATCGGGATCGATCTCCTTCAGCATGGCGATCGTCTCCCTGATCTCGTCTTCCGTCTCTGTGGGTAATCCCAACATGTAATTCGCCCAGATGCGGATGTCGTACTTGCGGCAGATAAGCGCTGCTTCCAGATTCTTGGCCACAGTCGTACCCTTGCGGATGAACCTGAGGACGCGATCGCTGCCGCTCTCGAAACCCAGGAAGAGTCCTTCCAGCCCCACTTCCGCCATGCGCCTGATCATGTCCTCGTGCTTGACCACATGGTCAACCCGCGCTTGGCACCAGTAGGGCTGTGTGAACCCCTCTGCCTCATACGCGTCGCAGAACTCCTGCACCCATACACGATCTTCAGTCAGGCAGTCATCATGGATCATCAGCGTGTTGAAGTGGTACTTGTCTCGTAGTTGCTTCAACTCTGCTATGACATGAGACACACTTCGTCGTCTTACCCCCTTGCCGAAGAGGATGTCCTCACCCGGCTTGCAGAAGGCACAATTGTAGCGGCACCCTCGGCCAGCGATGATGGTCACAAAAGGAGGACGAGTCTCAGCCGATAGGGGAGCCTCCGGCGAGTCATAGTCGTAGCCGGCCTTCCGCCATTCCTCCAAGTAGATATCCCTATCGGCGAAGGGCAGTTCATCGAGGTTGGGGCGGTCACCGTCGATCAACCGGTTTACCCTCTCGCCCCGCTCGAACTTGTGCAGCATCTCGATAAGGGAAATCTCTCCCTCGCCGATGACGACGTGGTCCACCAGGGGATTGCTCAGGACCTCGTCGGGAACCAAGGTGGGGTGGGGACCTCCGACTACAGTGATGGTATTCGGGTTCGCCTCTTTGACGAGTTCGATGCCTTTCATGGCAGGGTTGAAGTCCACGCTCAGCATTCCAAACCCTGCCACATCCGGAGCTCGGCTGCGTACTTCCTGCCGGAAATGATCCCAGTCCAGCAGAGCCCGTCGGTCGATGAGGCTCACCTCGTGGCCAGCCTGCTTGGCGCAAGCCGAGAGCAACGCAAGTCCGTGGCCAATCCACCCTCCGGACATGCCCTTGCCGGCGCTGTTGAAACCGTCTACGCCTCCTCCACTGCAAACCAGTGTTACCTTCATGCCGGCAGGTCTTCCTTCAGCGCCGAGAACCCCTCAAGCGTCACGTTCCCAGCGTCCGCCAGTCTTCGGAGAGGCTGAGATAGCGCCTCTGCCAAGGCGCTGTTACAGTATCCCAATCTGGCTGTGGTCACCTATCGTCATCCGGTACGCCTTTGGCCTCAGAGGCGAGCGAGTAATCACCACATTGCGCCCGATCACGCTGTCCTCGATGCGGGCTCCAATGTCCGTGATCTTGCAGTTCTCCAAGATGATGCAGTGTTCTATCTCGCTGTTCTGGATCAGGACGTCATGATAGATAGCAGTGAACGGGCCGATGTACGCATCCACAATGCGGCTGTTCTCCCCAATGATGGCCGGCCCACGAATGGTGCTGTTGATGATCTCGGCGCCCTTCTCGATGATGATGCGCCCAGACAGACTGGACCCCTCATCCACAGTGCCCAAGTTGTGAGGCTCCATCGTCTCCAGCAGGAGACGATTGCAGTCTAGCATGTCGCGGGCTTTTCCGGTATCTATCCACCATCCCTGATGGACGTACGGATAGACCTTGTACCCGTGATCCACAAGGTACTGGATGGCGTCCGTGATCTCCAACTCTCCCCGCCACGAAGGCTTGATGTTCTTCACAGCCTCAAAGACGTTATGATCGAACATGTAGATGCCCACCAGGGCCAGATCACTAGGTGGCTCCTTGGGCTTCTCCACCAACCGCACAATCTGACCGTCCCTCAGTTCTGCCACACCAAAGTGCTGCGGATTCTCCACCCTCGTGAGCACTATCTGAGAGTTCCAGTCGCTCGCAGTGAACTGCTTCACGAGCCCCGCGATGCCACCCTCAAGGACATTGTCGCCCAGGAACATGACGAACCTGTCGTCACCCAGGTAATGCTCCGAAATGAGCACCGCATGGGCTAACCCCAGCGGCGCCTCCTGCTGGATGTACGTGACATCGGCTCCCCACTCAGAACCGTCGCCCACCGCCGCCTTGATCTCAGAAGCCGTATCTCCGACGACGATCCCGATGTCAGTGATGCCCGCCTCCACGATGGCGTCTATGGCGCGAAAGAGCACTGGTCGGTTGGCCACAGGCACCAGTTGTTTGGCGCTAGTATAAGTAATGGGGTATAGGCGAGTGCCTTTACCCCCACTCAGGATTAATGCCTTCACTGCATCCTCGCCATTCTCATCTGTCAACCGCCTTTGTACTCAGCGTAGTACCTATGCAGACTGGTGTCGATCTTCACATTGGTCAACACCGCTCCTACAAGATGGACATTCACCTTCTCTAGTAACGCTTTTGCTTTCTGGGCATGATCTCGCTTGGTGCCCCCGGCCCTGATGACCAGTAGCACTCCATCGACTTTGGAGGCAAGGACCGCGGCATCAGTCACGGCGATGATAGGCGGCGCATCGAACAGGACAATGTCCGCCTTTTCCGACAGAACTGCTATGATCTCCTCCATGCGACGCGAGCCCGCCAACTCTGATGGGTTGGGAGGAAGGGGACCACTCGGTAGCAGCCACAACCCGGGGACTTCCGTGTCTTGTAGAGGCGGATCAGCCATGGCTCCATCGTCCACGACCATGGTGGTGAGGCCGACACCATTGCTCACACCGAAGATCTCATGCTGCGACGGGCGCCTCAAGTCGCAATCCACCAAGATGACCCTCTTCTCAGCCCGAGCCAGCGTCACAGCCAGATTGGCCAGGGTGGTGGATTTTCCCTCCTCGGGCCCCGGAGAAGTAACCACCATGGTCTTGATCGGTTTGTCCAGGCTGGAGAACTCCAGATTGGTGCGTAACGTGCGATACGCTTCGCTGATGGGGGAGCGAGGCGTGGTAAGCGTGATCAAACTGTCAGTACGATCGGTCTCAGTCATGACTGCAAGCCTCCGGCAATCGGTACGCGGCACGTGATTATACGGCCATGCTCGTCTCGCGGCAAATAGAAGAGGGCACTACTCTCGGCTTGAGCAAACAGCGGGGACCCACGACGGCTATCTTGCCCAGGGCAGGAAAAAACGCCTTCCTCTCCCCCCTGATCGCCCCGCCCCTTCACCCGCCCCTATGGTCGGAATGGAGCCCATCACAGGTACTCCGACATGTCGCTCCACGTCCTCCAAGGACCTCAATACGTCAGATTCAAGATACTCCAGCCCGAAAGCCACCAAAAGGCCGATGAGAAGCCCCAACACGCCCCCCGCGAGAGCCAACGTCTTGGTCTTGGGCCAGTGCACCCAACCATACCTGGCGTCTTCAA
>CAZNMJ010000129.1:0-9310 GCA_964573815.1 uncultured Anaerolineales bacterium
GGCTGCCGCTGACTAGGCCGTCTGCCTGCGGGCCTCCAAGACGTTGGTGAGGCTCTCGATCTTGGTCAGCACCCGGCTCAACTGATCCATGCCGGTGATCTCTAGGGTGGCGATGATGGTGGCTGTCTGATCCTTTCTTCTAGTCGCAATCGTCGCTGCCCTCATGTTCACGTCCTCGGCGTCCAGAACGGCCGCGATGTCCTTCAGCAGTCCTTTGCGGTCGTAGGCTGTGACCTCCACCACCACCGGATACCCCGTGTCCAGATCCTCGCCCCAATCAACCTCGATCAGACGCTCTCTGTCGCCGTCCCTCAGTACGCGAAGAACGTTGGAGCAGTCCTGCCGGTGGATGGTCACACCACGGCCCCGGGTGACGTAGCCGATGATCTCGTCGCCGGGCAACGGGTTGCAGCAGCCTCCAAGGTGGGTCAGTAGATCTCCCACGCCGGTGACCTTGACCCCAGGGGCCTCGGTGGGCGGCGCCACCACGGGTGGCAACTCCTCTAGCCCCTCTTCACTCTCCCTCTCAACTTCCAGTACTCTGGTAGAGACCTGATGAACGTTGATGTCTCCATATCCGATGGCGGCCAGGAAGTCCTCCACCTTCTTGAAGCGGAACAGCTTGGCGATGTCCTCGTAGCTCTCGCGCTCGATACCTAGACGCTTCAACTCCTTTTCCAGGAGCGCCCTACCGCGCGCGATATTCTCGGCGCGCTCCTGCCGACGGAACCACTGCCGGATCTTCTGTCTGGCGCGAGTCGTGCTGACATATCCGAGGTGGGGGTTCAGCCAGTCTCGACTCGGCCCTCCTCTCTTGGCCGTCAGGATCAGGACCTGATCTCCATCCTCCAGTTGGTAGTTCAAGGGCACGATTTTGCCGTTCACTTTCGCGCCCTGGCATCGATGGCCAATCTCGGTGTGAACGTGATAGGCAAAATCCACCGGGGTGGCTCCCCTGGGCAGTTCGATGACATCTCCCTTGGGTGTGAAAACGTAAACTTCCTCAGGGAACAGGTCGGTCTTCAGCGAGTCGACGAACTCCTGCGCGTCAACCAGCTCCCGACGCCACTCCATCAGCTGGCGCAGCCATGCCATCTTCCCTTCCAGAACTGCGTCCCGCTCCACCTGCTCCTTGTAGCGCCAATGAGCAGCGACGCCATACTCCGCCGTCCAGTGCATGTCCCAGGTCCGGATCTGAATCTCCAAGGGACGACCCTGTGGGCCTACAACGGCAGTATGCAGGGACTGATACAGGTTGTCCTTGGGCATGGCAATGTAGTCGTCGAACTCCCCGGCGATGGGCCGCCACAGGGAATGAACAATTCCCAGGGCCCCGTAGCAGTCCTTGATGTCCTCCACGATGATACGCGCTCCATGCACATCGTAGATGCGATCGAAGTCCCTGCCCTTCTTCTGCATCTTCTCATAGATGCTGTAGATGTGCTTGCGGCGTCCCGCCACCTCTGCCTCTATCCCCGCCTCCACTAGGCTGCTCCTCAGAGTCTCGACCACACTATCCACGTATCGCTCGCGGACGGTGCGGCGTTCGTTGATTAGTTCCACAACCTCCTGGTACCTCTCGGGCTCCAGGTAGCGCAGAGCGAGGTCCTCCAATTCCTCCTTTACCTGCCACATGCCCAACCTATGGGCGAGTGGTGCGAAGATGTCCAGCGTCTCCCTGGCGATCTCCGTCCTTCTGTCCTCTGGAAGTGCCCCCAAGGTGTGCATGTTGTGCAAACGGTCGGCCAACCTGATCAGAATGACCCGGATATCGTCCACCATGGCCAGGAAGATCTTGCGTAGGCTCTCCGCCTCTTCTTCTTCCAAGCTCGTCCACGTTATCTTCCGCAGCTTGGTCACGCCGTCGACCAACTTGGCTATCTCCCCGCCGAAAGTCTCCCGAATCTCATCCACTGTGACGGAGGTGTCCTCGGGAACGTCATGAAGGAGGCCTGCAGCAATCGTGGCGGGATCGAGACGCATGTCTACGAGCGCGGCAGCCGTGGCCAGGGAATGCTGAATGAAGGGCTCCCCCGAGGCCCGGAGTTGCCCGTCGTGGGCCTCGGCAGCGACTTGATAAGCGCGCTCGATGACGGGGATTTCCTGCGCAGCGATGGAATCTCCCGCCCGTTCGAGCAGGCCTTCCAGCGTGGTCGGGGGGTCATCCATGGAGATGCACCTGCCGTTTTGTAACCTGCCTCACTTCCAGTATACGGCAGCAGGCTGCAAAATGCAAGCACAAGGCATCGTTGCCGCATGGCATGCCGTGCGGCAACCCTCCTGTGGCGCTGCCCTCTCACAGGCTGTCCAACCCTCTGCTAGGTTTCCGAACTCTGTGCGCCGCCGTGGCACCCACCACCCCTTGTGGGGAAGCGCGGGAATGAATTCCCACGCTAAATACGACAAGTCCCTGCTGGACTCCCTGGCTTGTGCGCGCCTGAATTCTCAGCTCGGCGCGATACCGCGCACGGGTTCTCCTTACTTTCAGTCCGCGGCAACCTTGCCTTTGTACCGCGGCATGTTATAATTGGGCCTGCTCTGTGCCTGCCCGTCTTGGTTAGGCTCAGCAGTAGCTCTGGATGCAGGCGCAGCTACGCGGCTGCCACGTACCAGCAATGATAGAAGAGGACAAGAATAGGCACGCATCATCACAGGAGGCGCAGCAACTCGGCCCTCCCTGGCTGACGGTAGAGACCGGCCTCTACCTGCTGCTGATCCTGATAGCTGCGCTTCTGCGATTCTACGGTCTGGGGAAGCAACCACTAGATGAGCACGAGGCTAGGCTGGCGCTGGATGTCTGGCGATTCTACACCGGCGGCGCGGCAAGCATTAGGGGCCATAGTCCTCTGCTGTTCAACGGCAACGCGCTTCTCTATGTCCTCTTCGGCGCCAGCGACTACGTGGCTCGGGTGCTGCCGGCCCTAGTAGGTACATTGATGGTCGGGCTGCCATATTTGCTGCGTGCTTACCTGGGCAAGAGAGGCGCCTTGGTTACAGCAGCAATCCTGGCTCTCTCTCCGTCCTTCGTCTTCTTCTCCCGCCGACTCAGTGGAGACATTGTCGTGGCAGCGTCGCTCCTGGCCCTGGTGGCAGGCCTTTTCGGCTACCTCAGACTGAAGAAGGTATCACACCTGTACCTGTCGGCCGGCGCGCTGGCCGTGGCCTTCGTCGCAGGAGGCGCCGCGTATGCCACACTACTGGCACTGGGTGGCTTCTTCCTGGGCGTCACACTGTACTCGCGGTACGCGGACGGGGAAGCGGCTTTACTCGAGCCGTGGAACCCACCCCCCACCTCACGGCGCGCGTGGATGATTGCCGGGGGCGTATTGGGAGCCGTTGTGCTGGCCACCGCGACAGGGCTCTTCGTCAACCTTCACGGCTTGCAGGCCACACTGGACCTGCTAGCCACCTGGTTAGGCCAGTTCTCCCCGTTGATTGGCAGGCAGCCCTGGCATTACTACCTATCGCTACTCGTCGGCTACGCACCACTGGTATTCATCTTCGGCCTGGCCGGTGCTGTGTACCTGCCCCGGAAAGACCTCTTCTCAGCTCTGCTGGTTTGCTGGTTCGGCGTGACCTTCGTGCTCTACTCCCTGATGGAGACGAAGCCCCCCTCGGGAATCTTGGAGATACTCCTGCCGCTCACCTTGCTCGCTGGCAGGATAATAGGTGATCTGCTGACGAAGGTGGGTGAAGGGGAACAATGGGTCTGGGACGGGCTGGCGCTACTGATCTCCATCCCCGTCATCTTCCATATGATCCTGCAAATGTCAGCCTTCGCCGACCCCCAGAACCCAGGAGAGCCGACCCGCCTGATCGTGGTCTTCCTGTCCCTTTTCTTCCTCGTCTCCGTGATTCTCATCACTGGCACCCTGGCCCAACACTGGAGAGGGACAATCCGCACGGGCGGGCTGGTAATCCTGCTCATACTGGGCAGCCTCGTGGTGCAGACCACGTGGAGGCTCAACCACCACGGCCCTGGCAACCCCCTCGAACTTCTGGTGGGGCGGCCGACCTCTTCGGACGTGCGCAACCTGGTCGGCACGATAGAGGACTTCTCCAATCAGCAGGAGAGAGACCGGCACAGCGTGGACATCACCGTTCAGGGAGAGCAGGATAACATCCTGGCCTGGTACCTGCGGGACTTCGGAGACCTCGTCTTCACATCGAGGTCAGCATCGTCCCCAACTCCGGTGGTGATCACTCCCTTGGCAGAACCGTTGGGCCTACCAGGATACAGGGGTGCCCGATTCCGCATACAGAGTGCCTGGCACCCAGAGGATCTGCCAGGACACGAGTTGGTGAATTGGTACCTCTTCCGAGAGACCCTCTACCGTCCAACGTATCGTGATGTCTTGATGTGGGCAGCAGTAGGGCCGGAAGAATGACGAGGTAATGGCGACATGGAAAAGAGGTTCTCCATTCTGGATAGGCCTTTGTTGGCCAAAATCACCCTCAACTGGGAACTCATCTGCTGGGTAGCTATCGTCTTGGTGGCTGTCGCTCTCCGCTTCTGGGACCTCGGTAGTCGCGCACAACACCACGACGAGAGCATGCACTCTTTCTACTCCTGGGAGTTGTACCGAGGTCGAGGGTTCATCCACAACCCTCTCCTCCACGGCCCGTTTCTGTACCACGCCACCGCTGTCATCTATTTCCTCTTCGGCGCCAGTGACTATACGTCGCGGGTCGCACCGGCCCTCTTCGGCGTGGGCATCGTCGTCGCCCCCTATTTCCTGCGAAAGTGGTTGGGAAGGTACGGTGCCCTGGCCACCGCCGCCATGCTCGCCATCTCACCCGGCTTTCTCTATTTCTCGCGCTTCATCAGGATGGATATCTTCGTGGCCGCCTTTGAGTTCCTGATGTTCATCGCCATCATCAGGTACCTTGATCAACGAAAGGATCTCTACCTCTACCTTCTGGCCGCCGCGCTGGCCTTCGCGTTCTCCACCAAAGAGATCGCCTACATCACTACCTTCATCTTGGGCACCTTCCTGGTAATGGTCCTCATCTGGGAATGGCTGCGGGATCGAAGGTTCCCTCCCGACTTTGCCTCCCTCGACCTGGTGATACTCATCGGCAGTTTATGCGCACCCTTGTACTTCTCCAGCCTCATCATCGAGGTCTCGGGACTGTGGGACCCACTGGACTACATGAACTACGGCCAGCATGATCTCCTAGTCATGCTGCTGATCGCCGGGGTATTTGCCCTCCTCGGTGTGTGGTGGAGTTGGCGCCGCTGGGTAACGTCCGCTGGCATCTTCTGGCTCATCTACATACTCCTGCACACCACGCTGCTGACCAACATGGGCGGAATTCTTAGCGGGCCTATCGGCGCCCTGGGGTACTGGCTGGTGCAACAGGGCGTCAAGCGAGGAGGGCAGCCCTGGTATTACTATCTGATCATCATTCCCCTGTATGAGTTCTTGCCTCTCCTTCTGGGCCTGATGGGCATGGGCTATCTGTCCTTCACAACCGCCACGGAGAGAAGAGAGGAAGCGGCGAGGGAGGCAGTGTCGCCTCTGAAGAACATCTTCTGGATCTTCCTCTCCTACTGGTTCGTGGTGGGCTTTGTCATCTACAGTTGGGCCGGCGAGAAGATGCCCTGGTTGATTGTACACTTGACGCTACCCCTCATCCTTCTAGCGGGGCGGTTCATCGGCGACGTCTTGGAGCGAACCGACTGGCAGGAACTCCGCGGACGACGGGCCTACTATCTCCTCATCCTCGTACCCACCACGGGGTTGGTGTTGCTTGGCTTTCTGACGGCGTCACTGGGCCTGGCTGAAATCCTGTCCCGTGGTCTTCCTGCACCGGGCTTCAACCTGGGAGAGTTGAACACCCTTATGCGCTGGCTGATTACCTTGCTGCTCTCCGGCGTCTTGATCTACCTCATTATCCTCGTCGCGAGGCGATTGCGCCCCGGTTCCATCGCCAGAATGCTCCTCTTCGCCACGATTCTGGTGATGATGGTGTTCACTATCCGCTACGCCTGGATAGCCACTTACATCCACGGCGACATCGCCAAGGATATGCTCGTCTATACACAAACCACGCCTGACGTGACCATGGTTGTGGAGGAGATAGAGAATCTTTCGGAGAGGCTAGAGGGCGGTAAGGAGATGAGGGTCGCCTTCGACGACTTCACCAGCTGGCCTATGTGGTGGTACCTGCGCGATTATCCCAATAAGGTCTTCTTTGGCAAGGAGCCAATGGGACCGCTCGACGCCCCTGTCGTCCTGGTCGGGCTGGACAACGAAGCTGCCGTCAGGCCCTATCTGACGGACTACATCCGGCGGCAGTACAGACTGCGCTGGTGGTTCCCGGAGGACTATCGCAACCTCACGCCTGGGCTCATCTTGGAGAACCTGCGGAATCCGGACACCCGGCAAAGCTTCATCAACTTCCTCCTTTATCGAGAACTGGAGAATCCCCTTGGCTCGTCCGACTTCGCCTTCTACATGCGCAAGGACGTGGCTGCCGAGATCTGGGAATCCAGCGCTGTACCTATCGCTCTCGAGGTCGAAGCCTCTGCGGAATACGCCGAGGCCTACCGTGAGGTGAGCAGTGTCGCGACTTGGGGCGAGCCAGGAGCACTGGAAGGACAGTTCAGTCTTCCCAAGGGATTGGCGATCGACTCCGAGGGCAACGTATATGTAGCAGACAGCCAGAACCATCGCATCCAGAAGTTCGACAGCGACGGAGAATTCATCACCGCTTGGGGTTCGTTCGGCACGGAGCCGGGGCAGTTCAGCGAGCCCTGGGGCATCGCAGTGGACGACGATGGGAAGGTCTATGTGGCGGACACCTGGAACCATCGTATCCAGAAGTTCACTACGGAAGGGGAGTTCGTGACCTACTGGGGTGCCCACCAGAACACAGAAGGTCAGCTTATGGAGCCGCAGGGGCTGTTTTGGGGACCGAGAGACATCGCCATCGATGCCGAAGGAAACCTCTACGTCACCGACACCGGAAACAAGCGCGTCCAGAAGTTCGACTCGGACGGCAACCCCCTCGGTCAGTGGGGTGGCGGCGGCTCCCTACCCGGACAATTCCAGGAGCCAGTGGGAATCGCCATCGATCAGGACGCCAACATCTACGTGGCCGACACCTGGAACCAGCGCATCCAGATCTTCGATCCGGACTCCCAGTTTCGCGGCCAGTGGAGGGTCGACGCGTGGTGGGGCGACTCTGTCGTCAACAAGCCCTACCTGGCAGTGGATGGCGAAGGGCGCGTGTACACCACCGATCCTGAGGGTTACCGCGTATTGGTGTTCGACAGCGAAGGCAAGCTCCTGGCTATCTTCGGCAAGTATGGCACCGACGAAACCTCCTTCGACCTGCCGACAGGCATCGAGGTCGACGGGGAGGGTAACGTCTACGTGTCCGACTCCAACAACCATCGCATCATGAAGTTCGCTCCCATCCCGATGGGACCTGGCTACTAGCGTCGGCCAGGAGCATCCCCACATCGCGCCGTGACCGGACCCCGGCAAGTCCACTGGCGTGATTGAAGCGACTCTGGGCGGCCGCACCAGTACCTGCTCGGGCCCTTCTTCGACTGAGTCATACGGAAGAAGTAGAGAGCCGACCTGTCCCGATGGGCCTGGCCAGCCGTCGCAACTTCTCTGTGACCAGCCCGACCTGCCGGCTGGTGTCCGATATGCAGCTTCTTCCCGCTGGCACTGAAGGAGTATCCGCCGCCGGACACCACACCCTAGGAGATCCAAGCATGCAGTGAGTCTGGCGACTGCTGTGACAATCAGGGGGCGGGCCCACGCCGGTCTCCTGTTCATTCCTTGCTCTCCCCGCCGCCCACCCGTCCGGTGCGACGCCCGTGACAACCTCTCTGAAGTTGACAGCCCACGGCAATCAAAGTATTATCGCCTGAACTTGACCCGAGGTTGTACCATGCGCATCTGGCCCGACTGTATCCCTTGCATAGTGAGCTTCACTCTTGACGTTGCGCGGCCACTGATAGGGGACGAGCGCCGACTCCACGCTTTGATGCGAGAGATCCTCAAACTCAAGCCTCTCAGAAGTGAAGAGTGGGACGTGACACCGCCTGAGGTGCTCAGCGACGCATGGCTCAAGATCACCGAGTTCTCGGGGGAAACTGACCCCTTGAAGGCACTGAAGGCGGAGCAGAACCATCGAGCTATGCAGTTCTACCCTGCGGCCGAGGAATTGGTGGTCCAGAGTGCCGATCCCTTCATGCAAGCCCTCAAGCTGGCGTTGGCAGCCAACTCGTCCGATGCCATGGGCAAGCCGGAGCGAGAAGAACTGAGGAGCATCGCAAATCGACTGTCAGACCTCCCGATGGACACTGGATCGGTGGAGGCTCTGAGGGCGAGACTCCAAAGAGCCCGGAAGCTGGTCTACCTGGGGGATAACTGCGGCGAGATTGTCCTCGATAAGCTCTTGGTGGAGGTCATCCAAAAGACGCATGGTTTGGAGATCAGCTTCGTCACCAGGACTGTCCCCAGTCTAAACGACGCCACGCTTGAGGATGCCCTGGAAGTAGGCCTGGACAAGATAGCGCAGGTGATGGAGAACGGCATCCTGGAACCCTTGCCGGGGACCATTCTGCACAAGGCCTCTCCACAGGTGGCACAGCTGATACGGCAAGCGGACCTTGTGATAGCAAAGGGCGGGGGCAACTTCGACACTTTGACGGAGGAAGACGGCCTGCAAGGGAGAATCTCCTACCTCCTTCAGGCCAAGTGCCACCCCTATTGCAGCATCCACAAGTCGCCCTTAGGTGCGCTGGTGGTGTGCAACACGTAGGCAATCCAGTCCTGTGTCGGTCGCCGGTTGACCGTGCTGACAGGCGATGGTGATGGTCCGCACAGTTCGATCGTTCGTCACGGCCTAGGGCAGGTCCGCCCTCCCTCCTACTCATGCTGCACTCGCTCTTCATCGAGCCCATCTGAGATCCAGCCGGCTGCAAGACAGGCATCTTGAGTAGCTGCAGCGCCGGCTCCTCACCTGCGCTTCACCCTCCGCTGGCCACTCTCCAAGGGAGGGCAATCCGGCGCACGGTGTGGCGGATATTCATTCCCGCTCTAGGGTGGGCAACTGCCTCCCGGACTCCAGAGGCCTCCGGGCGCTCTGATTGCGCACTCAGTGCTATCCCTGCATGGGGCAGGTGCCACCCTCGATTGCCCAAGCGTTGCCCATCTCGAGCGCATATGATATACTGCTCTTCATGCCGCCTCACAGGCTGTTGCCTTTGACTAGGACGACGGCCAGCCCTGTGAGGCTCCAACGTAGTTGAGGTTATCATTCCTACGATCAGCCAGTCGATCAA
>CAZNMJ010000130.1:0-1187 GCA_964573815.1 uncultured Anaerolineales bacterium
GGTTTGTACTCGATGGATTACCTGATGAAGCTGGTTTTCCTTTCCTTCCTGGACGTGGATTGGTCGCGCTCGAAGGCCTATTCGTTTGGGCGCCATCTGGGTTCCATCTATCTCAATGTGAAAGGCAGAGAGCCTGAAGGTTTGGTGAACCCAGGCCAGGAGTACGAAGAGGTGAGGGAGGAGATCATCCGCCTGGCGCAAGAGTTCGTCGATCCGCGGACGGGCGAACCACTTATTGGCGAGATCCTGAAGAAAGAGGATATCTATCACGGTCCCTATCTGGACCGGGCGCCCGATCTCATCTTGCGTCCACGGGATGAGAGGAACATCTTCTTCGGATTGGCCGACTTCGGTTCCAGCACCACCGTGGACACGGTGTACCGGTACTCTGGCATGCACCGCGACTATGGTCTCCTGATCATGGCTGGCAAGGGCGTCAGTGAGGGCGCGACGGTAGAGGGCGCAGGCATCGAGGATCTGGCTCCCACGATCCTCTACGCCATGGGGTCGCCGATACCTCGAGACATGGACGGCCGCCCGCTAACTGAAATCTTCTCCGAGGAGTACAGGACGCAGGTTCCCGTGCTCTATGGCGATGAGGAATCGTCGAGGGAACTCCGCGAGACGGGATACAGCGAGGAAGCGGAAGAGGAGATCAAGGAACGGTTGAGAGGTCTGGGGTATCTGGGTTAGCCTCTGGGACTCCTGGGCAGTCTCCACTCAAGACGACTGTCTTGCCGCTACGCGCAGCCTCCGCCAGTCCATCGAGCACACGCATGTTGCCAACACTTTCCTCCGGTGGCAAGTCTAGCTGTGTCTCCCCCGAGATGGCGTCGCAGAAGTGCTCCACCATTAGTTGATACTCGTCCGCTCCCTGCGTGCTATGGACCTGTCCCACTTCATCGTTTATTCCGCGGTGCGTGGAGGTCAAGCGAGGGAAGTCCTGTTGCGCCTGCTCAAGTCGTTGTACATCTACATCACAGACGGCGCGGAGTCCCAAGCCAGGCGTCGCTTCCACTCCGAGGCCGTGAGGCTGGCCCACGGCTGGGGAGTAGCCCAGGAGCCCCACGCCCAAGGTCTCATCACCCGCAGCATGCCCTGCCAAATAGCATAGGAGACGGTAGAAGACCTGCCAGATGACACGTTTGTCAAACGCACGCGGTGTAGTGCAGGCGACTCGCCCAGCC
>CAZNMJ010000130.1:1287-9247 GCA_964573815.1 uncultured Anaerolineales bacterium
TGTAAGGACCACATCGTACGAACTCAGGTCCGAGGGGAGTTGAGGTTTGATGGTAATGTGGACATGGGGGATGGCACTCAGGTAGGAGAGAAATGGCTGCAGGGCCTAGTCGTCACCCTGCATTACCAGCAGAGCAGATAGAGAAGGATGGGTCATCATCTCTCTTCTCCTTTCCTGCGGGGTGTGCAGACTTCGTCAAAGGGCATGGCTTGTCCACAAGTATTCTCATGGATACCGCTGCGTATTGCGAATCGCAGCTCGCCCTGGCTGCGTGACGCCCGAGAGTCGTGAATGCCGAGTTAATCCTCCATCTCGATGGCCATCGGGATCGTCTTCATCGCTAGCCGCTGTCTTCATTCACCTCGACCATTCGGCCCTTGATCGTCACCTTCATACCCGTCGCCACGCGAGAGATGTCGATCTGATCCACCATGGGAATCTCTGAGATGATGGCACCCACCGCTACCACGGCTTCGCTCTGAGCATTGATGATCCCGGCGGGTGCTACATCATTCTTGCGCAGGCGGTACATAGTGTAGGAGCCTACGGTGCTGCCCTTGCCGGTGGGGAAGACGAGGACCTTGCCGCCAATGGTCTTCCCCTCGAGTTCGTGTCCAGGCTCGATCACCGCGCCTGTCTCCGGATTCACACCGCCAAAGAAGCCTATCGGCTCCTGGGAGACGAGCGCCTCGCCCTGTGCATGGCCTTCCTTGATCACTCTCCCGGTGAGCCTCACGCTGGCCATCTCCCTGCAACCGCGGCCTCCACGCATCGCGACAACGGGCCAAACCTGACCTGGACGCCCAGATGGCTCTGGAGATAGAAAGCGCCTTTGGCAGAGTTGGTGGCCAAGGTTCTGAAGCCCATCTCTCGTACAGGCGCTCCAATGAGGCAGGCGTCCGCCACCAGTGTGCCACCGCAGGACATTATGCTATCCAGCGATCCGTTGGCTGTGGCGGCGGTGACGATCTCTCGTGCGGTGGTGATCCAGAGCTCGGTTGCCACCTTTCTTCCTTCCAGTAGCAGAGCTACTTCCTCTATCTCAATCAGCGAGGCGTGAGGACAACCAATCCACACCAGATCGATCTCCTCTGCGCTGCCATCCAGGGCCTGATATCCTTCGTCGAGACGCTCGATGGTTAGCCTGCTTGGGTTATTGGCCAGAGCTATTCCAATTTGCGCCTCGGGTGTGACGCCTTCTACGTGGTAGAGGGCGACGGCACCGCTGGCGGCCATGGCCGCCCCGAGAGCCTTGAGTTGCTCCGACCCAGGCTTGCTATGTGATTTCAGGCGGAAGTAGGGCACTGCGCTGCCCACCTCTTGTCCCACCATGTAGCCCAGAGCACTGAAATCGGCAAGGGATTTCGGGGCACAGTCCACTTCTACCAGATGGCTAGCCAGACGATTTTCCTCTAGATGGAGGCCGTACTTGGCTGTCCGTCCCGTTATCGCTGCGGCCAGGGCGCTAGGGCCTGCCTCGCGGTTGGTGCGAGCGCCTAGCACTGAGTTGGCGTAGCTCACGGCAGACGATTCGCTCCACGCGAGATGCTCGCCAAGCGAAGGAGTGCGTCCGACCAGATAGGGAGTGCATGAGCAACTGGAGGCGATGCCCATGGTATCGTAGGCCTCGATGATCTCCAGCTGGCGCCTGGCATACTCCTCGGGGATCCCCAGCTCTTGCCACGCCTTGAGGTCCATTCCGGCGGGATTGAGGGTGGTTGGAACCTTCACTCTGGCACCCAAATCTGCCCACTCTTGGATGAACTCCAATCCTGCGTCGCCCAGATTACCATAGCCGACGCCGGCCACTTGCACGCTGGTCACCGGCACTAGCTCTTCGGCTTCGTAGATTCTGCCCAGGGCCACGACGATCTCCATCGCCTTCCTGACGGCGGTGCCCTGGTCACCGGCCAGCATGGCCTCTTCTTCGGGTGTCAGACGCATGCGAATTGTCTACTCCTAGTAGCTCACTCTTTCGAAGGCCTTTCGCTCTGCTGCAGACAATGCCTCGCCGGAAGGTTTTCGCCAGGGGATGGTGGCGTCCAGGCCCATCTTGGCGGTCCGCGTCTTCTGCCCAGGGATGTGTACAGCAGAGGGGTCGAGGGAACTTCCGGGCTGATCCTCCCAGACTACCAGATCGCTGTCAGCCTGGAATCTGGTAGCGATGGCCCATTCGACGTCATGGGAATCGTAGATGTCTACGTCCTCATCGACCACCACTACGTGCTTCAGTGAGCTATGCCCCTGGAAAGCAGCCTCGATAGCACGGCGGCCATCGTCGGCTTCCCTCTTCTGTATCTGCACCACGGCGTGCAACCAGGACGAGCCTCCTGCCGTCAGTAGCACGTTCAGACAACGACACACTTTGCTGACCTCTGCGTAGATAGTCGGTTCACGGGGCAGGCCCATCAGCAGCTTGTGCTCGAGTCCGCCGGGCAGCAGGGCCTGATAGATCGGGTCGCGGCGATGGGTGATGCAGCTGATCTCAATGACGCGGCCCTCCCGTACAATATCCATGGTCCCCGTCAGGTCGAGAAAAGGCCCTTCAGGCGCCGTGTGCTGGGTGATTCGACCCTCCAGGACGATCTCCGTGTGAGCAGGCACCTCAAGATCGACGGTCAGACACTTCACGAGGGATGTCGGGCGCAGGGCATTGGCGATGCTGAACTCATCAACACCAGGAGGAGGGGACATGGCTGCTGCTAGAAGGACCGTTGGTGAATTGCCGATACAGATGGCAGCTTCCAGATCGGCGTTGGACTTCTTCAGGGCGGTGTCGGTCCCTCGGTCCTCAACCACCCGGGCCACGAGCTCCCGAGAGCTCAACTGAAGCAGGCGATGGATGGACACGTTGCGCCCGTACCGGGGATCCTTGATGGTCACTACGCTGGCTGTGATATAGGGACCTCCATCCTGGGGCAGGTGGGTCAGGAGGGGCAGCCTATCCAGATTGACGTCCTTCTCCACGACCTCTTGACACCGGCCTGCATCCACCATCTCAGCCGGCACCGGATTGGCCAGGGCCTCGCTCATGGTGAACAGTAGTTGACTTGCGTCCACGTCCAGGTCGAGGGCGAAATGCTCACGCGCTGCGCACACACCGGCCGCAACCCGATACGCGTGGCCTTTCACCTTCGTGAAGAGCAGCGGTTCGCTTTCCCTGTCGCTGATGATCTTCGCCATCTCGAGACGGGGATCGACCTCGCGCTGGATAGTCGTCAAGCAACCTGCCCGCTCTGCCCTCTTCAAGAACGATCTTAGACTCATAGTGACCCACTACTAATTATACCCTGCTGGTGGACGAAGGTGAAGTTGCGGCTGCAGGGTGTGACGACACATTTCCTGGTGCTGCGCCTGAGTCACGAATGTCGCTAGCTGAGAGACTCATCCACTCTCAGAGGGTACTGGCGCCGAGGCGTACTGGCCCTGCAGGAGCCATCCCACCATGCGGCCGCTAGATGGCAGCCTCGCCTTCTGCACTGATAGTCAGCGTCCTAGCGGTCGGCCGGCTCCGCCAGTAGAGCCACGCGGCCTCAACCAGTGCTCCACAAGTGATGGCAGCGGCGCCCAGGACCGAGCCGTAGGCTTGGCTGAGCCTCAAGCCAGCGAAGAGGGCGATGGCAACCACGGTGAGGTTGATGGCCTTGGCCGTACGTACAGTCGAAGTCGAGGCTTGTTTCACGAGCAGGCCTGTAAACAGGGCGTGAAACGCATAGCCCAGCGGCAGGAGCACCATGATCCTCGTTGCCGGTACTGCAAACATCGCCACTGCTTCCGATACGCCGAACAACCGGCGCAGAATGAACCACACCAGGGGGGAGAAGCTGATGACGGCGAAGGCACTGGTCAGGATCAGCCCCGCGGTCACGACGAATCGGCTGACCTTCTGCCAAGAGGGCCTGTCCTCTGTCAGGGCAACGGTGATCTGCTGCAAACCCATGGTGGGGCCCCAGAACATGCTCGCTAGACTGAAGGCCACGGGCCAGGCCGCGAGCGAGAGTTCGGCCATGGACGCTGTGGCGATGCCGGCGCTTATCAAGGGCCGAATGCTCTGTCGCAGGATCGTCGTTATCGCCAGAGGCAGATGGAAGGCCCACAAATAGCGGAGGGTAGTGGGTTCCGCCTCGGGGGTACGCGTATCTAGCCTGTGGCGAATGCTGGACTGGGCGACCCAATGAGTGATACCGGCCTCAAGTGCCACCGCGATCAGCATCGCCAGTGCTGCCAAGGTAGCGCCCGGCAGCAGATGGAGGGCTTGCCCGATTGCCATCGTCGCTGACAGAACCAGAAGCCGCACGGCCGTGCCAATGCTGATGATCTTCGTTCGACCGTCGAGGATGAGAACGCCTTGATGGATGCGGCGCCACCCGATGGGTAGGGACCACCAGGTGAGGACGCGCAGGGCCGGCACCGTTGCCAGTGCTATGGCGGGGGGGATGTTCATCAGATCACACAGCAGGAACTGGCAGAGCGGTGTGTAGAACAGAACCAAGCCCAATGCGGTGATGCCGAGCCCGATGAGGGCGTAGAAGCGGCGAATCACGTTGAACGCCGAGAGGCTCTTGGAGAGAGCGATGCTCAACTCCAGCATCATCAGAATAGGCGCTTCCACCACCAAGATGATGCTGAAGGCCACGCCGTAGGCGGCCAGGGACAATTCCGGCTGGGGACCCCTGGCCAGAAAGGCGTTGATCAGAGGTCCCTCCATCGCCATCAGCACCCAGCTCAACGCGAGGGGGAGGTAGAGGAGTGAGATCGCTCTGTAGGTCAGCCTGTGCAAGTGTTAGCCTCTCAGCCAGCTGGGGCTCGTCATCGTCACCGAGCTCTGGCAAGCGAGCGGATTATACCATCCCCGGTGGGCTGCCACAATCCTTGGGGCAGGCGGCGTTGCCTCTTCCATTGTCATCAGCCGCCAGCTGTGCTAGAGTAAGGGCGTGCACTGGCTCGTTCGAGGTGCGGGCGATGATCATAGAATCCTATCGCTTTGGACAGATCGTCGTTGACGGGAAGAGCTACACCTCCGATGTCATCATTCACCCGGATCGAGTCGAGGCGAACTGGTGGCGCAAACGGGGGCACCGGCTGGCGCCGGAAGACCTGGAGGGCGTCGTGCAGTCAGAGGCCAGGACCCTCGTTATCGGTATAGGTGCCCGTGGGCTGATGCGAGTGCCGCAAGACACCTTGGACTTTCTGAACGGGCGCGGGTTCGAGGTCATCGTCGAGAAGACCGGCGAAGCGTGGCAGACCTACAACCGGTTGCGCGAGCGTGGTGAGGTCATCGCGGCCCTGCACTTGAGTTGCTAACGGGGAGCCGGTTGGTCATCATCTTGAGCGACTTGATTTGGTTCTCAAGGCTTGCAGTCCATTCGTCACTGACCAGAGGACAGGCCGCAGCCCCTCACTCAGCTATACCGCTTGTGCAGACGTGACACCGAAGGGTGGTGGTTGTGGCCCCGCATGATCTCCGTTGACTTTGCCAGGGGGACGACCTATAATAGCTTTGCGAGCGGAGAGACAAGCAGATGCGCTTCCGTCCCAAGTTCGGCTCCAGTCTAAAATGGCTCATACCAGGCATGGGGGTGAAGCGCTGGCTGCTGCTCCTGTTCGGCGGCATCACCATCGTCAGCCTGGGAGCCGGATACGTCCTCGTTGAGGTCTATCGCACCTGGAGCTTCCCCGCGATTTTCTACTACCTGACCCTACAGTTCATCCCTCGCGCCTGGCGGGGTCTCCTCTTTGGCACGGTCGGCATCGCCGCCATCGTCATCGCGGTCTTCCAGCTGAATAGGTCTTTGCTGTCTGCCTTCCTTTCCCCTGGGCAAAGCAGTTTGGCAGACATTATCTACAACCATCGCCACCGCACACGAGGCCCCAAGGTGGTGGCTATCGGGGGAGGCACGGGGCTATCGGCACTGCTGCGAGGACTGAAGGGGCACACTGACAAAATCACGGCCATTGTGACGGTCGCCGACGATGGAGGAAGCTCCGGGCGTCTCCGTCGCGACCTTGGACTCCTGCCCCCTGGGGATTTCCGCAGTTGCATCGCAGCGCTGGCTGACGACGAGTCGCTGACCGCTCGTCTCTTCCAGTACCGGTTTGGTGAGGGGAAAGGCCTGAATGGTCACAGCTTTGGGAACCTTTTCATCGCGGCCATGGCAGCGGTGACGGGCAACTTCGAGCGCGCTATCCTGGAATCAAGCCGCGTGTTGAACATCCGAGGTCGTATCCTACCTTCAACCCTGGAAAACGTGACCTTGTGGGCCGATCTGCGTGAAGGCGATCAGGAGGAGGGGCCGGACCGCGTAGCGGGGGAGTCACAGATCTCAAAGAGCGGCCGGCCAATAGAGCGGGTGTTCCTAGAACCAGACAAGGTGCCAGGGTATCCTGGTGCCATCAAGGCGATCCTGGAGGCGGATCTGATCACAGCTGGTCCAGGCAGCCTTTTCACCAGTGTGCTGCCGAACCTTCTGGTGCCGGGCATTGCCAGTGCCATACGAGCCTCACCAGCCATGAAGGTCTACATCTCCAACATAGCCACAGAGAAAGGGGAGACCGACGGTTACACACTGGACGACCATCTACGCGAGTTGGAGGAGCATGTGGGGGAAGGTCTGTTCACGTACGTGCTGGCTAACGACAACTTGAACGTGCAGTTCCCCCGCCATTTGAAGGTTGATGTAGTCCCTCCCGCGACGGAGCGCAGCGACAGCTACGAGTTCGTCACGGTGGATGTCGTGGATCTGGAGAACCCCTGGCAGCACGATCCGCACAAGTTGTCCGAGGCGCTGATGGACCTGTATTGGCGTGTCAGAGCCAAGACCGCAGCGGACTAGGGCTGTGCAGCTTGGTGCATATGTGACAGCTGGGCGGAGGCCGGGTCCGGAGAATGGGCCTGTGCTCCGCGGAACGAGGTGACACAGAGCGAGCCAGGCGTGAGGTCCACATAGTGGTGGACCCCGCTGAGGGGATCTTGACAGAACAGGCGCGGAGGCAGTTGGATAGACTGGAGTGAATGGGCCCCGCTGCTGTGGTTCTTAGCCCTGCTGGTGTGTCTGCTGGTGCTGAAACGCTGGCTGAGCAGGCACCTCTACGGGCTGGGCCTGTTGCTGACGGGGAAGCACGATATCGCCATCCTGGTATACTTTGTCCTCCTTTTCCCTGGTGTGCTTGCTCACGAACTGAGCCATTGGCTCTCCGCCAAGCTACTACGGGTTCCTACAGGGAGGATATCCATCGGTCCCACCAAGAAGGGAGGTGGGGCGACCCGCTTTGGCTCCGTCTCTGTGGCCAAGACCGATCCCCTTCGGGGCAGCCTCATCGGGCTGGCACCTCTTCTCACCGGGACCATCCTCATCCTTGTCATAGCCTATCTCGTCTTCGGCCTAGCGGCGCCAGAGGAATTGCCGATCAACCTAGGGGCTGAGGATATGCTGTGGACGCTGCGGGGCTACCTAGCAGTTCCGAATTTCTGGCTGTGGGTCTATCTGATCTTTTCCATCAGCAATGCCATGCTCCCCAGTGAGACGGATCGACAGGCCTGGTTCTCCCTGGCCCTCTACTGCATGTTGGCTATCCTGGTGCTCTACGGGCTGGGCCTCTTGCAGCAAGTCCCTTACGAGATATCCATCCCGTTCCTGAATGCGCTGAATCATCTCAGCTTCGCCTTTCTGGTGACCATCATCGTAGATGGGGCGGTGATTGTGGTGGTCTTCCTTCTGGAGAGGGTGGTGATGGTCCTCACCGGGAGGAGGGTGGAGTACTAAGGGCCAGCTCTGAAATCGGGGGTTGCTAGGGCAGTTTGTTGAGCATTCTGAGGGCCCGGAGCGTCACCCACTTGCTTTGCTGACCTTTCGCGCCGAACTTGGTCCAGGTTCTATCAAGAGTGTGTTCCAGAGGCCAGCGACCATCCTCATCTTGCCTGGCCAGCACGAACTCAATCGCTCCTCGCAGCCGCTGGTTC
>CAZNMJ010000131.1:0-9145 GCA_964573815.1 uncultured Anaerolineales bacterium
CCGCGGCACACTCCGGTCAACATCGAGACGAGAGATTGCCTCTTCGACATCGGACACGTCAAAGGACTGAATATCGAGCCCCAGAGAATCTACCTGGGGACTGGTCTCTTCCAGCGGCAGAAGGTAGTACTCCAGTTTTCTGGTAATCTTGGGCCTGAACGTGGCGGCAGAGTACTCCTCCTTGGGCGATGCCTCCTCAACGGGGACTACAGCGTCGCTCTCCACCTGGACGAGGGAACAGCCAATTCGCTCCGCTGCGGAATCCCGCCATTCTCTCTGTATCCTCAGATAGCCTCTGTCCGCAACCACCAATGAGGCATCTTTGGCCAACTCTGTGACCCCGCCCTCCGGTGACCTATTCCAGATCACCAACTGTAAACCCCTCTCCTGGAGAGCCAACTGGGTCTCCCGCAATCCCTCCAGCATAAGGTAGTAGTGCCTCTCATTGGCCTGGGAAAGGTCTCGGTTATGCCGAAGAATACCAGAAGAGGCTGATTCAACTCATTAGCTTCCCTGATGGCGTATACGAGGGCGTGGTTGTACTCGGTTCTCACAGACGCCTGCATCCGGTAGAGCACGTACCTGCCCTGTCGGATGCTCTTGCTGTTGAGAGTCCGCACCCTCTCGTGCTGAATCATGCAGCCTATGTCTCTTTCGCCGAGGCCCCAGGGCTCAACCCGGGCGGGAGAACACCGGCGGCGTCTGGCGAGATCAGACGCCCAGGCGCTGAGTCCCAGACTTGATCACGGAATGACAGGCAAGGGAAGAGGAGCCCACGTGTGTCCGCCATCAAGAGACCTATGAAGCACGGCCGTACCTCGCACCGCATACCCCTCATCTCTCCACTCCAACGGCCAGAGGTTGGCGTACAGTGCCAGCCCTTGGGGACTCCAACCGGAGGCTAGCAACTCCACATCGACGTCCCGCCCAAAGTCCTGCACCAACTCCCACTGGACGTCGTTTAGGTCGGGCACATTGGGATTGAGGGTACGCCAGAGTTGGGATATCGGAGACTTGACCATCACGTATAGCGCTCCAGTGGCCCCATCTATGGTCATCCCCATGCCGATTTGACTGTTCTCAAGGGGAGTGGGCATGGTCTTCCACTGTCCCCCGCCCGTGCCGCGGCGCAGGTAGCTACCCCCGTACTTGGGCATGATGACGCCGTACAGGGCATTAGCATCGCGAGGGTCTACCGCTACGTTGGCCATGCCATTGAACTGGATCAGCCCACCATCCGCACGGGTCCAAGTCACTCCGCCGTCAACACTGCGGGCCACGGCTCCCACAGGGGGATGAATGTTCGCCGCCCAGATGACCTCGGGCTGCCTATAGACAATAGCCACCATCCTGGTCTGCTGTGGTGAGATCACCGCCCACTCAGCGCCCGTCCAGCGGTACAGACCCTTGCAGGTACTGGCATACAGTGCGTCAGGCGTGGCGTAGTCCAGATTGACGTTGTATACACACTCCTGGGCAGGCAGGCCGCCGGGAAAGTCGACCCACGTATCGCCGTAGTCATCGCTGATCAGGAACCAGGGAGTGGTGGCATCATCGAAGCCTGCCGGCAAATCTCCGATCAGAGCGTAGAGCCGCCCGGGCTCCCCTGGCGCCACCAGCAGGGTGCGCACCTGCCACCACTCCTGAGGGGCGGGCGGTTCAGGGGTGTCGGTCGCAGTCTCCGTCGGTGCCGCCGTCATGGTGGGTGAAGCCTCAAAGGCATCCGCTGTGGATGTGGGAGGGACCGATGTCGGTGTGGGCAGGATGGGTACCGGAGTGGGGGGCATCGCCATCGGTTGCGGCGTTGGTGAAGCCGGGACTGGGGATGGGGTCGGCCCACAGCCAGCCATGGCGAAGGTCAAGATAGTCACCATCACGATCAGTGAAGTCAGGGTTCTCATTGTTCGACTCCGATCTAGGCGCAAACGTTGGCACAAGCTCCTAGTCTGCTGCTACCAGGGCCTTGACGGAACCGCCAAAGCGACCAGCGCCTCATCGGCTGTGGGCCTCCAGTCCTCCTAACCGGGTCACGGAGCCTCGTTCATGTACTGCAGGGCCACTTGAGCCACCTGCCTTCGGTGCTCGTCTTCCAACCAAGCTTCGAGAACGGGCACCGTTTCCGCGGGCCGGCGTCGCCCCAGGTTCCGCATCGCCGAAGCGACAGCGCGCCACACGTAACGCCGGTCATCCGCAGCCAACTCGGTCAGGATCGGCAGGGCTGCTTCAACATGCTTGGCTGCCTCAGCGGCTGAGAAGGCCATCGCCACATTCCACCGAGTCCGCTCGTCCGAACGCTCAGCCCACGCCGCCAGCCGCTGCAGCGTGAGATGTGGATAACAACGAAGAAGTCCATCGCCTATGGCAAAGGGACCAAGGTTCTTACGCACATAGGTGCTCCGATCGCCCAATAATGGGTCAAGGAGATCAAGGAACCTCTGGCCCCACTCAGGGTGGCGCACCTTGGCAGCTCTCTTCACGCCCACCGCTACGGCTCTGCGGATATTCTCGGATGGATAGTGGACCCACTCCGAGCACAGTTGGTAAACCTCGCCAAAGTGAGCAACAAGCAACTCGCTCAGCATCCATGCTGCGTCTTCGCGGCGCTGCCAGTCGGCGTGCTCAGCCAGTCTGACCCAGAGGGCCTCAACATCGTCAGGGCGATCAGGAAAGAAGACCACCATCAGTTTGATGCCCAACGTAGTGCTCAGATGATCTTCGATAAGTTGCACCGCCCACGACCAGAGTTGCTCACGATCGAGAACGTTCTCCTCCAGCAATTCGATCGCTCGCGTGATCTCTTTGGCATGAAGCCGACGTTTGGCTACACGTGCAGTCTCATGAAGAGAGATTACTGCGGATACCAGATCAGATCGACGAAGCGCTTCAATGTACGGCCTTTCCCAAGGGTATGGTTTCATCGTTCCTTGACCGGACGTCCGAATCCGCGGCATCAAGGGTTGCGTCGCCCTCGTGCAACCCTCGTCATGGAATCTCGACACTCGCCTCCAAGTAGCTGCTGGCACATCATGCCTTCAGCTTGCGTGGTCGAGGCTCGCTACTCTTGCGCTTCGCCGAAGCGCGATACCATGCGCTGTCACATCTCGGCTGGGTCACAGCCGGCCTCTCCCATCTGAGCCATCATGTTCTGCATCATCCCCGCCATCATCTTGGGGAAGGCCTTTGTAGCCACTGCCACGACGAGCCCACCTGCTATCGCACCGAGCAAGGCGGTGAGTATGTAACCCCTGTTATGAGCACCTGGGTTGAGCATTTGTTTCGCTCCTTTCCTGCCACGTGGACGTGCAAATGGGGATTGCAGGTCTACGAAGCACCATTCTGTGTCGGAGGCAGATTGAACTTCCTACTGCCCCACCGCGTAGAGGTTGCTGCCCGCTCCCACGTAGAGAGTGCCGTCAGCACCGATGGCTGGCCCGACCAGAACCATGCCTCCTTCAGGCAAGTAGAGACGCCAGCGCAGGGTCCCATCCGGGTTCACGGCAAAGAGTTCCCCTTCTCGCGTTCCCGCGTATAGCACTCGCGCCCCGTCCAGCGTAACGGGAGAACTGAAATGGACTTCCCTCTCCCCCTCCTGCTCTGCAGCAAAGGTCCAGGCGCGAGTGCCATCGGGGTTGAGGGTGTAGATTTCGTTGTCACTGGAAGTGAGATAGACCCTTCCCCCAGCACCCATTGCTGGCGTAGAGTCGGCCTCACCGTCCACAGGAGAGAAGGCCCAGATTGGGCTGCCGTCGGCGGGGTTGAGCGCCTGATAGCTGGCGCCGGTACCTAGATAGATGGTGCCGTCGTCTCCCACGGCAGCGCTGGACGTGACGGTCAGCAGGCTTTTCTCCCACTTCAAGCGTCCGTCAGGGTCCACCGCATAGAGATTCCCGTTTCCAGCGCCCACGTACACGGTTCCATCGGGTCCAAGGCTCGGGGAGAAGGATACTCGAGAGCCAACGTCATAACGCCACCGTTCGCTGCCGTCGGGGTTCAGAGCCACCAGCGCTCCACCAGCGGTCTGGGGATTGCTGGCCGCCAGGTAGATGCTTCCATCAGGCCCTACGATGGGAGAACTCTCGATGACATAGAATTCGACGTGATACGCCCAGCGTATTCTACCGTAGCGGTCGAACGCATAGAACATCTCCTCTATCGGTGAGGCTGCACCAGCGTACACTGTGCCCGCCTCGTCCAGCGCTGGGATCCCGCTGATCTGACCAAAGTCGGCCCTCCAAAGTTCGGCCCCATCTGGGTCCAGAGCATAGAGGTTGCCGTCCAGGGAACCAAAGTAGACGGTGCCATCGCCGCCGACAGCTGGGGAGTTGGCAACGAGTCCAGCGCGGAACACCCACTTCAGGTTGGGGCTGGCAGGCCCTTCGACCTCACTGCGCCCGCTGTGCTGAGCGTCGCCCCCGTACATCGGCCACGGTGCCACCCCCTCGATGGGTGGCAAGGTAGGGGTGGGCGAAGCCTCTGGACTTGGCATGGGCACCGGCGTCGGCACTTCTGCAACAGGAGCGAAAACCTGAACCCGGTGATTGCCAGCGTCTGCTACGAAGATCCTGCCTTGCTCATCGACGGCGATGCCCCATGGGTCATCCAACTGACCCTCCCCTACCTCCATCAGCAGTCGCCCTTGACCATCGAGAATCTGCACCAGCTTCTGGCCCCCGTCACTGACATACAGGTTTCCCTGGCCATCCAGCGCTACATCGCGAGGTGCGTTCACCTCGCCCGCGATACTACGAACAAAGGTGCCTCCGGAGCCATATTCCTGAATCCGCCGGTTCCCAGCGTCCGCCACATAAACGTTGCCCTCACCGTCCAGGCCGATGCCCTCGGGACGGTCCAGCAGTTCGGCTGCCTCGCCCTCAGCGCCGAAGGTGAACTCGAAACCACTGAGTAGGGTGAACTTCTGTACCCTGGCGTTTCCACTATCCACGACGTACAGTGCGCCTGCAGCGTCCACGATCAAATCGGCGATTCCCGAGAACTGAGTGGGCAGGGAACCCTCATGTCCAAAGCTTTGCAGAGGGTCGCCCCTGCCATTGAAGACATGTACCCTCTCCGCGGCGTCAGTGACATAGACTCGGCCGACGTCATCCACCGCCACATACCTTGGCCCCGTGAAACGCTGATCGGCTATGGCCATCAGGAAGTTGCCCTCGGCGTCGAAGACTTGCACGCGAGAGTTGCCTGTGTCGGCCACGTAGAGGTTCCCCTCGCCATCGAGGGCCAGACCCTGGGGATTGATGAACTCACCGTCACCGCTTCCCTGCCGGCCGATGGTCATTAGCAATCCCTCGCCCGGAACTGGGGGCCCCGCTGGTGGAGTGACAGACGGCGTCGGTTGCGCCGAAGGTGGTACGGAAGGGGAAGGAGGGACGGTCTCAGCGGGTGGAACGCCCGCTGGCCCGCAACTGGCCAACAAGAAGGCCAGGACCAGTAGCCATAGAAGCCGGGGGGCTCCCTTCATAGATAATCCTCGATGGTGCCAACGCGCGCCTATTGAGGCGTGAGGAGTAGCAACCCCTCGCGGTTCTGTTCCACCGCGTCCTTGGACCAAAGCAGAGGATGATACTTCACACCCTGCCACAAGGGAATCATGTCATCATAGTGCTTGTGGAAGGGCAGCCCCGACTGACCAATCGTGTGGGTGCTCAACGAGTTGTCGAAGTTGCTCAAGTCCACGATCAGCCGCTGAGAGACACCACGAGCCGTGGCGAAAGGCTCGTCTGCATCGTACCTGGCCGCGTTCACAGTGTAGCCAGAGCCGCCAATCTCCACGGGGCCTCGATTGACGATCGCCTCCAGAACCGGGATGCCCGACTGGCCTAGAGGCTGATGCACAAAGGTTATCCCGTGCAGGCGTCCCCACTTCCACGTGTGAGGCACATCCCCAAACTTGTTGCCCAGGTAGTCGCAGGCATCGGCGTAGGCGCGCACAACGATATCGTCCCGAGTTTCCCTCTCTGGCGTGGTGACGTCATCGAACCAGAGGTTGTCACCTTCCTCGATCACCCTCTCCAAAGCGATCTGGTGCCAAGTCTCGGCGCCAAGGTACTCAGCGAGGAGTTCCTCGCCCAGGTCATCGCCGAAGGTGTTCTTCACCAACTCCCGATAGAACACCTCGAAGATGGCAGCTCCGGTGCTGTCGACATCGTTATGGTAGTCCCAGGCCTTGATCTCATTGAGCGCTCTCTCTTGGAGGAAGCCCTCAGGCTGAATCTCCAAGATGTAGGGGGTGAAGATCTCACCAGGAATAGAATATAGGTCGCCGTGGATGCGTTGGAAGTCCTCAATCGAGAGCACGCCTTTCTCCTCTAGCAAAGTGGTGATCCGCTCCGCTCGATGGCCAACGGCGAAATCGTATGCCAGGACGTAGGGATACTGATCGCCCACTACCTTGTTGTTGGCGGTGACAATGAAATGGGTAAGAGGATTGGAGACAGAAGGCAGGTCCTCGAAGGGGATGTACCCCTGCCATTCGTATTCTCCTGTCCAGCCCGGCACGGGCAGAAGGCCAGTGTGATCCTCCACCCTAATCGGGATCAGACCCGGCGTCTGATAGCCGATATTGCCCTCCCTATCAGCATAGACGAAGTTCTGCGAGGGAACCGCCCATAGTGCAAGAGCAGCTCGGAACTCATCCCAATTGCTGGCGCGATTGAGCATGAGCAGGGACTCAACCATGCGATTGGGTTCCAACGCAGTCCAGCGGAAGGCCAGGACGTCGGTCAGATCCTCCACAACAGGGTTGATGACGGGCCCATGACGAGTCAGGCGCACCCTTTCCACCACCGGGTCCTGACCGTGCACCTCGATCACCTCTTCGAAAATCTCCATGTCCAGCCACTGGCCCTGGTACTCATACTGGTTGGGGTTCTCGGGGTTCATCTTCTCAACGTACAGATCCTGCACGTCCGGATTGACGTTAGTCACCCCCCAAGCGATGTCCTCGTTGTGACCCACGATCACCCCTGGAACACCCGGGAAAGAGTAGCCCTCTACGTTGAAGCCCCCACCCACCAGATGTACTTCATACCAGATAGATGGGAGGTTCAGAGGCAAGTGCATGTCATCGGCCAGGAGCGGCATCCCCGTGGCCGACTTGCTACCGTCCACCACCCAGTTGTTGCTGCCTACGCCAGGCCCTCCCGCGCCCAGCAGTTTCTTCAGTGGTGCGTAGCGCGCCACTACATCCTCCACATCCAACTCGCCGTACCCGCCCACTTCCGGCGGAACGATGATGGGAGCATCATCCGGATAGAGCGGCGACAACTCCGCCGCTTTCTCCTCCCCCACTGCCTCGATGAGCTGAGCCCGCAGTAGCTCCGCCTCCCAGTTCCCCCCCAGGTCCCAGGCCATGACCTTGGCCCACGAGATGCTATCAGCGGGGGTCCAGGGCTCCGGCTCAAAGCCCAGAATAGTGAACTCCAGGGGCAGGCTGCCACGATGGCTGTCTATGAAGGCATTGACCCCGGCCGCATAAGCCTCCAACAAGGCCTTCGATTCGCCCTCAAGGCTACCGGCCTCCATCTCGGCCACCCGTCTCCAGCCGAGGGTCCGAATGAAGCGATCATCGTCCAACGTGGCATCGCCGAGCACCTCTGACAGGGTACCGCTGCCGATGCGACGGTTCATCTCCATCTGCCATAGCCGATCCTGTGCCGTGACATACCCTTGGGCAAAGAAGAGGTCTTCCGCATCATGGGCATAGATGTGAGGTATGCCCCATTCGTCCCGGTACACCTCCACCCTGGAATGGAGCCCGGGCACCTCCACAGTGCCGTCGATGGTAGGGAAGATGCGCCGGATGAACAGCGAGGCTCCGACGAGGACTGCTGCGACCAGTAGGGCGATGATGCTACCCACGACTATGCCAAGCACGATCAGGGCTTTGCGCAGCATTGCTCCACTCCCTTCCCCGGCGGGCAGATGTCTGTCATTCTACTTACTTTCCTGCGCCCTGTCAACGGTGCACAGCAGCGTGTGGAAAACCGGCGTGAGATTCGCAGCTGGAGGCACCCGTCCCATGTCGAGGGCACCGTTCCAAGGCCGCTATAAAATGGACAAAGTTCCTCCGATATGTTATAATTACAATGAATCACGTAGACTACTATCACTCAACCGCGCGCCAAAGGGAGAAGCAAACATGAAACGCATTTTGATTGGCGCTCTACTACTTCTAGCCGTTGTCTCGTGCTCGTCGCCGATGAGCTCTACACCTCAAGGGCCGGAGATGATTCCACCCGTAGTGGAGGATGCACCGCAAGCAACCGAAGAGAACTCGCCAGTGGTCACGCCCACGCCCGAGCCAACAGCAGAGCGTGCAGAGCCGCTGCTGGACATCAAGTACATGCACCCCTCCGAGGTGGACAACACCACCTTGCCCATCACCGCCGCTGAGGATCTCAATCGAACTGGGCGACCGGTGGAGTACGACATCGACACCTATCGTTTGCTGGTGGACGGCCTGGTGGAAAACCCCTTGAGCCTGAGCTACGAAGACCTGCTCAGCCGTCCCCAGGTGACAGAAGAGGTGCTCCTCATCTGTCCTGGCTTCTTCTGGGACAACGCCGTATGGACGGGCACTCCCTTGAGTCTCATTCTCGAGGAAGCTGGAGTGTCGCCCGAGGCCTCGTACGTCCACATCAAGGCTGGGGATGGCTATGCCCGCAGGATAGCTCTGGAGGACGCCATGGCCGACGGAGTCTTCCTGGCCTATGAGGTGAACAGAGAGACGCTACCCACGGAACATGGATACCCCATAAGGCTGGTGGCACGCCACCAGTACGGCAACGTCTGGGTGAAGTGGATTGAAAGGATTGAAGTCATAGAATAGGCGGAGCGACTCGGGGTGGCGCTTAGGTGATGGCGGAGCAAGTACCCTGAGTAAGCCGAAGGCCGTATGCAAGGCTGGGGAACCCCGCACACACGACCAATGTTCGAGAGCACAGCACTCCGAGCCAAGCATTTCTTTTCCTCCTGAAACCTCCCGCAGGACCTGACCTGACTGCGTCTGAGGGCGCGAAACCTGCGGGAGGTTTCTCTGTCAGCGAGACGTAGCAGCATCGCAACTACATCACCGGAATGAGTTCCCGCGGTCCCACCACAGAATCCCTTCGGAAGCAACTCGCCTAAG
>CAZNMJ010000132.1:0-3911 GCA_964573815.1 uncultured Anaerolineales bacterium
GAGTGGCGGTCCCTGTGGCCGTAGGCGTATGCGTCATGGTCGGTGTAGCGGTGGGGGGCGACGTCGGTGTGGAACTCGGCGTGGCCGTGTGGGTGTAGGTCGCGATGAGGAAGGGAGCAACGGTGGCTGAGCCCGGTTGTGTCACCGTCGGCATCGTGCCTGGAGGGAAGAAAGCTGCGAATGATTCCGCAAACAGGGGGAACACCAGCCAATACAGGGACAGACAGCATACCAGGCCAAATAGAGCAGATGCGGCCATCAACACGCGCGCATTCGGTTGACCAAGAGTGCTCCGGATGGTCGGGCGGACACCGGGGGCCGGTGGTTTCTCTGGCACGGCCGCCGCAGGTGCTGGGGCTACCTCCGGTTCCGAGACCTCCGGCACCTGCCGCGAGGGCATCGCTGCCCGGGCAATGCCTAGAAGTTTCTGGGCCTGCTCGTAGCCGGGCGCCCTAGACGAGATTTCCTCCAAGAGCTTGACCGCCTCTTCCCAGTTCGCCTCCGCCATCAGCTTCTGGGCAGTGTCATACTTCCTCGCTAGTTCCCTACCCCTTTGGGCTTCTTCAAGCCTCTCACGAGCATCGACATGCGACGGCCGCTTCAGCAGGACTTGGTCAAGTCTCTCAATGGCCCCCTCCCAATCCTCCGCCTTCAGAGCCTCTGTGCCTGCTCGGTAGTGGTCCTCAATCTCCCTCTGCATCTGCAGCTCATCCTCAGCTTGGGCAAGGAGAGATGCTATCTCACGGTTCTCCGGGGCCAACGAGACGGCCTCCCGCAGACACTCCACCGCCTGCGGCACCCGCTCCTGGCGCATCAACTGCTTTCCTTGTTCACACAGCTCCTCCGCTCGCTTCAGTCGAGCTCTCTCTGCCTCCTCTATCTCCACCTGCCTCTGAGCTTCAGCGAGAAGATCAGCAAGCTCCTCATCCTCTGCTTGTAGAGACAAGCCAGACCGGAAAGCCTCGATCGCTTCTGGCGGACGCCCTCCGTTGAGAAGTTCCCTTCCTCGAGCCTTTAGCTGAGCTACCTTTTCCTGCCGGCCAACTTCCTCCTCCGCCCTCTTCAGCAACTCGCGAGCATCTCGGTAGTCTTCCGCCACTACCACAACCTGATTCAGCAGAGCTATTGCGTCCCTCCAACGGTGCTCCTCAAGGGCCTCCAACGCCTGCATGTAGAGAGGTTCGATGGCCTCCTCATCCGGCTTTGCTTCCTCAGCACCTACCGCCTCCTCTCCCCGGATCGCTGCCTCCAACGCCTCGGCCAACGCCCCCGCCGTCGGATATCTCTCCTCGGGCGTCTTGGCCAGCGCTCTTAGCACCACTCGCTCCACCGGAACTGACAGATCGGGATTGATTCGCCGAGGAGGCACAGGCATCTTGTGAACCTGCTGGTAAAGCACCACCACGGGCGTGTCGGCAGTGAAGGGCACCTGCCCGGTCAACATCTCGTACAGGACGATACCCAGGGAGTAGATGTCGCTCCTGCTATCCGCCTGCTTACCCTCACATTGCTCAGGAGACATGTACTCGGGAGTACCGATTGGCGCACCCTCCTGGGTCACGCTCGTACCATCCGCGGTCTTGACGATGCCGAAGTCAGTCAGCGTTGCATGGTCTTCCGGCCCAATGATGATGTTCGTGGGCTTGATGTCCCGGTGTACAAATCCTACGCTGTGGGCATAGTCGAGGGCACTGGATATCTGTCGAGCAATCCCGAACGCACGGCTAGGAGGAAGAGATCCCTGATCCTTGATCAGCTGGCTCAGAGGTTGGCCTTCCAGATACTCCATCACGATGTAGTGGATGTCATCTTCCTGCTCCACATCGTGGATAATCACGATGTTGGGATGCCTGAGCGTGCTCGCAGCGGTCGCTTCTTGTTGAAAGCGCCGGACGAACTTCCTCTCGAATGTCAACTGCGGTGGCAAGACCTTGATGGCCACGTAGCGCCCCAACCCTGGGTGAACCGCCTTGTAGACGACAGCCATGCCGCCACGGCCTATCTCTTCGATTATTCTGTACTTGCCCAGAGTCTTTCTTATCATGCCTTCCATGTCAACGGTAGCCCCAAACATGGATCTTGGAGCTGTCCAATTAGCTCGTCGAGTGCCTCAAACGGCGTTTGTCGCGGTCTACAAGCCACTCTCTCGCCTTGCCGGTCAGATGCCCCACGCTGGCCGATCCGCCAAAGTCGGCAACTGAGTCCGCGGCCCGGTCGCCGTGGGGGGTTCTCATAGGCGTAGAATGGCGTCGCGTCAGGAGTGCGCCATGCTGGCGTATCGAGGCGGACTTGAACTTCACTGACGCTGGGTTTCCTGAAGCGGGTCAGTTGGCCAGCCAAAGTCGCTCCTTTCGAGCTACAACTGACACCATGCACCGTTCGCTACCTCAACAGAGGGGTGCTGTTCCATCGCGATTGTACCACCGTGGTACAGACTGATGCAAGCGTTTTCATCCTTGCTCAGGTTGAGCAACGTGCGTTCGACGAGGCTCACCTTGGGCTTTGCAGCACGTTAAGAAGAGAAGGAAGGTGGCGCAACACGTTTCCTCTGTGGTCATGACAGGTACCCCCGGCGCGACTCGAACGCGCGCACACGGCTTCGGAGGCCGCTGCTCTATCCGCCTGAGCTACGGGGGCACGTCTAGTTCCAGTATAGCACAGGACTAGCCCTCTGGCAACTCCTCGTCGAGGCTCTCAATCCCGGTGACCGTCAGCTGGAGGCGCACCTCGTCCCGCACGGGGATGCCAGCAAAGCCCGCCTCAACCCCGCCATGCAGCTCGAGGATCCGCCCCGGGACCACCTCCTCGATGACGAAGCCCAATCGCTGATAGAATTCCAGTGCCGGCAGGTCGTCGTTTGACGTGGCCACGATGACGCGCGCCAGACCTCCCTTCTGGGCCTCTTCCACGGCGGTCCTCACCAGCTCTTTCCCCACGCCAGCCCCCTGATACTCAGGCAAGACGTTGAGCATCACGATGTTCAGCGCGTCCTCCTCGACGGCGTACGACAGGAAGCCAACCATCTGCTCGTCCACAGCAGCGGTGAAGGCCGGCAAGTCGCACACGTCGTACTCTCGCTCGAAGCACTCCATCTGCGTCTCGCCCCAGAAGTCGAGGGCCATCTGCTTCAAGCGGGAGTAGTCTTCCTCGATCGATGCCCGAACCTCGAAGGCCGGTGCCTTCCGCTCAGGAGGCGAAGCCACCACCTCCAGTCTGGCGTGCACGGGGCACAAAAAAACACCGGTGCGAGCACATCTGTACCACGCCGGCCGCTCGCAGAACTCACATCTCATTCAGCTGACCTCCGTTGCCGAGAAGTCGTCGGGACGGTGCAGCGAGTAGAGATACACGTCTACTCGTGCGAATCTACTACGCTTCAGCAGGTCGCCATGGCTCTGGAACCACTCCCTGACCAACCCTCGCGAGTCCCACAACTCTTCCTCGCTGACCACCAGCCAGACCATATCATGCCCCGCGGTCGCCTCCTCCATCGCCCGGGCCACGTCCTCAGATGCCATGCCCCCATTGGTGTACGGTGGCTCAGCCCAACGGAAGGAAGGACCATAGTAGTAAACGAAAACCCTCCTTCCGTGAGGAATGAGGAACATTTTCAGATCCCTTCGTCCATCCTCCTTGACGTACTTAGCAGCGGAGCGGAAATCGGACTTGATCGGAGTGTGTCCCTGCAGCGACACCACGTAGATGTTGGATACCAGCACCACAGTCAAGCAAGCCATTGCCAGAGTGCGGGACCTTTGCCTGACCGCCACCACACCGCAGGAAAGCAGGAGCAGATAGGCGGGAGCGACAGTGATCAGATAACGGTCGGTGAATATGGGCATACCCAAAGAGATCAGGAACAGGAGGACGACGGGCAGAAAGAGATAGAGGCTCAAGGAGATGCTCTCCTG
>CAZNMJ010000132.1:4011-9105 GCA_964573815.1 uncultured Anaerolineales bacterium
ACCAGCCACATCCTGAGTGCAGGCCGGTAGCGAGGCCAGGTTACGAGAAACAGACATAAGTGGAAAGGAACGAGCAGCACTGACAGCAGATGGACGTACATAGAGGCGGCGACGATCGCCAGATAGGAGACCCATAGATGGACCCGGGGTCGCTCCAGGGCCACAAGGTAGATGTACGTTGAGGCCATGGACAGCAGAAGAAGGAGGGCATACATCTTGCCCTCCTGAGAATACCAGACTAGGAAGGGAGAAGTGGTGCAGAGCAGAGTGGCGAGCAGGCTCCCACTCCAGCCCATCCACTGCCTCCCCAGTCTGAACATCAGAGGTATAGCGAGCACCCCGCAGACCAGCGACAGAAATCTTACGCTGAACTCGGTGTCTCCAAGGAGCCGGATCCAGAAGTGCAAGATGAGGTAGTAGAGGGGACCGTTGTGTCCAGGCCTGACGAATAGAGGGAGCAGACCGCTCAGATCGCGACGGGCGAAGCGAATGGCGTCCATCTCGTCGCGCCACAGGCTCTGGAAGTCCAGCTGATAGATACGAAGGGCAAAGGCCAGGAGGACCAATAGGATCAGAAAAACACGGGCTGCGTCCGCCGGGGCAGACGCCCTGGGGTTCATCACTCGGCCCGCGAGACGAAGGCAGCAATCACTCCCAGGACGAAGAGTACGAGAACTATCCCGCCACAGCACAGCCACACCGAGGACAGACCAACAACGAGCGTGTCTATGAGCACTGCCGGGGAGAGACCCCGGATCCCCCGAGATTCTTCCTCAGTATCACCTGCGACCTCCGTGGGCTCCGGCGCCGCTTGCGTCGGAGAGGGTTCAGGTTCACCGGTAGGAGTTTCCACCTCCCCTGGCACCTCAGTCGGGCCAGCGGGTGGGGACTCTATCGGCTGTGCGGGAGGAACCACTGGAGTTGCTGTTGGCGGCTGGGAAGGCACCCCGGTTGGAGTAGGGGTGGGGGTTCCGATCGGAGATTGGAAGGCAGGGTAGGCCATCGTCACGCTGGTCCCGGCTAGCACGAGCGCACCTACGACGGCAACGATAATCAAGGGAACGAGAGATGAGACAGCCTCAAGCTCTGCCCTTAGAAAAGCACTGATTCCGCGCAACTTGTTCACTCGTTGTCCTCTCCTCCCTCTCTCCTGTGTCTCCAGTACATCACGCTCCCCACCACGATCACTATCACCAGCAAGCCTATCGCCCACGGGATGAAGTTGGGAGCAGTGGGCACGGCGACCAGGGCTGGCCCTTCCACTGTCCCTCGTAGTGTTGCTGTCCCTTGCGGTGCTGCAGGAGACGCCTCAGGGGGGGCGATGGGGCTCATGGGCGACTGGAAGAAGCACAGATTGGACCCAGGCCCAGCCGCGGTCGCCAGCAGTGCAATCAGGACGGACAGCAGGATCAAGGGGAGCAGATCCACAAGCTGCCTAACACCATCCGATTGATCAGTTTTCCTTCCGAACCTTCGTCGGTTCACCCCGTGCATCTCCTGTCAACAAACGCGAGCGCAAGACCGGGACATTATACCGAAACGCAGCGGCTAAGGCAAGGTTGGTCATTTGCTGCTCAGCTCGCCAAGATATTTCGACTTCTGATACGCCGCCCAGATGGCCCGCGACAGGACCGTGCGAAAGCCACCTTTCTCCAGCTGATACAACGCCTCTGCCGAAGTTCCACCCGGCGAGGTGACCATGTTGCGCAGCTCTGCCGGATGGGCGATAGACTGGCGGGCGAACGCGACGGATCCCTGCAAGGTTTGCAGAACCAACTGCTGAGCGATGCGTCTAGAGAATCCTAGGTGCACTCCTGCATCGACGAGAGCTTCCATGAACAGGAACACATAGGCCGGCCCGGTGCCGCTCAACGCCGTGGCCATGTCCAGGTAGTCTTCATCTTCGAGATAGATCTCCTCACCGAGAGCCTGGAGTATGCTCTGCGCCTGAGCTCGCTGTTCCTCGCTTACTCCCTGAGTGGCAGTCCACACAGACATGCCCTGCCCCACCTGTGCAGGGGTGTTGGGCATCACCCTCACCACAGCATCGTGCCCAAGACCATCGGCGATGACCATGATCCGGGCGCCAGCGACTATGGAGAGCACCAGAGCGCCGGGGTCGACCGCTCCCTTCAACTCCTTCAGAACGACGGGCAGTACTTGAGGCTTCACAGAGAGGATGACGATCTGTGCCGCCTGGGCGGCCTCACGATTGTTGGTCGTAGCGTTGACACCGTACCTCTCCCGTAGCTCCTGTCCACGTTCCACGAGGGGATCACTAGCGATGATGTGGGAAGGGTCGGTCAAGCTTCGACTGAGGATGCCACCCATCATGGCTTCTGCCATCACGCCACTCCCGATGAAGGCCAGTTCTGCATCTTGGAGCTTGCTCATCTGCACCCACCTCCCGGCATTTAAGAAAACACTATATCACGACTCAAGGCATTTGGCGAAAAGCCACCATAATCCAAGCGCCGCCCCGGCTTCTGACCAGTATCCCTCCGGAACGGCGCCATTAACCCGAAGTCTTGTTTCGCAACCAGGATCATGTCACCTGCGGCTTGTACTCCTCCATTGCGTACCCGTCACCAATCATCCTCAAGGCGCGCACTGCTGCCTCCCCAGCCAGCTGACAGGTCACCACCTCTTCCACCACCCAGACGACCCTGGCAGTCGCACTCACAGCACCCTCCTCCATCGAATGCCCGGAGCCGAGGTCAGACAGCACTCTTGGGGTCAGTGCAGATGATCTCTACCAGCCCCCTGTTAACGATGATGGCCTGCCCGGTGAAGCTCGTTTCTGGCAGGAGTGTAAATACCGCCCTTGCCTGAGTGAGAGGCACGAACCGGCGGGTCCATGTCACCAGCGTGGTCTTCAACTCGCCAGTCCCTCGCACGTGTATCTTGCCCGTCAACTCGAACCACGGCACCGTGAGGAAGACGTCCCACTCCCTGGTTGCGACGTGCTTGTACAGGCGACGCTCCGCCGCCCTGTCGCTTTCCTTCCCACTGATGGCGAAGAGCATACTCTGCTTCTCCAGAATGGCGGAGGTGTAGCTCGCGATCCCCTTCTTGGGAGTGAGAAGTCTTGTCACCTGAACATCCCTCAATTCGACTGAGGAAGCCAGCTCATCATTCAGTATGTCCGTCAAACGTTGTCCCCCTGTCCGCACGGTCCCCACGATGCGATACTGCTGCGTGAAGAACTCCGCAAGTTCAACCCCTGCGTCCATCCCCATGTTCCCTCCACTACTCGAGTTACGCGGTTCCAGGGAAGTACGATGGCGCCTAGTTTGCCGCCACTCTCAGAACCTGCACAGGCGAGGGTGAGCCCTCCTCGGCACGTGCCCTCCGAGCGCCTACACGCCCCCTCCTAGCAGAACCGGGACTCGTTTGCGGATGACGATCTCTCTGCGGCTGACCCGGCAGGTGTAGGCGTAGACCTCCACTCCATCGAACGCCACGTCTCTCAGCACTTCGCCGAAGCGTGCGTCTGACTCATCGTGCGGAGCAAAGGCCTCCGCGTCTGCCCGTTGTATCACAAAGACGACAGCCGTGCGATTTCCATCGAGCGAAGCGCTCCGCAACTCGTTCAAGTGACGCGCTCCACGCTCGGTCACCGCATCGGGAAAACGGCCTATACCTTCCTGTACCAAGGTCACCGATTTCACTTCCACCAGACACGGCCTTCTGCCCCCATCCGCTTTGAGGAGGAAATCCAGCCGGCTGTCCCCGTAGACAACTTCTCGCTGCGCAACCGAGTAGTGCTGAAACTCCTGCAAAGCGCCATCCTCGATAGCTTCATGAAACAGGTTGTTGGGCAAGCGGGCATCGATGGATACCAGAGTGTGTGGTAAGGACACCATCAGCAGGTCATAGTCTGTGACCCGATGTGGGCTTCTGGCTTCCGCCAGCAGCATAGGATGGTCAGGGGACAGCAACTCCGTCAATCGCCCGGAGTTCGGGACGTGGGCAGCAACTTCCTCACCTGCCAGCCGCACCCGGGCGCGAAACCTGTTCTCCCTGGCAATGAAAGCCCCTTCCAACAAGCGCCGTCCCACTTTCATTGCTCACGGTCATCCATCCCCCTCATCCGGCAGCATAATCTGCGCCTTGCGCCGATTGAGGATCACTACGTCCCTGTGCCAGGCCACCTCAGGGTGATCCTTGAGGGTGACTTTGGCGTCACTAAGGGGGACGAAGGATGGAGTGAGCTGCCATAGAGAGCGCTCCACATCATTGCCCCTGGGGAGATGCAGATAACCTTCGAAACTGAAGGGAGGCACCCTCACCACCGCCTTGTGACGTTCCTTCTCCACGTACTCAAAGCTGCTGAATTGGCGCCGCTCCTCCAGGGCAGGCTCGGGGCCACGCGGAACGGTGAAGGCGATGGACATCGTATTGATGTGGACGAAGCCGCCCGCCACACCAGGCTCCTCCGCCTTCTCCAGAGGCTTGCTCGTAGCCTCGGTGAGCACAAGCACATGTGGCAGTTCATAGTTCAGCGTATCGGATAGGCGGCCCTGTGTCGTACGAAGGCGCCCCGTGATAACATGTGTGTCCGTGAACACCTCTATCTCGATTTTCCTGCGTGTCTCGGCATGCATCATCTCTCCCTCTGGGCTGTAGGAGCAGGCCAGTACAACTGCGCCTTGGCCCGATTGAAGAGCACCACCTCTCCCTCCCAAAGCAACTTGGGATTAGGTGTGTACACTATCCTCACTTCGGTGACGGGCATGAAGGAATCGCTGAAAGTGGAGAGTGCGTGGCGCACGTTGGCCCCCATGGCCACATGTACGTGGCCCCTCAAGACGAATGGAGTGAGGCTCACCACGACTTCGTGTCGTGACTTCTCCACGTACTCCAGGGGTTTCATGTCAAGTTCCGACGCTGGCGCCGCCGCCTGTGTCTCCCGAGGGATGACCGCCAGCACGGACTCCCTGTTCACCATAACGTAGCCTACCGATAGATCGGGGGCGTCCGGGTTCTGGAGAGAGCGCACTGCGGCGTTGTCGAGAGTTATCGTTGGTGCATCTTCCAGGTTCAGCCAGGTGGAGAAACGTCTGCCGCGCGTGGTCAGATTGCCGAGAAGGT
>CAZNMJ010000133.1:0-9098 GCA_964573815.1 uncultured Anaerolineales bacterium
TAGCCGTCCACCCGAGCACCGACGTCGATGACGATGGGCTCGCCCACCTGGATCACTCTATCTGAAACCATGGCGTGGGCCATGGCCCCATTGGGACCGCTGGCCACGATGATGTCGAAAGCCGCCGCCTCCGCGCCGTGTGTGCGCATGTAGGCTTCCAACTCCCACGCCACGTCCTTTTCCATCATCCCCGGCCTGATGAAATCCCGTATGTGGGCCATCGCAGCGTCGCCGATGGCCACCGCCTGGTTGATGGTCTCTAACTCCCCTTCGTCCTTGATGGCCCGCATCTCCTCCACCAGTTCCTTGACCGGCACCAACTCTGAATCAACCGCCGTGGTCCAATCCGAGTAATCAGCGACAGCCACGTCGTGGCTCTCGAAGCCCACCCGCTTCACCGCGGTCTGGCGCGCCAACTCACCCAGCGTCTCTGGCAACTCAATCGGGGTGGCCTCTACCAGCTCAAATTCCGGCGATTGCCTCTCCGCCTGCTCCAGATAGCGAAAGTCGGTGACCAGCTTCGCTTCGTCGGGGGTGACAAACAAAGCTCCGTCGGAGCCGGTGAACCCGCTCAAGTAGCGACGGTTCTGTGGATGCGTGACGACGAAGGCATCGAGCTCCCTCGATCTGAACTCCTCACGCAGTCGCAACATTCTGGCGTCAACACGGTGCATATTGGAGTCACCTCTGTAGCCTTGGCACCTCAGCCGTCAAGTGCCTTGTGACGGGGGATCGGCCCCACCGATCCCCTCCCCAGCACGCCGGCAACCCATCATCGACCTTGGGTCACACTTCGTCGTTGGGCTGGCCCTTCGCCCGCGGATGCGATTTCATGTACACCTCTCTCAGCCGGCTGGGGGTCACGTGGGTGTAAATCTCCGTAGTGGTGGGCTGGGCGTGGCCCAGTAGCTCCTGGACGACTCGCAGATCGGCCCCGCCCTCGAACATATGCGTGGCAAAGGTGTGGCGCAGAAGGTGAGGGGTGATCTTCTTCCACAGGCCCGCTAGCTTGCTGTACTTGTCTATGATCAAGCCTATGCTGCGCCGCGAGAGCCGTCCCCCGAAGCGGTTCAGGAAGAGGGCATTCTTGCTCTTGTCGCTGGCCAGCTGCGCCCTACCACGGCTGATGTAGATCCTCAGAGCGCGGACCGCTGGATCACCGAGCAAGACCATCCTCTCCTTGCCTCCCTTGCCCCAAACGCGCAACTGGCCCGCCTCCAGATTAATCTGGCCCAGGTTCAGACTGACCAACTCGCTCAATCTGACTCCAGCGGCGTACAGCAGTTCCAGAATCGCCCTGTCCCGTTGGCCCAGCGGCGTAGACACATCGGGGGCGTTGAGGAGAGCCTCGACCTCCTCCATCTTGAGGTAGCGGGGCAGCCTCTTCGGTACCTTGGGCGAGGAAACGACGTCGACGGGATTGGAACTCAGGTAGCCTGCCTGGAGAAGGTAGCGGCAAAAGGAGCGGAGTTCGGAGAGCTTGCGGGCCATGCTGGCTTCAACGTACCCCTCTTTGCGCAACCAGAGGAGATACCGGCGCAGTACCTGGCGATCAACGTCCTCCCAGGAGTCCAGCCCTTGCTCCTCCAGAAAATCGAGGAATTGCCCAATCTCGTGGGAGTAGTTACGGAGGGTGTAGGGGGAGGCGTCCTTCTCCACAGCTAGATGCCTTATGTAAAGCTCCAGCTGCTCTTCCATGGTCGTCTGGCGTCGACCGTCAGTGGGCACAGGCTCCCCCTTTTGAGAATATGTCAAGTCCCCAAGGGCTGTTCCTCAGGAACCGTCTCCTCGCGCAAACGTCCCCTGCGCGTGCCGCAGCGGATACATCTGACGGCTTCCCTGCCCGCTTCCACCAACAGTCCGCCACACTCGGGGCAAGGCTCTGGCACGGGCTTGTCCCAGGAGGCGAAGTCGCACTGGGGATAGTTGGCGCACCCGTAGAACGTACGGCCCTTCCTGGTCCTCTTCTCCACCAGATCGCCGCCGCATTGCGGGCAGGCAACCCCCACCTTTACGAGGAATGGCTTGGTGTTCCGACACTCGGGATAGTTGCTGCAAGCGATGAACTTCCCGTAACGCCCCATCTTGATGACCATGGGGCTGCCGCATTTGTCGCAATCTATGCCTGCCGGCTCGGGCTCCAGCTTGACCTTCTCCATCTCCACCTTGGCCTTCTCCAGCTGGCCCTCAAATCGATCGTAGAACCGCCGTAAGATGGGCACCCACTCCCGCTCGCCCGAGGCGATGAGGTCCAGGCGCGACTCCATGCGCGCCGTGAAGTCGACATTCACGATATCGCCAAAGTGTTCCACCAGCAGGTCGTTGACGATGAAGCCCAACTCGGTCGGCTGAAACCGCCTCTCCATCAACTGCACGTAGCCCCGCTCCTGGATCGTGGAGAGGATGGGAGCGTAGGTGCTGGGCCTCCCTATGCCATGCTCCTCCAGAGCCCTGACCAGAGTTGCTTCGCTGTAGCGCGCCGGCGGCTTGGTGAAATGCTGTTTGGGCACCAATTGGAGTAGATCGAGCAGCTCCCTCTCCGTCAAGGGAGGGAGAGGTGGAACCTGCTCCTCCTCATCCCGCCGCAGGTCGCTGTACACGCGGAGAAAGCCCGGGAACTTCACCACCCGTCCTGTGGCGCGGAAAAGGTACGGCATCTCCACCTGCGGATCGCCGGCCTCGATATCGATAGAGGTGGTCTCCAGCACCGCCGAGGCCATCTGGCTGGCCACAAACCGTCTCCACACAAGGTCATAGAGGCGGAATTGCTGTGGGTTGAGATACTGCTTCACGACCTGGGGTTCGCGCCGCACCGACGTGGGCCGAATGGCTTCATGAGCTTCCTCTGCCCTCTTGGCCCGCGTCCTGTGCTTGGGCGGCTTCGCCGGCACGTATCTGCTGCCATACTTTTCGGAGATGTAGGCCCTGGCCTCAGCCCGTGCCTGGTCCGATACATTGACGGAATCGGTGCGCATATAGGTGATCAGACCAACGCTGCCCTCAGGGCCCAGATCTATGCCCTCGTACAGCTGCTGTGCGACGCGCATCGTACGCCTTGCGGAGAACCTCAGGCGACGAGAGGCATCCTGCTGCATGGTGCTGGTGATGAAGGGAGCGGGAGCCTTCCTCCGTCGATGCCGCGTGTCCACCTTCGCCACCACATAGCTCGCACCCTGCAAGTCATCGACTATCTTCTGCGCTTCCGCTTGGTTGCTGAGGTCAACCTTCTTGCCCCTGACCTTGTGTAGTTTGGCCCAGAAGCTCTCCCTTTCCTTTTGCCCACGAGTTTCCTGCTTGGCCAGTTCAGCCTCGATGGACCAGTATTCGACGGGTACGAAGGCCTCGATCTCTCTCGCGCGCTCCACGACGAGGCGGACGGCCACCGATTGCACCCGGCCTGCGGACAGCCCTCCCCTGACCGTCTTCCACAGCAGTGGGCTGATCTGGTAGCCCACCAGTCTGTCCAGGATGCGTCGGGCCTGCTGAGCATCCACCAACCTCATGTCTATGTCTCTATGGTTCGCGAAGGCCTCTCTGACAGCATCCTTGGTGATCTCGTGGAACACCACCCTGTATATGGGGCGGTCCCCGATCTTGGCGGCCTGGACTACGTGCCACGCTATGGCCTCGCCCTCCCTGTCGGGGTCGGTGGCCAGGTACACCTCTGCCGCCTTCTTGGCCACTTTCTCGATGTGCTTGACGGTCTTGCGCTTCTCATTCGGGACCCGGTAGGTGGGTTCAAAATCGTTGTCCACGTCGACGCTCAGGCGGGACTTGAGCAGATCGCGCACGTGGCCCAGGGTGGCCTCAACCTTGTGTCCTTTGCCCAAGAACCTGCCCACCGTCCGTGCCTTGGCCGGCGACTCCACGATGACCAGCTTGCCGTCGCCAGGAGGTATGCTGGGTTTGGGGAGCGATTGATGAGCCTCGGTCTCTCCCGCTCGGTGTATCCCGCCTCCACAGACGGGACAGGTGCCGCTCGTGCCGGGCTGTCCCTTCTTGGAGTAGACAGGCTGGGGATCGATCATCTCCCGTTTGGCTTTGCATCGCAGGCAGTACGCTTCCATAGAACCACTCACTCTAGAGGCACTCCCGCCAGCCCTCTTCTTCCAGCCGCTCAACCAGGGCTTTTACTTCCTGGGCCCGATCCCTGGGGCAAACGAGAATCGCATCCTCGGTGTCGACGATGATTAGATCCTCTATCCCCACGGTAGCTACGAGACGACGAGGGCTATAGATCAGAGAGCTCTTGGTCTTCAGGCCCATATGATGCCCCACGACGACGTTTCCATCCCCATCGCTGGGCAGCAAAGCTGTCAGAGTGGCCCAATCTCCAACATCGGTCCAGCCAATCTCCGTGGGAATGACCACCACGTCCTCGGCTTCTTCCATTACCCCGAAGTCTATGGTCTGCTTCTCGACGTTGGGCCAGGTTCGTTCCAGCACGGCTCGCTCGTCTTCCGTGCCCAGGACCTCTTCCACCTCCGCCAAGCAGGCATGTAGGCGCGGTAAGTGCTTGCCGATCTCTTCGAGGATGGTCCCAGCTCTCCAAATGAACATGCCACTGTTCCAGAAGTGCCGTCCTCCTTCCACAAAGCCCTTGGCTACGTCCTCCTCAGGCTTCTCCGTAAAGCGCTGCACCCGATGAACCGCGTGCCCACCCTTTTCCATCAGCTGCTCACCGATTTCGATGTATCCGTAGCCAGTGTGAGGGCGATCCGGTTTCATCCCCAAAGTGACAAGGTGGCCCTCCCGAGCCACCTCTTCGGCTACCGACAGCACATCCCGGAATCTATCAGGCTCCGCGATGTGATGATCCGCCGGGAGGCAGGCCATCACCGCGTCCGGATCCCGACGCCTCAGATGGAGGGCCGCCAATCCTATGGCAGGGGCGGAGCCTCTACCCTGCGGCTCGCGGATCACGTTACCCTCGGGCAAGGAGGGCAAGTGCTCCTTGGTGCTCTCAACATACTGCTCAGCGGTGATCACGTAGATCCCGTCTGGTGGCACCAGCGGTTCCAGACGCGCATAGGTCTCCCGAAGCAACGGCTTCTCCTGGCAAGTTATGTCCAGTAGCTGCTTCGGACACTCCCTACGACTCAGAGGCCAAAGGCGTTTCCCGCTTCCCCCGGCCAGGATAACCGCATACATCATCGCCTCCGCTCACTCCACAATGTACTCCACCCCTCTTTCCCGCGCCACCACGTAGTTCATACCTCCTACCTGCCGCACCATACCCTTGAGCTCCATCATGGCTAGCGTGCTGGTTACCTCGGAGATGGGCAGACTGGTCTTCTGCCTTATGTCATCTACGTGAATAGGCTCCGTGGAGATACACTCCAGGATCTGAGCTTCCTTCTCGTCCTCGGGAACGATCATCCGCACCTGCTGGTGCTGCTCCACCAAGGTGAGATTCAGCTCCTCTAGGATATCCTCTACGCACATCACCAGCTTAGCAGCTCCCTCCTGGATCAGGCGATTCGTGCCCGCGCTCTTGGGACTGTTCGCATTTCCCGGCAGCGCAAATACCTCTCGCCCCTGTTCCAGTGCATAGTCGGCCGTTATGAGCGCTCCGCTACGCTTGCCTGCCTCCACCACCAGCGTGCCGAGCGACAGGCCACTGATGATTCGGTTGCGTGGCGGGAAGTTGCCTCCTTCCGGCTTGGTACCCAAGGGATACTCGGTGATCAGGGCCCCTTTTTCGACGATATTCCTGGCCAAGTCCCTATGCTCGTGAGGATAGATTATGTCAATGCCACATCCCAGTACCGCTATGGTGCGCCCGCCGGCCCTCAGGGCAGCGCGATGAGCCAGTGAATCAATGCCCCTGGCCAGGCCGCTGACCACCGTGATGCCACTTCTCGCCAAGTCGCCAGCTATCTCCTCCACCATCTGTCTGCCGTACGCCCTTGACGCTCGTGTGCCCACCACCGCCACCGCCCATTCGTCTCGAGGTAGGATGTCACCTTTCACATAGAGCACGGGGGGAGCGTTGTGCACATGGCCCAGACGGGGAGGATACTCCTCATCCCGCCAGGTTATCGCCTTGGCGCCCTCGCTTTGCACCTTCTCCAACTCCTCGTCCGGGGAGATCGTCTCCCTGGCGGCCAGGATCGCCTGTGTGGACCGCTTGTCCAGACCCGCGTCCTTCAACTCCGCACCTGAGGCCCACCAGGCCTTCTCCAGGTCGCCGAAATGATCCAACAACAGCTTGAAGCGAGCCGGTCCTATACCAGAGACGATATTGAATCCGATCCAATATTCCGTATCAGCAGTCACGATTTCGGCAGGCCCTTCAAGTCACTGAGAGACTTTGGGGATTCACGCTTTCAGCGCAAACCCCGCATCAAACACACCTCAATCCGCCCTTCTCCGGTGTCAACCTTGGTCACCACGTCAGAAAGGGCAGGTATTAGCACCTCCCGGTGGCCATCCTTCACCACGTACACATCATTGCTGCCGGTGAACAGTATCTCATCGACGAGTCCCAAGAACTCGCCCTCTGTCGTCCACACCTCCAGTCCGATGATCTCATAGATGTAGTACTCGTCCTCCTCCAGAGGAATGGCTTCCTCGGCAGGCACTTGTACCAATTTCCCTTTCAACCCGGCAGCATCGTCCCGATTCTCACAACCCTCCAGCTTGAGGATGACCCTCCTTCCATGAAACCTGTGAGCTTCAACCACAGCAGGGGTAAGCTCCTCACCCAGATACACCGTCTTCAGCAAGCTGAAGCGGTCTGGAAAATCGGTAAGAACCTCGGCCTTCACCTCACCCCTCATGCCCAATGGACCCAGTATACGTGCGACCACTAGATGAGAAGGCCGTTTGCGCTTCTGGGGAGATGGAGGTAGGCCGTCCTCTCTACGCACCTAGACTATCTCCAGTATGGCACGCTTGCCCTGCTTGGCGGCCGCCACCCTGAGCAGTGTACGCATGGCGTTGGCCACCCGTCCTTGCTTGCCTATGACGCGGCCCATGTCCTCCTTGGCGACACGTAGTTCCAGTATCACCGAACGAGTGGCGTTTACCTCTGTGACTTCGACCTGATCGGGATTGTCCACCAGCTGCTTGGCCATGTACTCCACCAACTCTTTCACGGAAATCGCCCTCCTTGCATCCTCGGTGTCTGGTATAGGAAAGCGGCTACGAGGCCCTACTGAGGATGCCCCTGGATCCGCTGTACCGAATCGCAGGGCAACTGAGCGTGCCTCTCGCCGCCAGCTTGCTGCCCAGGCTTGAAGTCTTCGTCACTCAAGCAAGTCTCTTGCCCTCAAGCTCTCTTCTATCTCATCCAAGGACTTCTCTCCAAGGCCTGGGATGGCGAGCGCTGCTTCCCTACCCTCCTCCAACTTGGTGAGCAGGTCTTGGACCGTCTCGATGCCCGCTTCGCGCAGGACGTTCACCACACGCGTTGAAAGGTCAAGCTCCTCGATGGCGATGTCGGGCACAGGCTCACCTTCCTCCCGCGTCCGCGCAGCCTCAACCTCTTCTCGCGGCGGTTCTGCCACCGCTTCCTCTGGCACAGGCGCTGCCTCAACCACCTCTGCCAGGATATCTGCCAGCAACTCACCCGCCTTGACCCGCTCCAGCTTCTCGAGAGTCCCGAGTTTCTCAAACATCCGCAACACGGCGTCTGTAGGTTGAGCTCCATGCTGCAACCAGTAGACAGCTCGATCCTCCGCTATCTTGAACTCAGGGGGATCGAGTCGCGGGTTGTAATGGCCTATGGTCTCGATAAAGCGTCCGTCACGTGGGGAACGGGCGTCGGCCACGACCACCCGATAGTGAGGCTGTCCCTTCGCCCCCACCCGTCGTAACCTAATCTTGATCATCAGTTCCCTTGTTCTCCTCTCCGTACCGTTGTATCAAGTCTCTCAAGTGGCGCACGGCCGATCACCTGAACATGGACGAGAGATCTGGCATACGCCCCTTGCTCATCTGCTTCATGATCTTCTGCATCTGCCGGAACTGGCTCAGCAGCTGGTTCAGCTCCTGAACTGTGGTACCGCTGCCTCGAGCGATTCGCCGCTTGCGGCTGCCGCCGATGATACGAGGGCTCTGCCGCTCGGTGGGCGTCATGGAGTTGATCATCGCTTCGATCTTGACCAATTGTTTGTCCGTGATTTCCGCAGGGATCTGGCCGGAGAGGCCGGACAGACCTGGAATCATGTCCATCAGCTGGCTCATAGGTCCCATCTTCTTCACCTGCTGCAACTGATCCAAGAAATCCTCCAGAGTGAAGGTAGCTGTGCGGAGCTTCTCCTCCATCTTGAGGGCCTGTTCTTCATCCAAAACCTCCTCTGCCCTTTCGATGAGGGTCAGCACATCCCCCATTCCCAGTATGCGAGAGGCCAGGCGATCCGGGTGAAAGCCCTCGAGGTCAGTCGATTTCTCGCCCGTCCCCAGGAACTTGATGGGAACGCCGGTCACAGAACGCATGGAGAGGGCTGCGCCTCCGCGAGCATCGCCATCCATCTTGGTCAGAATCAGCCCAGAGAGCCCCACCCGCTCGTGGAACTCTTGCGCCACCCGAACGGCGTCCTGCCCCGTCATCGCATCAGCCACTAGCAGGATCTCCGCCGGCGAGACTTCCCCCTTTACCTGCTCCAGTTCAGCCATGAGCTGGTCATCCACATGGAGGCGCCCCTGGGTGTCCATGATGACCACGCTGTAGGCGGCCTCTTTCGCTCTCTTCAAGGCATGGGCGCATATCTGAGGAGGGGGCACCGAAGTCCCCTCACTGTGGACGGCGAGGTCCATTTCCGCTCCCAGTATCTCCAGCTGCTGAACAGCTGCCGGTCTTCGGATGTCCGCCGCCACCAGCAGTGGCCTCTGTCCCTGTTTGCGGAGGTGAAGGGCCAGCTTGGCCGCCGTGGTCGTCTTGCCCGAACCCTGCAGACCCACCAACATCACACCATGGGGAGGCTGCCCCGACAGATCCAGCTTGCTGGGCTCGCCAAGGAGGGCGATCAACTCCTCATTGACGATCTTGACTACCTGCTGCGCAGGGGTGAGACTCCGCATCACCTCAGCCCCGACGGCCCGTTCGCGCACCCTGGCTACGAACTCCTTGACGACTTTGAAGTTGACGTCAG
>CAZNMJ010000134.1:0-9027 GCA_964573815.1 uncultured Anaerolineales bacterium
AAGGTCACGTCCCCGGAAGAGCACTCGACCGCTCGCGATCCTACCTGGTGGCTCGGGTATGAGGCGTACGATGGACAATGCGGTCACCGTCTTGCCGCACCCGCTCTCGCCCACTATGCCCACCGTCTCCCCCTCATGGACTGAGAAGGAGACACCATTAACGGCGCGAACTACGCCGTCGGCGGTGTCGAACTGCGTCCCTAGATCTTGTACCTCCAGCAGAGTCGCTCCGGTCACCATTCTCTCCTCACAAGCGCAGCTCTGCCCCATTCCCTCCACTCCCAGGCGAAGCAGCGCCTACCGCACGTATTGAGTAGAAGAAGACAGAACGAAGCGACACAGGGGAAGAGACGAGCTTGACTGAGGATGTCACACTTTCCAATCAGCGCCAAGCCCATGCCTCAGCATCAGTGGTGGATGGAATAGTGGAGGGGGGCAGTCGAGTGTCCAGCCAGCACTAGCCTCTGCGTCCACCCATTCTCGCCCCCGGCTGGCGAAGGCGTCAAGGTAATACGAGCACCCATGGCAATATCAGCCCCGAAGGACAGAACGTCAGCGCCTACGTCAAGCACGCGCTGGAAGCGAGAAGGCTCATGTCTCCTCCGTTCCTCTATCCCGACCTTGATGTTCGTCCACACTCGGCTCGGTGGCGTCTCGCCAGAGGCACCATCCTTTAGAGCTCTCTTGAGCAATACGTCGAGCTGGTCTCTCCTAATGTCGCCCATCTCCCACCTCACATCAACAGCTGTTTCTTCAGGACGATAGAAGCTCGAAAGCCGCTTCCCTGGATATCCGCGCGTCGGCCATCAGCTCCTGCCTCAACACCCTGCGAGCGTTGTGCAACCGAGACTTCACCGTCCCGACAGGGCAGTCCAGCACATACGCGATCTCGGCCAAGCTGAAGCCCTGCAGGTAAAAGAGGACAACCACGACGCGCTGACGCATGCTGAGGGACCTCAAAGCCTCGTCAACGACCTGTAACAACTCTTCCCTCTCAAAAGCGCGTTCCGGTGACGTGCGCGGTACCATCAGCAAACGGTCAAACACGTCCTCAATGGATATGAGTCGCAGGCGCCTCTTAGCCGCCCAATTATAGCTCAAGTTCACGATAATCCGATGCAGCCAGGGCCTAAGCGATGCGTACCCATCAACCCTGTCCATATGATCATAGGCCCTCAGAAAACAGTCCTGCAGAAGCTCCTCGGCTGCACCTCGATCCCTGGTGATAGCCAGGGCAGTCCTGTACAGTTCGTCCTTATACCTGCGGTACAGAGTCTCAAAGGCGTCCAGGTCGCCCTCCCGAATCCTGGCCACCAACTCTCCATCGTCAAGCATCAGGCGTCCCCTTCCACATATTTACACCAGAAATGGCCGCATGAGGTTCAATCTCGGTCTGACGTTTGTTTCTGCCATCTCAGGTTAGGCTTGCGCGCAGCTGAGACCTCGTCAAGCCTTGTCACGGGCGTTCCGCGAGGCGCCCCCCGCACCAGTTCAGGCTCCGTCTCCGCCTCGTGCGCAATCTGGCGCATAGCAGATACAAAAGCGTCCAGAGTCGCCAGACTCTCCGTCTCCGTAGGCTCAATCATCAAAGCCTCTTCGACGATGAGGGGGAAGTACACTGTTGGCGGGTGGAAGCCGCGATCTATGAGCCTCTTGCCTATGTCCACCGTGTGCACACCAGCTTTGGCCTGGTTCTTCCCAGAGAAGACGCATTCGTGAAGGCACACGCGGTCATACGGCAGGTAATAGTAGTCCTTGAGTTGATGCAAGAGGTAGTTTGCGTTGAGAACGGCGTTCTCGCTCACTTCCCGGAGTCCGTCCTCGCCGAGAGACCGAAGATAGGCGTACGCCTTGACCATCACTCCGAAGTTCCCATAGAACCCGCTGACCGGTCCTATGGAAAGGGGGCGTTCATAATCGAGATAGTACTCCGTGCCCCCAGTCGCGGACTCCTGCCCATGCCGCCTGGCTACCACGGGCGTCGGCAGGAAGGGAACCAACTCGTCTGTCACTGCTGTCGCTCCCGCACCAGGGCCCCCGCCGCCGTGAGGCGTGCTGAAGGTCTTGTGCAGGTTGAGATGCAGCACATCGGTGCCCAACTCGCCCGGTTTGGCAATGCCCAAGAGAGCGTTCATGTTGGCACCGTCACAGTAGATCAGTCCTCCGGCTCCATGGACAACGTCTGCCACTCTCAGAATATGCTCTTCAAAGAGCCCCAGGGTATTGGGATTGGTCAACATCAGGCCTGCAACCGTCTCGTCCATCAGCCTGTCCAGTTCCTGGACGTCTATGTTGCCACGCGCATCTGACGGCACAGTCGTCACCGTGTAGCCACACATGGTAGCCGTCGCCGGGTTGGTTCCGTGAGCTGAATCTGGGACCAGCACTGTCGTTCTGCGCTCGTCTCCGCGCTCCAGATGGTAGGCGCGAATAATCAGCATTCCGGTCAGCTCCCCATGGGCGCCGGCCAAGGGCTGCAGGCTGACGCCCGGTAGACCCGTTGTCTCCGCCAGGTACTCCTGTAGCCCATACATCAGCTGCAGGGCTCCTTGAACCGTGGATTCATCCTGGCAAGGATGGATCCGCGTGAATCCTCCGAAGCGAGCCACTTCTTCGTGCAGTCTAGGGTTGTACTTCATCGTGCAGGAGCCGAGGGGATAGAATCCCGTATCAACACTGAAGTTGAGCTGAGACAGACGAGTGAAGTGCTGAACCACTTCCCGCTCACTCACCTCGAGCAAAGGCAAGTCCAAGCGCAAGAACTTGTCTGGCAAGGGAGTCTTGGGCACGTCCAACTCAGGCAGCCGGCATCCCACACGGCCGGGCGAACTCAGTTCGAAGAGCAAGGGCTCCGTCATCTGTCGCTCCAAATGTCACGCAGGACTTGGATCAATCGGTCGATTTCGTCCCTGGTGTTCATCTCGGTGGCGCAAAGGAGAAGACAATCACCCAGTTGCGGATAGTCCCTTCCCAACTCATAGCCGCCGATGATGCCCTGCTCCCACAGGCCACTGTTCACGCTAACCGGCGACACGCGCGCCTGGATGACGAACTCCTTGAAGAACTCCCCGAACCGCCTCTGATACCCGGGCAGTGCGTCAATCGCCTGGGCAGCATAGTGGGCCTTATGATAGCACAACTCAGCCGTATCGCGTAGTCCTTGCTTGCCCATGACCGCCAGATAGGTGGTTGCCGCAAGAGCCACCAGAGCCTCGTTGGTGCATATGTTCGACGTAGCCTTCTCCCTGCGAATGTGCTGTTCCCGAGGTTGCAGCGTGAGGACGAACCCTCTACGCCCCTCCGTATCGGTGGTCATGCCTATCAGACGTCCGGGCATCTGCCGCAAGTACTGCTGCCGGCAGGCAAAGAGGCCTACATAAGGGCCCCCGTAGCCAGGGGGACTACCCAAGCTCTGCCCCTCGCCCACCACAATGTCAGCCCCCTGCTCCCCGGGCGAACGAAAAAGCCCTATCGCTATCGGATCGACGCAGACCACAAGAAGCGCACCCACAGCGTGAGCCATTTCGCTCATAGGCGGCAGGTCTTCTAGGCAACCAAAGAAGTTGGGATACTGAACCATCAGAGCAGCCGTGTCAGCGTCGAGCAACTCCTCTGCTTGGTCAAGATCGACTCCACCGTCCTCACCATAGTCGACCTCTTGAATGTCCGTGCCTATCCCCTGAGTGTAGGTTCTCAGCACCTGCCGATACCTTGGGTGGACGGTAGAGGCTACTACCAGTTTGTGCCGCCCCGTCACTCGAGCGGCCATCAACCCTGCCTCAGCCAAAGCGGTGGCTCCGTCATACATGGACGCGTTGGCGACATCCATTCCCGTGAGGTCGCAGATCATGGTCTGAAACTCATAGATGCTGGTCAGCGTCCCCTGGCTGACTTCGGGTTGGTAGGGCGTATAGGCGGTGTAGAACTCACCCCGGCCAATGATGTGATCCACCACAGCGGGGACGAAATGGTTATAGGCCCCGGCACCAAGGAAACAGGGGTGATGGTCCAAGTCGGCGTTCTCCTCAGCCAAGTCGCGCAGCAGCTTCTTCACCTCCATCTCCGACAACGGCGGGGGGAGATCGAGATGCGGGTATCGTTTCTCGGCAGGGATGACGTCGAAGAGCTCCCTCACAGAATCGACGCCCAGGGTCTCCAGTATCCTCTTCCGGTCAGCATCAGTGTTCGGGATATAGGAACTCACCATCATTCCTCAAGAGTCTTCAAATGTGCCTGGTATTCCTCCGCCGTCATCAGCCTGTCCATGTCTGACTCGTCTTCGAGCTGCACCTTGAGCATCCAGCCGCCTTCATAGGGATCCTCGTTCACCAGTTCGGGCCGGTCCACGAGTTCCTCGTTCACGGCTACCACCTCGCCGCCGATGGGAGCGTAGAGGTCCGACGCTGCCTTAACCGACTCTATGATGCCAAAAGACTCAAACTGCGTCAGAGTATCTCCGGGCTGAGGTAGCTCTACGTAGACGATATCGCCGAGCTGCTCCTGGGCATAATCCGTGATTCCGACAATGGCCAGTCCGCCGTCCAGCTTCACCCATTCATGTTCCTTGCCATACTTACGATCTGTGGGTTCCATACTTGGTCCGCTCCTTTCCAAGTCCTGACAGTGCGGCGTCCTCCACTGACAGCAGACCTCGCGCTAGGAAGCCGCCAGTCTGGCCTGCGCAGCGGTCAGCCCCAGGATGCTCTTACCGTCATTTATCTCCCCGCTGCGAACCATCTCCAAGGCTCTGTCCAGAGGCACCTTGACTACCTCACTGATCTCGTCGGTCTGCACCGGCTGAGGAGCTGGCTTCAGACCTGTGGCTAGATACAGCCAGATGCGTTCGTCAGAGAAGCCAGGCGAGGCATAGAACACATACAGCTCCTCCAGATGCTCCGCGACGTATCCAGTCTCCTCCTGCAGCTCCCGAAAAGCGCACGTTCTGGTGTCCTCACCGGGCTCTACAGTTCCCGCAGGCAATTCCAGGAGTTCTTCTCCCACAGCGGACCGGAACTGGCTGACCAGCAGCACGTTCTCTTCCTCGTCTAAGGCCACAACAGTCACTGCACCGCGGTGCTCTACGATCTCACGGTCGGTAATCCGACCGCTGGGCATCCTCACTGTGTCAACGCGAAGATTGACCACCCGTCCTTCGTAAACACGCTTGCTGGAAACCAACTCCTCGTTCAAGCAGCACGCCCTCATCGAACAAGAAGGCTGTTGGCCCGGAACCCGAACCCAAGAGCCTTCCCCGAACGATATACGCAGAACAATAACCCTTCTAATCCAAGCACAACCAGCAAGAGCGACCCGACGGACGCCCGGATTTCCTAACCTGCCCCTGTCGAGGAGCTACGGTCTGGAGCGAGTAGGGCGCCTGTCCCCCAAGCGCCAGCTATGGTATCCGAAGAGTCTGTCCCACGTAGATGAAGTTCACGTTGGGCAAGTTGTTGGCGTAGGCGATAGCGTAGGCTGTCGTGCCGAATTTGAGCGCGATGGACGAAAGTGTGTCGCCTGGCTGCACGACGTAGGTCTGTCCACCGGGCTGCGCCGTGCCTCCTCCTCCAGGAATGGTCAGCCTCTGCCCCACATAAATATAGTTGGGGTTCACGATGCCGTTGGCCTTGGCTATGGCGTCTACAGTCGTACCGTACAGGTTGGCGATTGAACGCAGGTTTTCTCCCGGACGGACGATGTGCACTCCGGGTTCCGGGGACGGAGCGGAGACACCAGGAATGATCAGTACGTCCCCCGCCCTGATGAGGTCTGGGTTTGTCAAATTGTTTGCTGCTGCGATCTCTTCAGCGCTGACTCCGTAGCGAGCCGCTATGACGTAGATCGTCTCCCCCCATGCCACGACATGCTCCACTCCTTCAGCGGGTGGAGGCGCGGGCGGTGGCTCAGGTGCAGAGGTCGGCTGAGGCACAACAGAAGTGGGCGTTTCCTCCGGGGCCGGCGGAGCTGTCTCGGGCGCTGACGGTTCCGTAGTCGGCTGCGGGCTTTCGCCTGGCCCCGATACCGGCGTCCCCGCTGGAGCCTGTGGTGTGATCTCAGCAGTGGGAGTAGGCGCAGGTTTGGCCCTCTCACATCCACCCAGCGCCAGGGCCAGGGCCGGTAGGAGAAACAGGATACCCATTATGCACAAGCTCTTTCTCATGGAGCCGCCTCCTTAGTCCACCCTCACCACCGAATCCCGGCCATCATACCATAACCCGGAAGCAGCGTCAAGTCCGCAGAATGATTACGTCAACCGTTCAAGCCCTTATGCGGCAGGGTCCCGCTTGCGCAGCTCCTCGTCAAAGGCGTCATACGCTTCATCGCCATAGAGCACAATGAGCACCTCCTCCAAGCCGCTGTCCGTAGCCAGATGCTCCCTAACAGTACCGATCATGACTCTGGCCGCCTCAGCATAGGGAAAGCCTCCCACCCCAGTCCCCAGAGCGGGAAAGGCTACGCTCTTGAGACCCTGCTCCTCGGCGCGAAGGAGGCTGTTCTTGGTGGCATCCCTGACCTTGTCGGCATCGGTCACGAGATCCGTGGACATGACCGCGGCATGGATCACGTACCTGGCCTTCAATGTGCCGGCTCCGGTGACCACGGCTTCACCCACCGGTATGGGGGCTTGTTTGACCGCCTCGTCTTCGATCGCCTTTCCCCCAGCTCGCTTAATGGCGCCCGCCACTCCAGCCCCCATCCATAGTCTGTTGTTGGCCGCATTGACTATGGCGTCCGTTTGCAGCTCAGTGATATCTCCCCTACGCAAGGCAATCCGAGGCACCCTAGGTCTCATCCTCCATGCTGGCAAGCACCTTGGCCACAGCATCTATGGCTGCCCTTTGCTTCCTGTATAAATCCGACTCACTCATAGATAGACGCGTCGCTATCTGAGTTATTCGCAAACCCCTGATGAACTTCATCTCCAGAATGTTGTAGAGTATCCATTCTTTGGTGGTCAGATTGCGCTGACTTTCAGGCGGCTTGAGGGCCTCGATGGCTTTGTAGAGCACAGAGCGCAGCGCTTTGGCGGGCACCTGTCCGCTCTCCTCCGCGTATTTCCTAACGATCTTCATCCTCAACAGCGGGCTCTCCGTAAGTCCTGGCCCACCCCAGTAGTGACCGAGGGCTTCCTTCACCGCCCTGGGGAAATCCGGCTCACGAACCGGCGTGTTGTTGATGGGCTCCAACATGGGTGATCCTACGTACCGAGGCCGACTCTGCCAACGCTGAATCGATTCTATCTCGGGGGTGAGTTCCCATAGCAGGGTAAATATCCCACGCTGCAGCTGCCAGTCCTCCAAAGCCAGTTCCGCTTCGGCTATCAGCGTCAGGGCAATCCCATTCTCCTTGTCGGTCAGAGTGAGCTGCTGGATAGGTCCCTTGATTCCCAGGATACCCAGAGCCTCCTCACGCGACCGGGAGCGCAAGAGCAGCAGCCAGTACTCGCCCTGATTTGTGAGCATCTCTGCCAGCAAGGCGTCGTCGTCCCTGTCGCCGTTGCGCACAAGCACTTGAGCGATGCCTTCTGGATCAAAGGAACGCAGAAAGTAGTTCACTTCTGCCCGAGGACCGCATACCGCTTGCGCCTGCAGCCTGCCTTCCCGTTTGGTCAGGATGAAGCCGGTGGTGACGCCGAGTAGATCGCAGAACGCGGCCAAGATGTTCTCCAGCAACTGGGACAAGTCAGTAGTTGTGAGCAACCGGGTGTCCAGCTCACGAATCCAAGTGATCTCAGCGCTGTCGCGCCGGTATATCAGAAGATCAATGAGCGGCGCAAAAGCGCTGATGAGCACCTGGAGCAGAACTATACCCAGCACCATGGCGAACACAAGGACAGTGTCACGCGGTAGCCCAAGAATGCTCTCCACCCTGGGAACTACCAACATCAGTGCCAATAGGCAAATGCCCACGAAGGGTCCACGCAACAGGTAGTTGACCAAGCTACGCTTGACCACCCTGTCAGGCATCAGAGCGCCATAGAAGGCCACACTGTAGGCAAGGACGACAGTCATAAGGGCGATGCCCAGGTTGCCGACCAAGACAATGAACAGCAACACGTTTGGCGAGAAGGTGGCTGGCAGACTGGCAAGCAGCATATAGGGGAAGACACCCAGCGCTGGTGCGGCAAAGGACACCGCTAGATAGGTCATACGACGACGTGAAGTCGAAGTGACCGTCCGCCGTCGAGCACGCTCGATGTTTGCGACCCCCAGGGCTGTGACTACGAAGAAATAGAAGGAAAAGACCCAGAACAGCGGGCCTGCCTGTAAATAGACCGCCCAAGATGTGTCCACACCACCTCTTACCAACAGGGGGCTGAAGACCGTGAGAGCGACCAGGATCGCGCCGAAGACGTAGGTCGTCACCACCAGAGCCCGTCGAAGCCGGGAGAATGAGTTCGTGGTCCTGAGCAAGGCATCGGAGAAATGAAGATAGGCAGCCGGTATGAACGCGATGCCCAGCCACTGGAACTTGAGCCACATAAATCTGGTGGCTGACGCTTCCACATTGATGACTATGACATCGACCGCGTAAACAATAGTCACAAAAGCCAGCAGGGCACAGAAAGCTCGAGCCACTGCATTCCGGAGGCTGTGGCTCAGAATGTAGACCAGCAGAGAGAAGGCGATGATGACGTTAGTGGCTGCGAGTATGAGATTGCCCAGGGAGAGGGTCCCTGTGAGGGTCACACCGCCCATCTGATCCTGCCACGTCCAGCACTAGGCCTGCTCACCAAATGATCGACTCCAACTCTTCACATCGCGCGCACGCACACGAGTGTCCAGTTCTACCCCCCTAACACCCAAACCACGAGATAGTAGACCACTGCAACGACGAAGAGCAAACTGTCCATGCGGTCCAGAATCCCGCCGTGACCGGGAATCAGACTGCCCGAATCTTTTACCCCTACCTGTCGTTTGACCATGGATTCCGCCAAGTCTCCGAAAGTGGCTGCCAAGCTGATGGCCAGGCCGAGAGTCAAAGACTCTAGGATGGAGAGACCTAGCGCCCCCCCCATCACGAGCGACG
>CAZNMJ010000135.1:0-9010 GCA_964573815.1 uncultured Anaerolineales bacterium
CAACGCGGTACAGTATAATCTCGCACCATCTGCGACGGACAGCGGAGGAGACAATCATGGCCAGCAACGAGGATTCGCAGACAGTCGTCGAACCGCGCCTCAGCGCGCAACTGACCGAACTCAAGGAGCGCCTCGACGCCGGGACTCACCGCGGCGAGCCCTTCGAGGTCACACTGACCAACAGAGAGCTCGGGGAAGCCGTCGCCTGGTATCTTCAGCGCCTTCCCGACGTTCCCTTCGACAACCCCCAGCTATCCATCGACCCCGATGCCATCGAGGCACGGGTAGAGACCAGGCTGGGCAAGATGCCCCTGCCCGCCACCGCCCGGGGCTGGCTCTTCGTGCAGGACGGGAGACCGGTCGTCACTGTAGAGAGACTGGAGTTCGGGAGTGCCGCCCTGCCGGACTCCATCCTGTTTCTAGTCGAGGATCAGCTCAACAAGAACCTCGCTATACGAGAGGGAGACCTCCCCGTGATCCTCGATGAAGTGGAGCTAGAGCAAGGCCAGCTCACGGTCCGGGGAAAGATCCGCTAGGCCGCCAACTCGTCTCCGGCAGGTCTGAGCGGGGGACCGGTCCTCCTCGGCTCACCTTGGTACATGGATCTTGCAGCACACTCTACCGTCACTCGTGCTGGAGCTTGAAACCCTTCTCCCGGAAAAGCTTCAGGCAGGCTTCCACCACCTCAGCATCGTAGAAGGCACCTCTACGCTGCGAGATCTCCTGTAGCGCTTCCTCGATGCCGTGGGCTGGCCGGTAGGGCCGGTTCGAGGCCATAGCCTCGACGGTGTCAGCCACACACAGAACCCTTGCTGCCAGCAACATCTCGTGACCCAAGAGACCCCGAGGATAGCCTGAACCATCGATCCTCTCATGATGCTGGAGCACAATCTCGGCCACGGGCCAGGGGAACTCCACCGTCTTCACGATATCGTGAGCAGTCTGTGGATGAGTCTGTATCATCTGCGTCTCGATCTCGGTCAGACTGGTCGGCTTACTCAGGATCTCAGCTGGCACACAGATCTTGCCGATATCGTGAACAAGCCCTGCCATGCGGATGCCCAGCACCTCGTCTTCCGGCAGGCCCATCTCCTCGGCGATAGCAGAGGCCAGACGGGCCACCTCCTGCTGATGACCAGCCGTGTATGGATCCCTGGCCTCAGCCAGTGCCGCAAGAGCCTTGACCGTTCCCTCGAACGTTCTCTCCAGCCTGTCGTAGCTCTGCTGAAGCTCTAGCTCCGCCCGCGTGCGCTCCTCCAATTCCCGCTGAGCAGCTTGGTAGAGTTGGGCGTTCTGAATGGCCACACTCACCTGGTGGCCCATGGACGAAACCAGCTTCAGATCAGCTACAGTCAGAGGCTCCAACGCTGTTGATTCAACATTCAGCACACCCAGGATCTCCGAGTCCCTCATGACGGGCACGGCGACCTCGGAGACGACCCCTGGCGCAGCTTCGAGGTAGTCCGGATCCTCTTTGACATCGTACACCAACTCTGCTTCTCCGCTGCGAGCTACACGACCAACGACTCCTCTGTCCAAAGGAATGTAGTCGAAAACCTCCGCGAGACGATACCCTACGTGGGCCCCCAGGCGTAGCCCCTCCCCATCCATGGTGTATATACTGACCATGCTGTAGCCCAAGGCCTCGGCCACGGTCTGCACCACGGTCTGGAAGACCCTCTTGGGCTCCAACGACGAGCCGACCAGGCGTGAGAGTTCTTGAAGAATGGTGCTCTCCTTGAGCCTACGATCTGTTTCCTGGTAGAGCCGCGCGTTCTCGACGGCAACAGCCGCCTGATCGGCCAGCAGCGTCAGCACGCCAAGCTCATCCTCGTCGAACGTATGAGGCCTCATGAAAGCAACGTTGAAAACCCCTAGTACCCGATCCGCCTGCTTAAGGGGAAACCCCGCAATCGCTTTCACGCCCCAGTCCTGATCCCGGCACAAGGGATGGTCGCTGGCTTCGCTGATCACCACGGGCTCTCCCAGCCCAGCCACCGTGGCCGTGAGGCCGTTCTTGCGAACTTGTGTGAAGATCTCCCCTTCCTGGTCCGGCGCCCAGAAGCCTGTGCCGAAGGTGAATTCCTCTGTCTCCTGGTCGTACAGGAAGATGTGAGCATCGCTAGCCTTGACCAGTTCCACGGCGCTTCTGGCTATGGTGTCCAAGACCGTCGACAGGTCAAGCGACTGAGTAAGTTGAAGACTGATCTCCCGCAGTGCTGTCAGTTCCGCCACTCGCTTCTGCGCCGTCGTGAGCGAACGGGCGTTGTCGATGGCAATGGCGGCCTGGTTGGCGAAGAGCGTGGCCAGCTGCACGTCGTCTTGGTCGAAGGCACGCGCCGCGCCACGCGCGATGGTGAGCACACCCATGAATTCGTTGCCCCGCATCAGCGGGACTCCCAATGCCGCTCGAATCTCACGCCTGTCCGGTTGAGGCAACCGAGCGTCCCAGTGGGCGTAGTCGTCCACAGTCAGCGGCTCATGTGTCTGGGCGACATTGCCGGCGACTCCCTCACCCAAAGCCAGGCTGATCTCCCTAGCGTCCTCGGCGTACCCCCAGCCGACCATCATCTCCAGCCGCTGCGATTCGGGGTGGAACTGGTCCAAAGCCCCGGCGTCGGCATCCAACAGGTGGATAGCCTGCTGAACGATGGTCGGAAGCACTTCCGAGAGCTCGGTTTCAGCAAGCACCTTGAGAGAGACGTCGTGCAGCGCGGCGAGTTGCTCAATCGTATGCTCCCGCTCCGCGAAGAGTCGCGCGTTCTCGATGGCGATGGCGGCCTGGTTGGCGAAGAGCGTGGCCAGGCGCATGTCGTCCTCATCGAATTCCCTCTCGAGGTCAGTGTCATCAACGAACAGAGCTCCCAGGAGAGTATCACCCCGCTTGATGGGCACGCCAAGAACATTGGTGATGGGCTCCTCATCATACTGGCTTGATCTACCCTCCCAGTTGGAGTAGTCAGTCACTACCATGGGCTCGCCCGTCTCAGCTACATTTCCGCACACGCCTTCACCCATGGCCAATCTCAGCCCTGCGTAGTCCCCGGTCTGTCCCTGAACGACGACAAGTTCCAGCTCTTGGCTCCCAGGGTCGTACAGGTAGACGCCTCCGCTCCGCGCTCCCAGTAGATCGATTGCTCTCTCGGTGACGGTGTTTAGCAGCGCGGACACCTCCAACTGAGCAGCCATCTCCATGGAGATCTCATATAGTGCCGCCAATTCTTCGGCCGTGCCCTTCGTTTCCTCGTAGAGCCTGGAATTCTCGATAGCAATCGCCACTTGGTTGCCAAAGGCACTCAGCAAGTCCACATCTCTCTGTACGAAACGCGGGCTCTCTCGCTCTCTCTCGACGACCACGACACCCAGCAACTCCCCACCATAGGTGATGGGCACACCCAGCACACGCCCAAACCCGTACCCGGCATACGCCTCCGCTCGGCCTTCCCAGGAGTCGTAGTCATCCACCACCAAGGGCTCGCCGGTCTCTAGCACCCTGCCTGCGAGGCCTTCGCCCGACTTCATCACTGCTTCTTTCAGCGGTGGGGCGAGCCCTACGGAGGCGGCGCTTGTCAGATCGTCCTCTCGCGCGCGGTAGAGGTAGACATCGGCCGTCCGGGCATTGAGCAGCTTCACTGCGCGCGAGATGATCGCCTCCAGCAGACTTTCCAGATCCAGCCTGCTAATGAGGTGCAGGGACGTCTCGTGCAGGGCCAGCAACTCCTCGGACCTCCGCTCCTGCTCCTCGAAAAGGCGGGCGTTCTCGATGGCGATAGCTGCCTGGCTGGCGAAAAGCTCCACTAGTCGCAGATCACGGTCGGTGAAGACCCTCGGTTTCTCCACATCGGTGACGTTCACCACGCCTATGATCTTGTCACCCCATATCAACGGGACGGCCATCACCGTTCTGAATGTCGTGCCGGCGTACTTGTCCGACCTTCCTTCCCAGCTTGCGTAGTCCTGGACAATCAGCGGGTCTCCAGTCAGAGCTACCCTGCCCGACATTCCCTCCCCGAGCTTCAAGCGAGTTCCGGCGTAGTCGTCGCCCAAATGGTGACTGACCACCAACTCCAGCTCTTCTTCTTCCTGCTCGTACAGATACAGGCCACCTCCCTTGGCTCCCACTAGAGACGCGGCTCGCTCCACGATGGAGCGCAGTAGCTGTTTCAGATCCAGCTGTCTGGTGATGTCCAGCGTCGTCTTGCGCAGGGCTTCCATCTCGAACACCCTTCGCATTTCCTCCTCGTAGAGGCTGGCGTTCTCCATCGCCATGGCTGCCTGCTGCGCGAAGATAGACACCGATGGCACGTCCTCCTCTGTGAGATCATCGGACCAGACGGTCAGGATTCCCAGAATCCCTTCGCCCGAGAGCAGAGGCGCGGAAATGGCCTTCCGTGCTTGCAAGACGCGTGCTAATTGGGGCGCCAAGGGTTTCAGGGGCGAGGGAAGAATTTCCCCGATGCTCTTTGCAGGTTGGTCATCAAACAGGGCCCGACCCTCTTCAAGCACAGCCTGGAGGTACGGAGAGCTACCCAGCGGGAACCTCAATCCCTCTTCGCCCGCTCCAATGAGTCTCTCTACCGCCCGCAGTGCCAACTGACCCACGTTGCTGTGTCTGACGACCACCTCGTCCCGTCCATTGTGCAGCAGTCCGAAGAAGCAATTGAGTCCCAGGTTCTTGAGTTCATCCCCGATGGTCTCGAAGATGCGATCGGGGTCGAGAACACTCTGCACCTTGGCCGCGATCCGGCTCAGAGCCAGAAGTCGCTCCTGGGCGTTTTGTAGGTCGCGGGCCTCTCCGAAGTCCGCCTCGAGGCCGGTCATCCGCTGCTCCGCAGTCAGCTCGTCCCGCAACTCCTGTTCTCCCTTGACTTCGTCAGTCATCTCGTCTCCCTCACTACGACGGCGTCGACTTCCCGTCATCGGAAGCAACGTAGCGTTGGTAGTTGTCACGCCCTTTGTCTTTGGCTCGATACATAGCGATGTCCGCATTCCGTATCAACGTGTCACCATCCTCGCCGTCCTCGGGGTAGACAGCAATCCCGAGGCTTGTGGTGACTTGAAGTTCGTGCGTCTTCACAACAACGGGCTCCCTCAAGCGCTCCAGGATGGCCTCGGCCACCTTGGCCACGTCCTCCATTTCAGATATCCCCTCGAGCAACACCAAGAACTCGTCACCTCCCATTCGGCACACAGTGTCGCTCCTGCGGAGAAGCCCAGTGAGTCGCTCACCCACTGCTTGCAGCAACTGGTCTCCTACAGGGTGGCCGAGGCTATCATTGACGTCCTTGAAGTGATCCAAGTCTAGCAACATGACGGCCAGTCGCCGCCGGTTGCGGCGTGCGCGAGCCACAGCCACAGTCAGACGGTCACCGAAAAGCGTGCGGTTGGGGAGCCCGGTGAGCGCATCGTAGTAGGCCAGCCGCCTGATCGTCTCCTCCACCTGCTTGCGCTCCGTGACGTCGTGAATGAAGCCCTGATATCCCAGCACGCGTCCGTCCTCACCCCGCCGCACCGTGGAGGTGACCAGACAATCCATCTCCGAGCCATCCTTCTTGCACAGCTTCACCTCATAGTCTCTAATGGACCCCTTGCGCTCTATCTCCTCCTGGAATCTGCGCCGGTCCACGGGGTCAACGTACAGTTCCTTGGCATTTAGCCCGGCGAGATCTTCTCTGCTGTATCCGAAGAGCTCCAGGAAAGACTGATTGGCGTCCAGCACTTGACCGTCGCGAGTGGTGATATTCATCGCATCCCTCGTGTCCTGGAAAAGGGTGCGGTACCTCTTCTCACTCTCCCGCAGTGCTTCCTCCGCCCGCTTCAGGCCGGTGATATCTGACAGCACTCCCTGCACCCCTGCGACGCGACCATCCGCAAACATAGGCCTGCTGGAAGTGCGCATCCAGCGGATCTCGCCCGACTTGGTGAGCACCCTATACTCGCCTGCTCCAGAACCGTGGCCTGAAAGGATCTCCAGGTAGCTCTCCCGGATCCGCTGGTGATCTTCCTCGAAAATGAACTCTTCGAAGCGACGGCCTATCACCTCAGATGGAGCGTATCCGGCGAAGGATTCGATGGCAGGGCTGACATACGTCAGCACCCCATTGTCGTCCACGGCATAGATGACATCGTCTATGTGTTCTACCAGGTCACGATATCTCGCGTCGCTCCCCCTCAGTGCCTCCTCGTCCAATTCGCCGTCGGCCTCCGAGATTGGCAACCCGGCAATTCGCTGGCGCAAGTCCTTCAAGTCTTCGATAAGCTGCTCTTTCGTCTTGTCTTTATCTCTCATCTTGCACCCCATTCACACCCCCTGACAGCCACTTCCTGTACCCTCATCCCTCACTGGAGTCGGAAACCTTTCTCCATCACCACCTTAAGGCAGGCATCCACTGCTTGAGGATCATAGAGAGTACCTCTGTTGCGGGTAATCTCTTCCAAGGCCTCGCGCAAGGCGTGTGCCGGCCGATAAGGTCGATAGAAGGTCATGGCCTCCACTACATCGGCCACCCCCAGTATGCTGGCCTCCACCAGTATCTCTTCATCTGAAAGGCCTTGAGGGTACCCAGAACCATTCATCCTCTCGTGGTGCTGAAGCACGATATCGGCAACCGGCCACGGGAACTCTATGGCCTTCAATATGTCGTACCCAGCGCGCGCATGGTTCCTGATCATCATCAGTTCCAACTCGGTGAGCCGAGTGGGCTTGCTCAGAATCTCGGCAGGCACGTAGATCTTGCCGATATCGTGGATGAGGCCGGCCATGTATAGGCCGCGAATCTGCTCTTCTGGAAGGCCCATCTCCTCGCCAATGGCAGCGGCCAGTTTTGCCACCCGGAGCTGATGGCCCGCGGTGTATGGATCCCGCGCTTCGCCCAGCGCTGCTAGTGCATTGACCGTACCGTTCAAGGTTGCCTCGCGACTGTCGAGACTCTCTTTGAGTGCCTCCTCCGCGCGCTTTCGCTCGGCAAGTTCATGGACCAGGTTCTCGCATAGTCGCGCATTCTCGATAGCGATGGCCGCCTGATTGGCCAACATGGTCGCCAAGCGCACATCGGCCTCGGTAAACATCCTCTTCAGATCTGGATCAGCAACATAGAGAGCTCCCAGCAAAGTATCGCCTCGCTTTATGGGCACACCCAAGACGTTGTACGCCAGCCCATCGTCGAACTGAGGTGATCTGCCCTCCCACTCCGCGTAGTCCTCCACCACCAAGGGTTCTCCAGTCTGTGCCACCTTTCCGCACAGCCCTTCCCCCAGAGCCAGTTTGATTCCTCTGAAGTCCATGTGCTCCCCATGATGCACCACCATTTTCACCTCTTGGCTTTCCGAGTCGTAGAGGTAAAGACCGCCGGTGTCGCCTCTTAGCAGGTCGATGGCCCGCTGCATGATCGTTTCCAACAGAGGCCGTAGCTCCAATTCGGCGGCCAAGTCCAGGTGCACCTGGTAGAGTGCTGACAGTTCTTCTGCTCTATGCTTCGTCTCCGCATAGAGCCTGGAGTTCTCGATGGCCACGGCCGCCTGACCGGCGATGGAAGAAAGAAGTTCCATCTCTTCCTCAGGCAGGCTTTCCTTCTGCGAGAAAAGCACCATGGCTCCCACGAGCTTACCCCTCACACTGAGAGGGAAGCCCGCGATACACCTGACCCCCATGGCCCTCTGTGCGGCCAGAACCAGCTTTCTGCCCACGCGACTTCCCAGGAAATCCGCGCCATTGGTGCTCACATAGGGCATGCCCCCTAGCAGGGCGTCTTGAACGAAGGGCTGCGATTCGGACAACGAGAAGCTGAGACTGCCAAGGCTCACACCCAGCAGGTTGTCCACCTTTCTCACCACCTCCTCGGCCGAGCCCGTCAACTCAACCTGAAAGGTTCGGCTGGCCTCATCGAAGAGCCCAAACACCGGCGGGTACTTCTCTCCCAGCAGTGTGACAACGCGTTCTTGAATGGTGCGCAATACGTCTCGCACATCGAGGGTACTACTCACCGTCAACGCCACGGAACTGAGGGCCGCGAACTCTTCACTCAGACGGTGGAGTCTTTGCTGCGCTTCACTGTACTCGGTCGTCTCCCTGGCGATTCCGAGGATGCCTCTCGGGCTGCTGCCCTCACTGATCGGGCTGAGGTACACCTGGGACGTATGCGTACCTCCGTCCTTGTCACGCCACTCAACCTCAAAGGGAGCAGGGACTTCCCCCTCCAAGACCGACGCAAGCAGTTTCGAGTGCTTGGGAGCATCCCTTGTCCGAAGGAAGCCCAGCTTCGAGAAGTGTCTGCCGATGATCTCTTCCCTCGAGTATCCGGTGTTCGTCACTGCCTTCTCGTTACACCATGTGATCATGCCTTTGACATCGGCGGTGGTCATGGGATCGGGAGCCACCTCGGCGAGGGAGCGCCACTTGGCAGCCGCTCCCAATGCCTCCAGCTCAGCAATCCGCCGGCGCAGCGCTTCGAGTTCCTCGATCAGTTGCCGTTTCGTCTTAGTCTCGTCTCTCATCTGACTCGCCACGACGGATCTGCCGGTCGGTTCGAGGCCTCTGCGATTGTTGGTCCAGCGAATCGTACGATTGGAATCTGTCCCGCCCCTTGTCCTTAGCGACGTACATGGCTAGGTCTGCATTCTTCACTAGAGCGTCGTCATCTTCACCATCGTCGGGGTAAACGGCAATCCCCAGGCTGGTGGTGACGGGCAGCCTGTGCTCCCCCAAGGTGAACGGCTTTCTGATGACTTCCAGGATCCTCTCTGCCGCTTTGCCTGCATATTCGCTCTTCTCCATGTCCGGCAGCAGTAGCAGGAACTCATCACCCCCCATCCGGCAGACGGTGTCGCTTTCCCGCAGAAGGCTGGTTAGCCGCTCCCCCACGGCTTGCAGCAGCTGATCACCCACCGCGTGCCCCAGCGTATCATTGACGTCCTTGAAGCGATCCAGGTCCAGTAGCATGACGGCAACCTTCTGTTTGCTGCGGCGGGCTCGAGCCAGGGCCACGCCGAGACGGTCGTTGAAGAGCGCGCG
>CAZNMJ010000136.1:0-8987 GCA_964573815.1 uncultured Anaerolineales bacterium
CACTGAGATTGTTGAAAGGTGATCCGCATCACGTTGTTCCCACTGGTGTGGCCGCCTTCTTGAACAGACAGGGCTTGCGTCAGGTGCGAGAGATTGAGCCCGGAGAACAGACATTCATCGGGGATGTGGTGGTGGAAGCCACACCAGCTAGCCACTCTGGCCGCCGGCCTCCCTTCGGTCCAACCACTGACTGTATTGGCTTCCTGATCCAGGGGAGTCATCGGATCTACTTCGCTGGAGATACCGACGTGTTCGCAGAGATGCACGGCCTTGCCGATGATCTGGATGTTGCCCTGCTACCCGTGTGGGGATGGGGCCCGACCTTGGGCACTGGTCATATGGACCCGTTGCGTGGTGCGCAAGCGCTGGCTCAACTCTGCCCACGCATAGCGATTCCAATCCATTGGGGGACTTACTGCCTCATCGGAGTGGGATGGACGCGGCCCGGGTTTCTATCGCGGCCACCTCGGGATTTCGCTAGCTACGCAGCCGCTCAGGCCCCGGGGGTTGAAGTATGCGTTCTGGAGCCGGGTGAGTCCTTCTATCTCACGAATCGCCATCTCGACCCCTTCATAAGTCAGAATCCGTGGGGGTAGAGTATTCGGCGCTGCTCTGCATCCCGGTCACCTCGCTCGGCATCCCTCAAGCGCGGGAGTTGAAGGTTGGGCCTACCGGACTTTCCGCCTGTAGTCCGGTAGCAGAAGAGGTGATTTGATCGGGTTCTCGATGCCCGCTTCTTGGAGTTGCCGGTGCCACTCGTCGACATGCTCCAGGGTGAGTTTTCCCAGCTTGACCTCTTTGGCTCGACGGGCCGCCGCTTCGCCCGCTCGACGGCCAAAGACTGTGATCTCGAGCAGGGAATTGCCCATCAGGCGATTGCGCCCGTGGACACCCCCCGAGATCTCGCCAGCGGCGAAGAGACTGGGAACGTCGGTTGAACCGTCAGGCTTCAGCGATATGCCACCGTTCTGGTAGTGAAGAGTGGGATAGACGAGTATCGGCTCCGTGGCCATGTCGATGCCGAAGCGGCCGAACTGGCGCACCATGGCTGGCAACGCTGTCTGCGTAGTCCCTGAGCCGTGGAGGATATCGATCATGGGTGAATCGAGCCACACGCCCACGGTGCCTGACGGGGTCACCACGCCCATGCCACGCTCCGTGCACTCTCTAATGATCGCCGAGGCCTCGACGTCGCGCGTCTCTCGCGGGTACACGAATTGTTGGCCATCAACGTTGCAGACCTGGGCCCCTAGCCCGCGCACCTTCTCCGTAACCAGCAAACCCACAATCTGCTCTGGATACGCAGCGCCTGTAGGGTGGTACTGCATGGTGTCCAAGAAGGCGAGCTTGGCTCCCACTCGATAGGCGAGCACCAGTCCGTCGCCAGTGGCTCCGTAGTGGTTGGTCGTGGCATAAGCCCGGTAGTGCAACCGCCCGCTGCCGCCTGTGGCTAGAATAGTGCATCTCGCTCGCACGACCAGGTGCTCGCCGGTCTCGAGGTTCAGTAGTACCGCTCCAGCCACTTGGCCTTGGTCATCCATGATCAGCTCGATGGCTGGAGAGAACTCCAGGACGGTGATGTCGTCGGGATAGCTGCGTACCTCATCGCGCAGGGTACGCATGATCTCAGCCCCGGTGTAGTCTCGCGCCGAATGCATCCGTTTGCGGGATGTGCCGCCACCGTGGATGGTCTTCATCGTGCCGTCGGGCTCTTTGTCGAACATGCAACCCAGCTCTTCCAGCCACTTGATGACTGGCGGTGCATCCTTCACCAGGGCCTCTACAAGATCGGGATAGTTCGCGAAATGGCCTCCACCTATGACGTCTAGGTAGTGAACGGTTGGCGCATCATTGGCTTTGTCGGCAGCCTGAATGCCGCCCTGAGCCATCATGGTGTTGGCATCGCCGTGTCGCAGCTTGTTGGCTACGATCACCTTGGCTCCGTTCTCGCGCGCCAGCAGCGCAGCTGACGAGCCTGCTCCACCCCCGCCAATGATCAGTACACCGGTGTCGTAGTCGATCTGCTCAAGGTCGAGCATGTCGGAGGTCAAATGGCTGGCCCCCTCCATCACTTCGGCCAACTCTAGAGGCATGCGCTGCCCTTTGCTGACCCCCACCTTGATCTCGCGCATGCCCTCCGCCACGTAGTCGGGGTGAAACTTCTCCAGGACAGTCTGCTTCTCCTGAGGTGCCATCATGGGGAAGGCGTCCTGCAGCCGATTTGGCCGGGTCGCCTCCACTCTCAGTATGGATTCGCGCATCTCCGCAGTATAGCTCACAATTCCTCCCCTGGCGTCACTCTGGCTCGATATCTCGCTCGTTGTACAGTTTCCGCAACTCCTCCTCCCCCAGGCCTTTAATCCTCGCCAGTTCGGCGTCGAACTCGCCAGCTTCGATCTCCTCTACCCGTTCCTCCAGATGTTCTGCCTTGGGAGCCAGGTACTTCCCATAGAGACGGCGGCAGAGGATGGCGATGTTGGGCTGCACCTCCTCCGCGGGGCACCGGGAAACGCACAGCCCGCACATGATGCAGTCGAAGGAGCGAGTGGCTACGGCGGTGACGTCCCCCCGCATGGCGTCCGCCATGTACTGTTTCACATCGATGTCTTGAGGGCACACCTTGGTACAGCTGCCACAGCTCAGACAGCGCAGCAACTCGGGGTAGGTTTTGACCACGGTTTCAAAAGTGGGTTCGAGTTCGCTGAGGCAATAGTCAGCATGGTGCGCTGGGTAGAAGGGGATCTGGGCCAGATGCATTCCTGGCTCCACCACAGTCTGGCAAGCCAGTCCGATCTGCAACCTGTAGTCGCCTGCCACGCGGTACACAGTGGAGCAAGCGCCACAGAAGCCGCCCCTGCAGCCCGCCCCGCGTATCAACTGGTAGCCGGAGTATTCCATGGCTTTCATGATGGTCAGGCTTGCGGGTACCACATACTTCTTGCCCATGATGAAGATGGGAACAAGGTCTTCGCTCATACGCTACTCATCCTTTCCAGCCCAGTCTAGAGCAAGGCATCCACCATGGCCAGTACTTGGGCCGTATCGCTATTATGTACACCGCAGGCTTTGCTGGGGCACACGGCTACGCAGGCGCCGCAACCCCGGCAGAGGGCTGGGCTGACGACGGCAATCGAGCGTCGTGGGTGCAGGCTCATGGCCTCGTAAGGGCATGCGGATACGCAGAGCCCGCAGCCGGAACACACCTCCTCATCGACGCAAGCTATGGTCGGCTCCTGTGCGATCTGGTGTTGGGAGAAGAGTTGTAGCACTTTGGCCGCTGCCCCGCTTGCGTGGGAGATGGTCTCAGGAATATCTTTGGGAAACTGACTCGCACCGGCCAGGTATATCCCCGGCGTGAGAGTCTCAACCGGCCGTAACTTGGGGTGGGCTTCACGGAAGAACCCATCTTCGTCGAGGGAGACGCGCAGGCGTTGTGCTAGGTCTTTCGCCTCCGCGCTCGGTACGGATGCTGTGGCCAGCACCACGAGGTCGGCCGGCACCTGCAGAGGCACTCCGCTGAGCGTGTCCACGCCCCAAACCATCACCTTGCTGTCTTCTTCGAAGATCCTGGATACCTTCCCGCGCAGATAGAGGACGTCGTAGTCGTCTATGGCACTCTGCACAAATTCCTCGTAGCCCTTTCCCTGAGAACGGATGTCAATGTAGAAGACGTAGGCTTGCCCCTGGGGCACTTGCCGCTTATACATCATCGCTTGTTTGGCTACGTACATGCAGCATATCTTGGAGCAGTAGGGCTTGTGCAGTTCTGGATCGCGCGATCCGGCGCACTGTACAAAGACGATTTCCTTGGGCACCATGCCATCTGACGGTCGGCGAATCTGGCCCCCTGTTGGACCGTTTGGAGCCAACAGTCGCTCGAATTGCACTGCATCTATGACATCGGCAAGCTTGCCGCCGCCGTACTCACCCAGTGCTTCTTTCGGATAGAGGTCATAACCTGTGGCCAGGATCATGGCTCCCACATCAAAGGTGAAAGTCCGCAGGGGCGCCTCTGCTCTGCCCGAGGCTGCGCTCTCTGGTCGATCCTCTGCCTCGTCATGCTCCTGATTGACTTTGACAGTGAAGCTCCCTACGTGACCACTAGCTTCCTGCACCTGGGCCCGTGTCAAGACTTGCACAAGGGGATGCTCCTCGGCTCGCCTTATCATCGCGGTCAGTGCGTCGGAGGCAGCCTCGAGATTGAGATAGGTGCCCGAAAGCTGGGCTACGTGGCCGCCTAGCCTGGCCTCCTTCTCGACAAGGATCACGGGATGTCCTGCATCGGCGATGTCCAGGGCCGCCTGCAAGCCGGCGATGCCCGCACCAACGACCATGGCTCGTTTGACCAGGGGCAGGCTGAGAAGCTCGAGCGATTGGTTGAAACGCACCTTTTCCACCATCGTCTTGGTGATTTCAGCAGCCTTGGCAGTGGCCTCAGCCTGCACCTCTCGATGCACCCACGAGCAGTGCTCCCGGATGTTGGCTATCTCACACTGGTAGAGATTGAGGCCTTCCGAGGCTACGGTCTTGCGGAAGGTGGTCTCGTGCATGGACGGTGAGCAGGCAGCTATCACCGCGCCATCCAGAAGGTGGTCACGGATAGCTCCTTTGAGGGCATTCTGACCTGGGTCGGAACACATGTACTTCTGGTCCTCGACGTAAACCACGCCTGCATACTCGCGCATCTCCTTTGCCACGCGCTCCACATCCACCGTGCCGGCGATGTTGAGGCCACAGTGGCACAAGAAAACCCCGATCCTCTTCACAGGACGTCCGCCGCAGGTGAGGGCGCCCTCGTGTCCGGAACGCCCCTCCATTGTGAGAAAAGCGACAGCACCTTGGCCGCTGCTCCCGACGCCTCGGCCACCGTTTCAGAGATGTCCTTGGGGCCAACGCAGGCCCCAGCCAGGAAAACCCCGGGACGCGGGGTTTCCAGCGGCCGCATGTTGGCGTCGATCTCGGAAAAGAAGCCGAACTCATCAGCCTCTAGGCCCAGGACCTCGGCCAGAGCCAGCGTCCCGCTGCTGGGGACCATAGCCGTGGCCAGGACCACCAAGTCAGCCGCTATCTCTATCTGCATGTTATTCAGGGTGTCAACACCCCAGATCATGACCCTATCATCGTCGCGGAATATCTTGGAGACCTTGCCTCGCACATACAAGGCGCGATCCTCCTCCATGGCGCGCTGCACGAACTCCTCGTAGTGCTTGCCAGCCGAGCGAATGTCGATGTAGAAAACGTAGGCCTGACCATGGGGAACGCGGTGTTTGTAGAGCGTGGCGTGCTTGGCTGTGTACATGCAGCACGTCTTGGAGCAGTAGGGCACTCCCAGTTCCGGATCGCGGGAGCCGGCACATTGCACGAAGACCACCTCTCTTGGCTCCCTGCCGTCAGAAGGGCGTAGGACTCTGCCAGCGGTGGGCCCCGAGGCGCTGAGCAACCGCTCAAAGGCTAGGCCATCTATGACGTCAGGGATCGACCCGTGCCCGTACTCGCCCAGTTCTGCCAGGGGATATGGGCTGTAGCCTGTGGCCAGGATTATACACCCCACGCGTTCTTCGACCACAGCCGCTTGTTGCTCGAAATCGATGGCCCCTACTGGGCAGAGCTTCTCACAGACACGACACTTGCCGCGCTCAAAATAGAGGCAATTCTCACGGTCTAGGACTGGCTTATTCGGCACGGCCTGAGGCGAGAGGGTATAAATGGCCTTTCGACTGCCCATTCCTTGCTCAAAATCGGACTCTACCCGTTTGGGGCACTTCTCTTGGCAGAGGCCGCAACCGGTGCACAGGTTCCACTTGACATAAGCTGGATGCCGACGCAGGCGCACCCGGAAATCGCCCATTTGCCCGGTGATGTCCTCCACTTGGGAATAAGTCAGCAGTCTGATGTTCTCGTGGTGCCCCACCTCGACAGTGCGAGGAGTGAGGATACACTGGGCACAGTCCAGGGTGGGGAAGGTCTCTGAGAGTTGTGCCATGCGGCCGCCAATGGAAGGCAGCCTATCTACCAAGACGACCTCATAGCCGGAATTGGCTATGTCGAGCGCTGCTTGCATGCCAGCGATGCCGGCGCCGATGATCAGAGCTCTGGTGATTGGTGCGTTGTCAGACATGCCGGAAGAGTGTTGATTCGCACATTGGAGATGAGCTTCATCGCGACTGAAAGGGCGCCAAGATGGGCTCGGGGTGCACACAGTGTTTGTCCCAACCAGGGTCTACCGTCCCCAGACCCAGAGCCACGCTCAGGAGTTGACTGAAATAGAGAACGGGAAGAGGCTGATAGTCAGCGAACCGCCGGCCCATCTCAAGCTGTTGCCTGTCCAGGTTGAACTGGCAGAGGGGGCAGTTTGTGACCATCAGTTGAGCACCGTTCTTCTGAGCCGAGATCAGAATGGTGCGGGCCATGGTATTCGTGACCTCGGATGAAACTATGGACAGATATGAGCCGCAGCATTCACCTTTGTGCGGGTAGTCTACTGTCTCCGCTCCCAACGCGGACAAGAGATCGTCCAGGACGTGAGGGTTCTCCGGATCGTCGTACGCCACCTCGTCGGCAGGTCTCAGTACCATGCATCCGTAGTAGGCCGCTGCCCTCAAACCTGTGAGAGGATTCGTCACCATCCGTGCGATCTCGTCGAATCCTACCTCATCACGCAAGATCTGCAATACGTCGACGACTTGCAGATCGCCGTTGTAGTTGGCCTCGATGAAGAAGTTGAGCTTGTCTCTTCTATCGTCGTCGACGACAAGGGCATGGTTCGTGCGTCTCAGGACGTTGTAGCAAGTGGTACAGGCCACGGCAAGACGCTCGCCAGCTTCTCGGCCAGCGACAAGCACGCGGGCTGGACCCGCAAGGTCGAGGACATTGTCGACCAGGAGGGGGAAGGTGGCACCGCAACAGTTCCACTCCGGCAACTCCACGAGCTCCAGCCCCAGGACGCGGGCGGAGGCTCGTAGAGCATTGTCGAAACCTTTCGCTGTCGTATTCAGAGTGCAACCTGGGAAGTATGGGAGTCTCATCTGCTGTCCTATGTCGTGTACTTGCGGAAGCCAGCGATGAAAGCTTGCTGCGGGAACTCGGCCAGGTCTTCTGGCGACAGGGTTCTGAGGTCGATGTAGTCGCCTCTCTCTTGCAGGATGATTTCCCGCACAGCTTCCATAATGCGTGTGAGGTCTACGCCTTTGGGGCAGCGGGCGTAGCAACTCTGGCAGGCGGCGCAGAGCCAGGGAGTCTCCGAGTCCAGAACCAGTTCCACCAGGCCCAATTGAAGGAATCGAATCACCTGGCTGGGCAACAGGTCCATCGCGGACGCGGCGGGACAACCGGCGGCGCATTTGCCGCACTGGTAGCACCTCAGCAGGTCCTCTCCACTGGTCTCCTCGATCTTGCGAACGAGTTCGTTCCTCAGGGTCTCGGCCGACAGCCTGACTCTCACGGTTCCCCCAAGCGTGGCCCACGCAGATTATCCGTCGTGAACTTCGGTCTACGATCTGGCACGAGCGTTGAGCTCATATCTCAGCAATTTGATCTCCACAGCTTTCTCTACACCTGCTCATACTTCTTCCGGCCGTCCTCGTAGGCATCGCCTCCGTGGACGTCGTTGACCACGATGGCCGGGAAGTCCTCCACTCTCAGTCGGCGCAACGCCTCGGTGGCTAAGTCATCGTAGCCGATGACCTCTGCATGTTTGATACTCTTGGCGATCAGTGCAGCCGCACCACCAATGGCTGCTAAGTAGACGGCCTTGTTTTTCTGCATTGCCTCTCGCACATCCGAGGAGCGGTTGCCCTTGCCGATCATGGCCTTGAGCCCAACTTCCATGAGGCGAGGTGCGTAGGGGTCCATGCGGTAGCTGGTGGTCGGACCCGCTGAGCCAATGGGCGTGCCCGGCTTGGCTGGAGAAGGGGCCATGTAGTAGATGATCTGCCCACGTGGATCGAAGGGCAGAGGATCACCTCTATCGAGAGCCTCGATCATTCGCTTGTGTGCAGCGTCCCGAGCCACGTATATGGTGCCTGTAATGGTCACCCTGTCGCCCGCGTGCAGCTGTTCAATGATGTCGTCGGTCAGAGGTGTGGTGATTTTCAGCTCGCTTCTTGCTCCTGACCAAGTGCGCAACGGCCGGAGAGCCTCGATGCGGCTTCTCCGCTAGTTGGCCCAGCCCCTCACAGAGTTGCCTGTCTGTGCCGGGCGCTGTGGCACTGGATGTTCACCGCCACAGGAAGGCTGGCGATGTGGCACGGGTGAGTCTCTACGTGTACGGCCAGAGCCGTGGTACTGCCTCCCAGGCCTTGGGGCCCGATACCCAGCCTGTTCACAAGCTCCAGGATGTCTCGTTCCAGTTTGGCCACTTCGGGGTCCGGGCTGGGTTGGCCTACTTCTCTGAGCAGCGAATGCTTGGCCATCGACATCGCCTTCTCGGTCGTGCCGCCGACGCCGACGCCGACGATGGTTGGGGGACACGGGTTGGCTCCGGCTTCCTCGACAGTCTTCACTACAAAATCAACTACCCCTTGGCGTCCGTCGGCTGGCTTGAGCATGGCGAGAGCACTCATGTTCTCGCTGCCGCCACCTTTGGGAACGACTGTGATCTCAAGACTATCGCCCGGGACGATCTGGCAGTGGATGACTGCCGGAGTATTGTCATTCGTATTGATGCGTGTTGAGAAGGGCCTGTCCACGATCGACTTTCGCAAATAGCCCTCTCGATACCCTCGTCTCACGCCCTCTTGCACTGCCTCGTAAAGATCGCCGCCGATGACATGGGCGTCTTGCCCCAAGTCGAGGAACACGACTGTCAGGCCTGTATCCTGACACAGTGGCATTCCCTCCTCACGCGCTACGGCCGCGTTTTCAAGAAGCCGATCCAGTACCTCTTGTCCCACAGGCGAGACCTCGTGATCTCGGGCCAGCCGTAGGGCTTCGATCACATCGTCGCCTAGATGGTAGTTGGCCTCGATACACAGCTGGGCGATGGTCTC
>CAZNMJ010000137.1:0-8936 GCA_964573815.1 uncultured Anaerolineales bacterium
GGTTGGCGGTTAGCACCCGTTCCACAACGGCCAAGACCGCTCTGGGGACCATCAGTTACTGGGTAGTGACGGTCTTGATAGGTCTCTTTCCCACACTGCTGGGCATGCTCGCCGGTGGCCGGCTGGTGGGATGATGCCAGTTCGCCGCAAAGTCCGGCAACCCCCGCCAGACCGTGCATCGCTCCGCAACCCGGTGTCGCTGTGATCGGATGCCCATTTGACAAAGTACGAGCTTTGTGTTATAGTAAGACTAATGCGATATGTCTTACTATTCGTACCCCGTGCAGTACGAATCACAGTGGTACTTTGAGGGGAGCGGCGCGCGGAAGGCGTGGAGGGAAACATGGAGCATGAGGGACCGGGATTCCCTGGCAAGTTGTATGGCTCTAGCACCGTCAGCGATCGAGGCCAGATAGTGATCCCGGCCGAGGCTCGCCGTGAGATGGGGTTGGAGCCAGGAACTAGGCTGCTCATCTTTGGTGCTGCGGGGGGTCGGGTTTTGACCCTGGTGACTGGCGCTACAATCTCTGGGTTCATCAGCCAGGCGATGGAACGGTTGGCGGAGTTCGAAAACCTGATCGAGGAAGCTCCTGCCGACCAGGATGACCTGGAGTAGACGGCAGTAGCTTGACCATCATCAAGGTCCAGAACCCAGCACAACGATGTGGTGCGCTGATGGTGGTGGAGGATATTGGTTGTCGGCGTCGTCGGGTGTGAAGCGATGGTAGCGGGCATGGTCGGGCGGCTGATCGACACGCGGGACTGTGCGACCGGTCTTCCGAATAGAAAACAGCTGTAACCAGTTATATTCTATAGTATTGCATAGGAGACAAGGACGGAAGACATGCGTAGAGCGATTATCATCACGGTAGTTATTGTGGCGGTGGGAGCGGCGGGGTACTGGTTGTTTCAGCAGGGTTCCGTTAGCGCTGCGGGCGTGCCTGAAGATCTGGAGACGGTGACTGTGGAGCGAGGCTACATCGAGGCCACGGTCGACGCCACGGGAACTGTCGAACCGGCTGCCCAGGTGGCGCTGTCCTTCCGAACCGGGGGCATACTGGAAGCCGTCCGGGTGCAGGAGGGGGATGAGGTCGAAGCAGGGGATGTACTGGCTCAACTTCGGACCGCTGAGCTGGAGTTGGGGGTGACCCAGGCTGAGTTGGGCTTGACCAACGCCGAGGCCAACCTCTCGCGCATCCAAGGCGGCGCTGATCCACAAGACATAGAGGCCGCTCGTTCCAACCTGGCGAGCGCGGAGGCCGCTCTAGCTCGGTTGAGGAACGGACCTACGCAAGACGAGATCACCGTGGCCAGAGCGGATTTGAAGCGGGCTGAAATCGCCCTTCAAGAAGCCCAGGAGCGATACGATCAATACGCCTGGTTGGGGGGCGTAGGTGCCTTCCCGCATTCGGTGGCCTTGCAGCAGGCGACCATCAACTATGAGCAGGCTCTCGCGGCCTACAACATCACCATGGCAGGTCCCACCGAGAGCGAGCTGCGGGCCGCCGAGGCGGCTGTGGCTCAGGCCCGGAGCCAGTTGGATAGCCTGCTGGAAGGTGCCAGTGAGGAGGATTTGATCATCGCTCAGGTTGCGGTAGACCAGGCGCGGGCATCTCTGGAGTTGGCTCAACTGCAACTGGAAGACGCGACCATGGTGGCACCCTTCTCCGGAACGGTGGGACTCGTCGGTGCTCAGGCCAACGAGCAAGTAGGGCCCGGGGTGCCCATAGTCACACTGATTGACCCTTCGAGCTTCCATGTCGATGTCCGAGTTGACGAGGTTGATGTTGGGCAGGTCGAGGTGGGCCAAGAGGTACGGAGCACTCTGGATGCTTTCCCAGACGAAGAGCTTGTGGGTCAAGTTGAATACATATCTCCGGTGGCGAGTACGGAACTGGGGACAGCAAGCTATCTTGTTAGAGTGTCCTTCGACGCTCACGCGGTGCCTGTGCGTTCCGGCATGACGGCCAACATCGCCATCGTCACGGATCAGAAAGGGAACGTGCTCCTTGTGCCCAGCAGAGCCATCTCCGTGGATAGAGATACCGGGATGTTCTATGTGGAGAGGCTGGTAGACGATGAAATCGAGCGCACGGAGGTGGAAATCGGCCTCCGTGACGAGGTCAACAGCGAGGTGCTCGAGGGCTTGGGCGAAGGAGACGAGGTGGTAATCGCTGGTTCGGACATGATAGAGCGGCTGCGCCTGGGCATGGGGGGCAGTTCACCCCATTAGAAGACCAGACATACTGAGGTGCGTGAGCCATGATCAAGATAGACAATGTCACCAAAGTCTACAAGATGGGAGAGGTGGAAGTGCACGCCCTGCGCGGGGTTTCCCTGGAGGTGCAGGAGGGCGAGTCGGTATCCATCATGGGGCCGTCTGGGTCGGGCAAGTCCACCCTGATGAACATCATCGGCTGCCTGGACCAGCCGACTTCTGGTGCCTACTACCTCGATGACATAGACGTAGGGGAGTTGGACGACGACGAGTTGGCTGAGATTAGGAACCGGAAGATCGGATTTGTCTTCCAGACCTTCAATCTCCTATCTCGTACCTCAGCCCTGCGCAATGTGGAGCTGCCCCTTCTCTACGGTGGGGACGGGAACCGTCGGGAGCAGGCCGTGGGGGCGCTGGAGGCCGTGGGCTTGGGGGATCGGGCGAATCACAACCCCAACGAGCTTTCGGGGGGGGAGCAGCAACGGGTGGCCATCGCCAGGGCCTTGGTCAACAACCCCTCAATAATCCTAGCGGACGAGCCCACAGGCAACCTTGATTCCAAGGTAGGGGCTGAGATCGTCGACATCTTCAAGCGTCTCAATGAGGAGCAGGGGATCACGGTGATCTTTGTGACGCATGATCGCGATGTGGCTGTACAAACGCAGCGGATACTTCACCTGCACGATGGAAGGATTGTCCACAACGAGGTACCGGGGCAGGTGTCACGATCCCAGGAGGTCTCAGGTGGATCTTCTTGATAGCGCGCGGGTAGCTGCGGGAGCTTTGAATGCCAATAAGATGCGCTCGTCCCTGACCATGCTGGGCATCATTATCGGCGTGGCAGCAGTGATCGCTCTCCTGTCCATTGGCGAGGGTGTGCAGAAAACGGTAACGGAGCAGATTCAGAGCGCTGGTGCCAATCTGCTTTTCATCGTACCCGGCGAGATGACACAAGGCGGGGGCTTTGAATACAGGGCATCGTTGACCTACGAGGATGCGGAGGCTATCGCCGACCCGCGGAACGTGCCTGATGCAGCCTTCGTCGCCCCCATGATGAGTGCTGGCGCGCAGGTCACGTACGGCCGTGAGGAGATGGGAGCGACCGTCGCTGGTGTCGTGAGTGAGTACGAGGTCGTGCGGAACCTTGAGGTGGCTTATGGACGGTTTCTCGGTTCTGAGGATATGGACAGGAGGTCTCGGGTAGCGGTTCTGGGGTCCCAAGCGGCGGAAGATCTCTTCAACGAAGCAGTACACCCTCTGGAACAGACCATCAAGATCAACCGCGTCCCCTTCCGTGTGATAGGTGTGTTGGAGGAGAAGGGTGCAGGGATGATGGGCAGCGAGGACGGCTACATCTATGTACCCATCACCACTGCACAGACCAGGCTTTTTCCTCAACAGCGTACGCTGGCCGGCGACTTCGAGGTTACTGTCATCTACGTTCAGGCGGCATCCGAGGATGTCATGGATGAGGCCACGCAACAGATCAATGATCTCTTGAGACGCAGGCATGACATCGCCTTTCAGGACGATGATGATTTCTCCGTGATCAACCAGGCTGACCTGGTGGCCATCCTAGAGGAGGTCACGGGCGTATTGACCCTCTTCCTGGGAGCCATTGCGGCGATCTCCCTTCTTGTGGGGGGCATAGGGATCATGAACATCATGCTGGTTTCGGTCACGGAGCGCACACGCGAGATAGGAATCCGCAAGGCTGTGGGAGCGAAGCGTCGCGACATCTTGCTGCAATTCCTGGTGGAGGCGATGGTGCTCAGTATGGTAGGCGGCGCGGTGGGGATCCTACTAGGCTATGGTCTTTCCCAAGGGGTATCTCGCCTGTCCGAGGACTTGGTGACAGTCGTCTCCGCGGAGTCCGTCGCGCTAGCCACCACGTTCTCCTTGATCGTGGGAGTGGTTTTCGGGCTCTACCCAGCCTTGAGGGCAGCGCGTCTAAACCCCATCGATGCTCTGAGATACGAGTAGATAGCGAGCCAGCAGGACTCTGGGGCGCCTCTTAAGTACTGCTCGTTTTCGCTCATGGGGTCCTTTCCCTGACGCCCAGCAAGGCGAGTACCTCGCAGGCACTTATCATCCCTCAGCACTCCGCCAGTGGCGAGCAACTCGGCGCTGAATCCGGACGGCCTTCCTCAACCTGGCAGATGGCGGGGCCCCTCAGCTACATTCACGGCGACTTCGAAGCCATGTGGCCTATTGCCCCTCCGTGTGTTAGTATTGGTTCTGCGATGCAAGCGGGGTGCATCGTTGACCAAGGAGATGCGCAGACAGAGATCAAGGCGCCTCCCGTGGTCGAAGGTCACGGCGCGAGATTGACAAGAGAAGCACAGCCGCCTGTCACCCAAACCAGTGCTCCGCACAAGACAACAATCTTCAACCAGACCGTTGAAGCCCTCGCTCAGCCGACGCAACACCTGAGGCAGTGGAGGATGTGACTCATGCATATGATCATGCTCGTCCTCGACGACCCCAGCCAGCTTGATGCCGTCCTGGACGCCTGGCGCTCTGTGGGCGTGAGTGGGGTTACTATCATGGAGACGTTCGGCGCCTACGGGCGCGAGATACGACGGGTGCGTGGGCGATACCTGTTTGGCCTGCCCGGGCTAGCGGAGAGCGCCGAGCGGTCTCAGTATACCCTGTTTGCCATTGTCCCCGATACGCGGACGGTCGAGATGTCTCTCGAGGCTGCAGAAGGAATCATCGGTGATCTGATGCGTCCCGACACCGGTGTCTTCGCCGCGTGGGAACTCACCTCGGCGAAAGGGGTTCCTGATCCACTCAGTGAATCGGGGATGGAGGAATGATCTGGCTGGAGTTTCTGGTCAGTGCGGTCCTGATCGTGATCGCAGCGATGAAACTGGCCGAGTGCGCGGACACCATCGCGGTGCGTACGAAGCTGGGCGGCATGTTCATCGGTACGATTCTCCTCGCGGGGGCCACTTCGCTGCCCGAGTTGTTCACGACGCTGAGTGCCATCAATCAGCAAGTGCCCGAACTGGCCGTCGGTAACATCTTCGGCAGCAGCATGTTCAACATGCTCATGTTGGCGGTGCTGGACGTGATCAACCCGCGAACTCGAATCCTCCGTCGCGTGGCCATGAACCACGCTCTGAGCGCAGGTCTGGCGGTTCTGCTCACGGGGATGGCGGTGTTCTTCGTGCTGGCCGACATCCCAATTCAGGTTGCCTGGGTTGGCGTCGATAGTTTGATCCTGGTAGGCATGTACTGGCTCGCCATGCGGCTCATCTATTCGAGAAATCGCCTTGGCATCCAGGCAATGGAAAGGGTAGATGAGGAAGCGGAAGGCCTGCCTGGGCTGGGCGCGGCTGTGCTCTGCTTCGTGGGTGCGGCTGCGGTGCTGGTGATTGTGACACCATGGCTGGTCAGGAGTTCGGTCGGCATAGCTGAGATCACCGGTCTGACCACTGGATTCATTGGGATCGCGCTGGTGGCCTTGGTCACTTCGTTGCCTGAGGTGGTCACTACTGTGACCGCAAGCCGAATGGGCGCTTTCGACCTGGCCGTGGGCAATCTCTTCGGAAGCAACATCTTCAACATCTTCGCACTTGCGTCGACGGACGTCTTCTACCTCCAAGGGCGCTTTCTGGGAGTCATAGATCCCTCACTGACGCTGGCCGGGCTGGCTGGCCTGTTGCTGACCAGCTTGGGATTGGTCGGCACTGTGGCCCAGGTCGAACGTCGCATCCTCTTCGTAGAGGTCGATGCCTGGCTGATTATCCTGGGCTACGTAGGCGCCATGCTGCTGTTGTACAGCCGGGGAATCCTCGGCTGACGCTTGACAAAGCGCGGGCAGGCGGCTAAGATTGCTGTAAGGAAGAGGTAGTAGAGTGGGCTTCGGCGTGATCGAACGCGCGGCACTGGCTGTGCTTCCCTTGTAACCTGGCGAGGGAAGCCCTTTTTTGTGCGCCCTCTCACATCACTGCCTGGAGGTTGGATCATGGAGACTTGGATCATGGAGATATTGTTGGGTGCGTTGTTGATCTTCTGCTTGCGCCTCATAGACGTGTCCATGGGGACGGTGAGGATGCTCATGGCGGTGCGCGGTCGAAGGTTGCTTGCAGGCCTGATAGGGTTCTTCGAAGTTACCATCTTTCTCGTAGCCATCAGCCAGGTTATCACCAATATCGGCAACTGGTGGAACGTCGTCGCCTATGCCGCTGGTTTTGCCACTGGCACCATCGTCGGAATGACGATTGAGAATAAGCTCGCCATTGGCCTGGCCGAAGTGAGCATCATATCCATGGGCAAGGGTACGGAGATAGCAGAAGCGCTACGCGAGGATGGCTACGGAGCCACCGAGTTCTTGGGAGTTGGCCAGAAGAACGTAGTTGACATGGTGAGAGCGGTCGTGCGGAGGCGAGAAGTGCCCGCCGTAATGGCCATCACGAGCGCGTCAGACGACCAAGCCTTCATTACTGTGCAAGACATGCAGAGCGCGTACCGTGGGCGGTGGCGGCTGCGAAAATAGAGCCTGGCGGGTGACATGAAGTTCATTGCCGATGCCATGCTGGGTCGGCTGGCCAAGTGGCTGCGCATTCTGGGGTATGATACCGTCTACTTTGCGCATATTGAAGACCACGACCTGGTGCGCATAGGGCGCGCTGAAGGACGCATCCTCTTGACGCGCGACCGAGAGTTGACCAGGCGCAGAAGCTTGAAGTCCGTGTTCATCATCAGCGACAGATTCGAGGAGCAGCTAGGACAATTGCTGCGCGACCTAGACTTGGATGTGGATGGCTCCGCATCTCGCTGTGCGCGCTGCAACGTTGTCCTCCAGCCAACCGCCAGAGATCAAGTGAGAGACCGAGTGCCGCCGTTCGTTCTGCGCAGGCACGCGGAGTTCAGTCTATGCCCGCAGTGTGACAAGGTCTATTGGAGAGGCACTCACTGGGAGAGGATGCGACAAAGGGTGGAGGAGATTCGCGGGGATTGCCTCACTTCGTCTTGATCAGCACTTGCTCTATCCTGGGGCCTTTCATCTCTTGAACAGTGATGTTGAGATCACCGTATTGGAGTCCTTCTCCTTTCCTGGGTATGCGCCGCAGTTGATGGAGGATGAAGCCGGCAACAGTGTCGTAGTCGTCATCTTCGGGCAAGTCGACACCCGATTCTCTATTCACCTCATCGATACGCAACAAGCCGTTCACCTGGATGGTGTGCTCATCGATCTGCACGAGCAACGGCTCCGTCACCCACTCGTCGGTGAGTCGCCCCACGATCTCCTCCACTAGCTCTGCCAGGGTCACCATGCCCGCCGTGCCGCCATACTCGTCGATAACGATGGCTATCTGCATGTGTTGAGTTCGCATCTCATGGAAGAGTTCCCCCACTTGCTTGGTCTCGGGAACGAAGATGGTTCGCCGGGCAAGTTCGCCCAATTCCAAGTGCCGGCCGGAGGGGTCCTGGGCCAGGGCGAGCAACACATCTTTGATGGACACAAAACCGATCACATTGTCTAGGTCATCCCCGTACACGGGGAAACGAGAGTGGCTGCAGTCGGTGAATGTCTCCAGCAGGTCGTTCACAGTTGTTTCCACCTCGACGCCCACGATGTCGGGACGAGGTATCATGACCTCACGCACCTGACGCTGGCCGAACTCGAAGACCTTGTGCACCATCTCCCGTTCCATCTCCAGCACGGTGCCTTGTTCCTCACCGATGGTGGCCAGCAGGAGTATCTCCTCGGCAGTCACGAACGGGTACGCGCTCTCTTCTCCTCGGCTGACCAGGCTGATGAGGAAGTTGGATACGAGGGTGAAGACGTAGATGAGCGGGGTCAGCACCCTCACGATCAAACTGATAGGTCTGGCCACGAGGAGGGACATCCGTTCTGCGTTGCGAGCGGCGAAGGTCTTGGGGGTTATCTCGCCAAAGAGCACGATGAGCACGGTCATGACTAGGCTCGCCACGAGTAAGCCTCTCTCTCCGAAGATCAGTAATGCCAACGTGGTGCCCACGGAAGAGGCGAAGATGATGAAGGCGTTCTCCGTGAGAAGGATGGTGGCAAACAGCTTGTCATGGTTCTCCCAGAGGTCCCTGGCCGCCTGAGCGGCTCGGTTACCCTGTTCCGCCAAGCTGCGAATCCGGATCTTGTTAACCGAGATCAGTGACGCCTCGGAACTGGAGAAGAAGGCTACTATCAAGAGGCTGATAACGAGGATGACGAGACTGACCAGCGTATTCGACTCCCCGATGGGGAGCGTTGGCTCTCCCACGAAGTAGACCTCCTGGGCCGCATTATACCATCTGCCACCCAGTTCTGCTACCTTCGTCTCTTGTACGCGCTTCGTTTCCTATGATATACTACCTTGGATGGCCTGAGGGCACGAGATTGCATGACGGTAGCCTACGCACCGGGGAAGATCATTCTGGTTGGGGAGCACGCCGTGGTCTACGGCCGCCCAGCCATAGCAGTGCCCGTGACCCAGGTACAGGCCGAGGTGAGGGTCGAAAAAGGGGAGCAGGGGCAGGGAATCGTCATCGTAGCTAAGGATCTGGGCCGCGTTTTTTCCATGGCGCATCAGGAGCACGATGCCATGGTAGGTCCTCTGCAAGCTACGGTGGCGAACGTCCTTGCATACCTGGGCCTAACCGCAGACCACGATCTGACGGTTTCCGTGGAAAGCAGCATTCCCTTGGCTCGAGGCCTAGGTAGCGGCGCTGCGGTGTCCACGGCGATGAC
>CAZNMJ010000138.1:0-8893 GCA_964573815.1 uncultured Anaerolineales bacterium
ATAGCGAATCACTATGACGTCCCTGGCACTGACCTGTCCGCCGCTGAGCGCGCTCATGGCTGCCTTTTCACCGTCAAATGCCTTGGCTGGGCCTCGATGCACCATCATGGCCTCCGCCACAGCGGACTGCTTGACCACACAGCCGTCAGGTGACAGACTGCCCTTGAGGACGGCTATCCCGCCTTCCGGCCTTAGCGGCCGTTCCAACTGATGGACAACCTGTGGGTTACGGTTCTTGGCGGCGGATAAGTTCTCACCGAGCGACTTCCCATTCACCGTCAAAGTGTCCGGATGCAGTAGCGTACGCAGTTCGTACATCACGGCAGGCACTCCCCCTGCCTCCTCCAAGGCGATCAAGCTATGGGTGCCGCTGGGCTTGATGTCGCAGATGAAGGGCGTGCGCCGACTGATGGCGTCGAAGTCCTCTAAGCCCAAGTCTTGGTCCAGCTCATTGGCCAGGGCTAGCATGTGCAGTACGACATTGGTCGAACAGCCCATGGCCATGGCCACAGTAATGCTATTCCGCAATGCCCGAGGGGTCATGATGGTGGAGGGGCGCACCTCTTGTGCGAGAAGGCGCATAATCTCCATGCCACTCTGCCTGGCCAGGGCCTCCTTCTTGCTACTGATGGCGTGCGCGGTGCCGCAGCCTGGCAGTGACATGCCCACAGCTTCCGTGACACAGCTCATGCTGTTCGCGGTGCCCATCATGGAGCAGGAGCCCGGTCCTGGACAGACGCTGGCCTCGATCTCAAGGAGTTCGTCCTCGCTGATCTCGCCCTGCAGGTACTGACCAAGGGCCTCGCGCGCCTCATATACAGCTAGCTCTCTGCCCTTGTGTCGTCCAGGCATCATCGGCCCACCGGTGACTATGATCGAAGGGATGTCTAGTCTGGCAGCTGCCATCAGCACAGCAGGGACGATCTTGTCGCAGGAGGCCAGGAGGACGAGGGCGTCGAACCCGTTGGCCAGGGTTGCCACCTCGATGGAGTCAGCGATCAGGTCGCGACTAGGCAGAATGACCCGCATACCTCCATGGCCCATGGCGATGCCGTCGCACAGACCAATGGTGTTGATCTCGAAGGGGGTGCCGCCAGCAGCGACAATCCCCATCTTGACTGCATCGGCCAGACGCCGCAGGTGAACGTGGCCCGGATTGATCTCGCTCCAGGTGTTGACAACCCCAATGAACGGTTTGGAGATGTCATCGCGCGTCAGGCCGAGGGCGTGCAGCAGTCCCCTCTGAGCGGCTCGCTCGAGACCGCCGACAACCTCCTGACTACGTGGCTTTGGCATATCTGTTTCTTGAGATCCTACAGGCCAAACTCCTTCTCAGCTTGGGTGATGGCCTGGTCGGTGATCTCAAGCATCTCGTCGATCTCCGACTTGTTGATGATCAGCGGAGGGCAGAACTCGATGATATCCTCCACCTGACGCAGGATGAGGCCTTTGTCCAGGGCCAGATCCATGACCCGCGAGCAGAAGCCCTGTTCCTCAGGGAACCGTTCTCTTGTCTTCTTGTCCCTGACGAACTCTATGGCGGTGATCAGGCCCAATCCCCGGACGTCGCCCACCGAAGGGTGGTGGGCCAGACTCTCAAGGCCCGATAGGAGATACTTCCCCATCTCTGCTGAATTCTCGACCAGCTTCTCTTCCTCTATGATCTCTATGTTGACCAAGGACGCTGTGCAGCTGACCGGGTGGTTGTTGTAAGTGTGCACGTGCCAAAACGTCGGCATGTCCTCGATGATCTCTCTCCTGGTCATGGTGGCCCCCAACGGAGAGTAGCCACTGGTGAGGCTCTTGGCCATGGTCATGAGGTCGGGCGCGATGCCATAGTGCTCTGCACCGAAGAACTTGCCCGTTCTTCCGAAGCCGCATACCACCTCATCGTCGATGAGAAGCACGCCATACTGATCGCATATCTCCCGGATCTTGGGCCAGTACTCAGGTGGCGGGACGATGCATCCACCGGCGGCCATCACCATCTCGCCAATGAAGGCAGCGACGTTCTCGGGCCCTTCGTGCTGGATGATCTGCTCTACCGAAGTGGCGCATTGCAGGTCGCAATCGGGGTATGCGAGACCGAAGTCGCAGCGATAGCAGTACGGCGCCGATGCGAAGCGGTATCCGGGTGGCAATGGCTCCATGATCTGGCGCATGGTCGACATCGTGCCGGTAGCAGCCAAAGCCCCCATGGTGGACCCGTGGTAGGCCCTCCGTCGGGAGATGATCTTGTACTTTCTACGATACCCTTTGTGATACGCCCACTGCTTGGCTATCTTAAAGGCGGACTCCACTGCTTCGGAGCCATCGCACGTGAAGAACGTGACCGACAGATCACCGGGGGCCAGTTCAGCAAGTTTCTCACCTAACTTGATCACAGGCTCGCTGATATAGCCATAGGGACAGAAGTAGTGTAGTGTGGCGGCCTGTTCGCGCATCGCGTCTGCGATCTTCTCCCGACCATATCCAACATGCACGGCGTAAACGCCGCTGGCCATGGAATCCATGTAGCGCTTGCCGTCTGTGTCCCATACGTAGATTCCCTCTCCCCTGGTGAATACCAGCGGACCTAGCTTCGAGACCTCCTCTGGTGTCACGACAGGAAAAACCACGTACTCCGTGGCTTTGGACCTCAGATCTGATGCTACCTCTGCCATTTGAGCCAATCCTCCTATGGATATAGATTAGGTTGCACTAGATGTCCAGAGCAGCTCTCGCCGCCGAGTGAATTGAGTGCCTGACCGAATGAGGCTCCAGGCAGTCGCCGATCTTGTACAACTTGGGCACCGTGTCGGCCAGGTCGCTCGCCAACCGGTCATGAGGCTCCCTGCCCAAGGCTAGTAGAAGGGTGTCAAAACCCAGTTCTTCTCTCTTACCATCGCGGGTGTAGGTCACCGAGTTCTCACCCATCTTCTCGACCTTTGCGTCCGTCAAGACCTCGACGCCCTCCTCATCCAGATATCTCTGTAGTAGCAACTGCCTTCCCACGTACTTGAGAAAGGTAGCATCGGCGATGTGATCGCCTTCCTCCAGGATAGTAACATCCTTGCCCTGTCTGGCCAGAGACACAGCAGCTTCCGCGCCCTCGTGTCCGCCGAGCAGTACAACCTTGTCCCCTATCTCAGCTTCCTTGCGTAGATACTGAAGCAACGTCACAACATTGGGCCCGTCAACTCCCGGAATGTCGGGAACAGAATCCTTGGAGCCGGTGGCCAGGATGACAGCGTCGGGTGCAGCCTTGGATAGTAGAGCAGCGTCCACCTCGGTGTTGAGTTTCACCTTGACGCCCAATTTCTCCAGCTGACGGGTCAGATACTTGACGATGTTATTCAACTCATGCGTGTACAGCTTGGGCATGTCAGCCACGGAGGGGATGATGCCGCCGAGACGGCCAGACTTCTCGTACAGCGTGACCTCATGCCCCCGCAGTGTGGCTATCCTGGCCGCCTCCATGCCCGCCACCCCTCCACCGACGATGGACACCTTTTTGGGAGTCACAGGTCGTTCCATGGCGTAGCGGTACTCCTTTTCGCGCATCACCTCGTAGTTGACGGCGCAGTCGGCCATCCACTGCACGATGTGACGGTACGAGCAGCCCAGATCGCAGGCGATACATTGCCTGACATCCTCCGGGCGCTCTTCCAGCATCTTTCTTGGCAGTTCTGGATCGGCAAGGCTCTGGCGCGCGAGGGAGATCATGTCCACTCTGCCTGTCTCGATGACCTGCTTCACCAGCTGCGGATCGTTGATGCGACCGACGCCGATGACTGGGACGCTGACAACCTTCTTCACTTCCTCAGCCAGGTACAGGATATTGGCCCGCGGCGTGTATAGGGGCTGGATGTTGTAGTAGACCCTCTCCTGTATCCCCGCCGACACATCGATGCAGTCTATTCCAAGTTCCTCAAGCAGGGGAGCATAGACCTTCGTCGTCTCGTCGATCATCAGGCCTTCGTCTCCCAGAAACTCGTCAGCTGAGATCCTGATGAACAGCGGATAGTCTTCGCCGACGGCCTCGCGACAGGCCTTCGCAATCTGCTTGACGAACAGGTATCTATCCTTGCCGTACTTGTCCTTGCGCTTGTTGCAGTGGGGCGATACGAACTGGGAAATCAGGAACCCGTGGGCGCCATGGATCATAGCGCCGTCGAATCCGGCGAGCTTGGCCCTGACAGCGGCCTCTGCGTAGCATTCTACGAGATCCTTGATCTCTGCCACAGTCAAACCGCGAGGTTTCGCCGCTAAGGGTGGCGTGTCGTCGGAGGGCGCCACAGGCTGCTGGCCGGTGATCTGCGGGGACGACACTCGCCCGCCGTGGACCAACTGAATGGTGCACTTTGCGCCGTTGGCGTGAATGGCCTCCACAATCTCGTTCAGCCCCGGCAGCTGCCTATCGCTGTAGACGCCAAGCATCCGTGAGAACATGTTGCCGTCCGGGCGTATGTAGGAGGCCTCGACGTGTACCAGGCCAAAGCCCCCTCTGGCCTTGGCGGCGTAGTAGTCCACCATACGGGGCGTGACGTGCCCGTCTTCGGTGGCGTGGTTCATCACCATCGGGCCAGCCACAATGCGGTTCTTGACCTCCATGGTCCCAATGCTTATGGGCTCGAATGCCCTGCTCTTGCTGAAGTCTCCCTTCATTTGCGCTGGTTCCTTTCCTTAGATTGGCTCGGTCATCAAGGCGTACGTCGTGCTCCTACGTGGGGGTGTGAACGTTGACGAAGTCTTCAGGGGTGAAAGAGGGTGAGGTTACGGACAGCACCCGCAATACTTCGTCGGATCGACTGTTCATGAGTTGATGCTCCTCGCCCATGGGCACATAGACGCAGCTTCCCTCGCTGACATCGAACTCGTCTTCGCCCACGGCTATCTTGCCTTCGCCCAAGAGCACGAAGAAGATCTCTTCCTGCTGAGGGTGAGCGTGCCGGTTGGACCGACTACTGGGCTCAAGTTGGGAGATGCCCATCCACACGTTCTTCGTTCCCATGGTCCAAGGTGCCGCCAGATGCTTGATCTCTCTGGCGTACGGAGGCGGCATGCGTACCCCCTCCACCTCCTGTTCCCTGATGTGTCTTGTCATGCCTCGTCCCTGTGTCGTGTGCTGGCGACATCCACTGTGTTGTCACGGTGCTGTTGACTGATGGTACAGTTGGCGGTCACCTGGCTGCAGTTGCTGGTTAGCTGACAGCGGCCAGCGCTTCCTCCAGTACGGAGAGGCCCCTGTCAACTTCGTCCGGTGAGATGACGAGGGGTGGTGCAAGCCGCACGGTGGCCTCAGCGTACATGCTCCAGCCCATCAGCACCCCTCGCTCCTGAGCCTCGTGCACAAAGCGCTCAGTCTTAGCGGCATCATCCATCTCCAGGCCGATCAGGAGCCCTTTGCCCCGCACGTCCTTCACAGCGGGGAAGCGCTTCTGTAGATCTCTGAGACCGTTCATCAGTTGGTCGCCTCGCTCTGCGGCTTTGGCCGGCAGGTTCTCCCTCATCATGTAACTGATGGCCGCCTTGGAAGCCGCGCAGATGACCGCGTTTCCACCAAAGGTGGTGATGTGCGACTTGGGAGGCTGGTAGAAGGTGGACATGATCTCTTGACTGCTCATGAAAGCACCCATAGGCAGTCCACCGCCTATGGCCTTGCCCAATACCAGCACATCGGGCCACACGCCCCAGTGTTCTCCACCGAACCACTTGCCCGTGCGTCCAAGACCCGTTTGCACCTCGTCGAAGATCAATAGTGCCCCTCGCGCGGTGCAGAGTTCCCTCAATCGGGGCAGATAGTCATCGTCTGGCACACGAACCCCGCCCTCCGATTGGATAGGCTCGATGATCACTCCTGCCGTCTCGTCGTCAATCGCTTTCTCGGCGGCGCCTATGTCGCTGAAGGGGATGAACTCCACCATAGGTAGCAAGGGTTCATAAGGCTTCCTGTAGACCTCCCTCCAGGTGACCGAAAGAGACCCGAAGGTGCGTCCGTGGAACCCTCTCTCCATGGTGATGAGTTTCTTGCGACCGGTGTATTTCCGGGCCAGCTTCAGCGCTCCCTCGTTGGCTTCGGTGCCGCTATTGCAGAAGAAGGTCTGCTGGAGCTTGGGGCCCGTGATCTCCGCTAGCAGCTTTGCCACTTCCACCTGCACAGGCACGACGTACACGCCGAACACCATGGCGTGCATCATCCTGTCCACCTGCGCTTTGACGGCTGCGGTGACTTCCGGATTGGTCGCGCCCACGCTGTTCACCGAGATGCCTGAGATCAAGTCCAAATACTCTTTGCCATCGGCCATCTTGGTGATGCAGCCATGGGCTTCTTCCACCACCATCTGCTTCGGCGGAGGCGATGTCTGGCACACGTATTCAGCGTCTTCTTCTATGTACCTGCTTATGTCTGTGATGTCCATTATCCAATGCTCCTTGTCATTGTGGTTACGCCTCGCCACCGTTGTCAGGCTTGCGTGCATCCAGTCAGTGACCCCCAAGAAGGGGATGGCTGTGGAATGACCTGGTAGGTGCCTTAGGCTGCACCCCTATTGGCAGCAGACAAACCCAACTCCTTCAGTTTCGCTTCACTAGGTATGCCTTCCTCGGACCATCCTCGCAACATGTAGTACTCACTGAGCATCTTACCGAGATGGGGGAGATTGCCTTCTGCGCCGCCCGAAGGCCGAGCATGAGCGAACATGCGAGGCGGCAGCATGTCATCTTTGCGACTGATACCCCATCGCGCGTTGATCAAACGTTTGAGATTGAAGAGTTTCTCGCCGACAAGCAGGACGTCCTGGATGGTCCAGTCCCAACCCAGGGCTAGATTGACCCAATCGGCCAAGAGCTGAGGCCCTACTCCACCCTTGGCGGTGAACTTGCACAGGCCCAGGCCGTTGAAGACTCCCATGAGATTCTGAAAGTCGTAGACCAGCTGGGCCTTGCCCTCACTGGCCAACATGTCTGGAGGGTCAACGTAGCCCATGTCCGGCCACTGCTTGCCATACTCGTGCCAGTAGGTCATGCTCTCCAGGTGATCCCCACCTCGATTCGCGGTGGCGTAGCCGAGGGCCATACTGGTGAAGGCCCTGGGATCGTGGTAGGGTAGTTCCAATCCCTTGACATGGATGGCGAACTCCGCGGCGCTGCCCCCCAGTCGCTCGGCGGCGGCTTTGCTACCATCGGCCAACAGGTCCCCGAGGCCTTCTCTTCTCGCTATCATCTCGACCAGGCGCATCATGCTGTCCACATTGCCCCAGGTGAGGTCCACACCTCCTGTGTCCTCAGAGGTCAGCAGACCCTTTTCCCAAGCCTCCAGCGCGAAGGCGACCGTGCCAGAGGTGGATATCGTGTCCAGCCCGTAGCGATTGCAGAGATCGTTCATGGCTGCAATGCCCTCTAGGTCATCGTTGAGACAGAGAGGGCCGAAACCGATGATCGTCTCATACTCGGGACCCGCTCCTTTCAGGCCAGCGTATGGTCCCTCTTTGATCTCGATTTCACGGCCGCAGCCTATGGGGCAGGCGTGGCAGCGGTAGTTGCCGGTGAGTATGGTCTCGGTCATCCTCTCCCCGGTGACCTTCGGAGCACCGTCGACCCAGCTACCCAAGCGCCAGTTCTGGATGGCTAGGTCGCCCACCTTCTCGGTGGTGATGATGCCACCCGAGGTGCCAAACTGCGTCATAGCCAGCGAGTTCTCCTTGATCACCGCGTTGGCGCGTCGGACGCTGTCCAGGAGCCCCTTTCGGTCGAAGTACTCGGGGGTCTTGCTCCCTCGGACAGCGATCGCTTTCAGATTCTTGGAGCCCATCAGGGCGCCCATGCCTCCACGCCCAGCGGCCCGCGCATCCTCGCCGCCTACCATGACTGCCGCCATCCTCGCTAGATTCTCTCCTGCCAGGCCGATGGAGGCTACCTGGGCCTTGGCATCCGTCTCCTCACGTATGCTTGCCGCGGAATCATAGGTGTCCATACCCCAGAGGTGCTTCGCCGGCTTGATTTCGACAGAGTCATCATCCACCCAAAGGTAGACGGGCTCCGGTGCACGGCCTGTGATGACGATGCCGTCGAGGCCGGCGCTGCGCAATTGGGCAGCCCAGTATCCGCCGACCGTGGCTTCGTTCCAGATGCCAGTCAACGGTGAGCGACCGCACAAGCAGACGCGGCAAGACGTCGGCACAATGGTCCCCGAGAGCAGGCCGATCATCAAGATGAGGCTGCTGTCAGGATCCAAGGCATCCCGCCCTGCATCCATCTCCTCATAGTAGATCTTCGCCGCAAGGCCGCTGCCGAGCAGGTAGCTCCGTACCTGTCTGTCCTCAATGCTTTCAACCCGCCACTGACCTGCATTCAGGTCAACGCGCAGCAACTTGCCAGCGTACGACAATGGCATGCTCATCCCCCCAAGGCCCAACTAGCTCACCGTCTTGTCGGCAATGCTGAGAACCTCGTCTATGGCCCCAAGGCCGTCCTTCAACTCCTTTTCCGTGATGATCAGTGGTGGCGCCATGAATACCCAGTTGCGGGTCAGGAAGGTGTACACTCCCCTGTCCATCAGCTCCTTGTATAGCTGATCCATGAGCCCAGTCTCACCAGCCATCCAGTCCACGATAGGCTCTTTCGTGCCCCGGTCTTTGACCAACTCAATGACGCCGAAGAGGCCAATGGAACGGAACTCTCCGATGGAGGGGTGTCTGTCCTGCATCTTCTTCAGTTCAGACTGCATCACCTGGCCCATTTTCCTGCTGTTCTCGATCAGGCCTTCCGACTGATAGACTTTGACCGCTGCCAGTCCAGCTGCGCAGGACATGGGATGCCCGTTATAGGTTAGACCCATCCACAACATCCGGTCCCAGAAGTACTCGGCGATGTCGCCGGACACGGCCACTGCGCCCAGCGGCAGGGCCGATCC
>CAZNMJ010000139.1:0-8817 GCA_964573815.1 uncultured Anaerolineales bacterium
AGTCCAGAGCGACACCTTCTACAATCCCGTTCTTGACGGCGATGCTCTGTGTCTCCAAGTCGATGATACGGATGTCGGCATAAGTCGCGCCCCTCGTTTGGGCTAGATTCAGTGCCCGATTCGCTAGTTCATTCAAGGGACTCTCCTTTCGGTCATGGCTGCGGCGAGGATTTGACGATGCCCCGAACGTATGGTAAAATGATTAATAGTCGTCAGTTGAGTTGCGACCGGAGAATCTGATGCCGCTTTACGAGTACTGTTGTGACGATTGTGAGTGCAAGTTTGAGGTCCTGCGGAGCTTCAGCCAGGCCGATGAGCCTGTTTCGTGCATTGAATGCCACGGCTCTCACACTCGACGAGCCATCTCTCTCTTCTCTGCCACCAGCAAAGGTGGCGAGGCGGGCGAGAGTATTCGCTCTCTGGGCGGTAGCAGCTGCGCTAGCTGTGCCGCCACCAGTTGTGCCACCTGCAAAACATAGACCATAGTAGGCCACATCGGAACCTTTGTCAAACCAAGGGTTGATGTGGCTGGTCGTGGTGCGTCCGTGCCACGACCAACGCGAGGACCGGGTCAGGTCTTCGCTTTTTTCTTGTCCTGCTGACACATCCGCGGGCTTTGCGATGTGTCGGACAATCAGTGGAGGTGCCTGATAAGTAGTTGAAAGACGAAGTGCGAATCAAGCTAGTAGGGGAGTTCTCGAAATCGAGGAGGGTTGAGGGAAGCCGGACCCTCCTCGATTTTGATGTGACGGATTTCTTGGACTCGTCGGAGTTAGAGGAGTTCCGGAAGGAGACCGGGCTCAGGAGATCGCCTGTGACATTGGTCTTGCCCAGCCAGCCTCAGGACGCCACTGGTCAAACGGCCAGACAGAATCGAGTGGTCGTGGCGTTCTTGCACGGCTTTGGGGGTGGCAGAGGCTCCTGGGGCATACGGAAGTCGTCGCTGGGGCGGGAGGGCGGGATTGTGGACAACGTCCTACGTGCGGTGCAGAGGCAAGGAAAGGAGGCCATCGGTCTGGTGCTGGCTGGCCTAGGTCGTGACGGCGGGAACGTGGATGCAGCTATGTGGGACCTGGGCCTCACACCCGAACACTACTCCCGCCAGCTGGAGTATGCCCTGCGCCACCTGGATTTGTATGACTGTGGCCGGATCATCGGCATTGGCCATTCCCTTGGCGCTGCTGCGCTCTGGGAGTTTGCCGGGCGCAACTTCGCGAGTGGGACGGGACCAATGGGCCGAGAAGGGCGGAGACCAGAGCTTTCTCTGGTGTCCATTTCACCTGTGAGGTCTATGGCTCAGAACAGGGGCCTGACGCTGGGTTGCCGCGTTGCCGGGCAGGGCCTTGATCTGTTTGCGCGTACTCACCTCCGCCTATGGCGCTTTTCCAGTCAGAGGCTCCGGAACCTGGTTGGCATGGCTTCTGTTCTCAAGGGTCTGGCCCGACAGGGGCCGTTCAGGGCGAACCTGGGCGGAATCACGGGTTTGGTGCTGATCGGGGAGCGCGATTGGATAGCTCGCATGGGTCTGAGTGCGAGCTTGCGGCAGGCAGGTTGCACGTGGCCGGTTGCACAGCTGGCTGGGCTGGGCCACGATTTGTTGTGGCATCCGGCGACGGCGAGGGCTCTCACCTTCTACATGCCCAGACTCTTGTGACAATCTGTTCGGACCAGGAAGGACATACTCTCGCCAGCCTTGTGCCATCCGTGCCCGTTTGGCCCTCGCGACGTCATCGGGCAATTCCACTTGGCTTGGAACTGGTTCCCTAGTTGGATTATAATCGTCGACGAGGGAGCACGAGAGTGGAGTTCAGCTTCGACCTGGAAAGCAAGTGTCGCCATACGTGGGCTCGGGTCGGCGTGGTGCAGACGCCTCACGGCGAGGTGCGTACGCCCGTCTTTGCCCCGGTCGGCACTCAGGCCACGGTGAAAACGGTGTCGCCGCGAGAGTTGGAGGAGTTGGGCGTATCGCTGATTGTGGCCAACACCTATCATTTGTACTTGCGCCCGGGGACAGACGTTGTGGCCAAAGTGGGAGGGCTCCATAGTTTCATGGGTTGGCAGGGGCCCATCCTGACGGACAGCGGCGGATTCCAGGTCTTCAGCATGGAGCACCTTCGCAAGGTGGACGACGATGGGGTCACCTTTCGGTCCCACGTGGACGGGTCGGAGCATCGTCTTACGCCAGAGAAGAGCGTCGCACTGCAGGAACAGCTGGGGGCGGACATCATCATCGCCTTGGATGTCTGTCCGCCCTATCCGAGTGACCACGAACGTAACCGCATTGCGCTGGACCGCACTCATCGATGGGCGGAGCGGTGCCTCGAGGCCCAGACGAGGACCGATCAGATGCTTCTTGGTGTGGTACAGGGTGGCACGTATGCGGACCTCCGTGCAGAGGGCGCCCGCCACCTTTCGTCCTTGGGTTTCCCTGGCTATGCCATCGGTGGGCTCAGCGTGGGTGAGCCCAAGGAGATCATGCATGAGATGCTCGACATTACCATCCCCTTGTTGCCGGAAGACAAGCCTCGCCATCTGCTTGGAGTAGGATCGCCGGAAGACTTTTTCGAGAGCGTCGCAAGGGGCATAGACATCTTCGATTGTGCCTTGCCTACCCGGGTTGCCCGAAACGGAACCTTTTTCACGCGGGAGGGGCGGATCAACATACGCAACGCGGAGTACAGGGATGATCCCTCGCCGGTGGACCGAGAGTGCGCTTGCTACGCCTGCCGACAGTTCTCCCGAGCCTACTTGCGGCATCTGGTGATGGCCAAAGAGATCTTGGGTTTGCATCTTGCCACTCTACATAACCTTCACTTCATGCTTAGTCTCATCAATGAGATCAGGGAAGCCATACTGGAGGACCGATTCCCCGAACTGAAAGAACGGTTTCTCTCTTCCTACAAGGCGGTGGATTACGAGGTGCGAATGCGTGACCGGGAGGTGTGGCTGAGCAGGTTGCGCGCCTCGGAGGGGGTATCTGGAGATTAGTGTCTTTCAGGCCCTGATCCTGGGGATCGTGCAAGGGGCGACGGAGTTCGTGCCCATCAGTAGCTCTGGACATCTCGTGCTCGTGCCCTGGTTGCTCGAATGGCCCAACCCCGGAGTGGCCTTTGACGCTATGCTGCACCTGGGCACTCTGCTGGCCGTGGTCGCCTTTTTCTGGCGGGATCTTGCGCAGTTGATGGTCGGTGGGATCCTCAGCATCAAGGAACGGTCCTTAGGCGGTGAGCCTCGACGCAGGATGGCATGGCTCATTGTCCTGGGAACTATCCCGGCTATGGTCTTGGGCGTGGCGTTCGAGGACTTCTTCGAGGCCTTGTTCGGTGCGCCGATGTGGGTGGGTGTCCTGCTCCTGGTGACCGGCGCGCTCTTGATGATCAGCGAGAAGTGGAGTCGCCGGAGCCTGGAAGTGCACGAGATGACTTGGTTTGATGGTCTATTGGTCGGTCTAGGACAAGCACTGGCCATCGCGCCAGGCATATCGCGTTCGGGCGCCACCATCAGCTCCGGCTTGTGGCGAGGGCTGCAGAGAGAAGCTGCAGCGCGTTATTCCTTTCTTCTGGCTGCTCCCATAATCTTCGGGGCTGGCCTTTTCAAACTGAAGGACTTATGGGAAACACCCCTGAGTTCCAGTTCGCCTCTGCCCCTGCTAGTTGGTTTTCTCGCTGCGGCCATAACTGGGTTTCTGAGCATCAAGTTTCTGCTGGCGTATCTGCGTCAGCGATCTCTCTATCCGTTCGCAGCATACTGCTGGGCTGTCGGCGCGGCCGCCGTACTTGTCGCCTTGCTATCGCTTCGACAGTGAGGCGTTTGGGGCGAGGTAGCTTTCGTAGGGAAGTGTCAGCGAGAAGCGTACAGAGCGAGGAGAATGGTTGGGGATGGGCCCGGATAGTGCTATGCTCCTTGCTGTTCGTGGCCGTGATTCTGACTGGCTGTGTGGCCACTGTAGAACCGCATTCGCCGGTACACGTGGAGATGGTAGGTGCCGCCTCTATGGAGTCGTTGGCGGAGGAATTGGCCGACGCCTATGCCGAACGGCACGAGTACGCAACGTTTGATGTCGTAGCCAGGAGTTCAGGACTGGGTCTTGAGGCTCTGCGAGACGGCGTGGCGGACGTAGCTCTCGTGACGCGAGAGTTGACACCTGAGGAGGTGGAGGGCTTGGCGGCTGCTGTCATAGCATACGACGCCGTCGCCATCCTGGTCAACGATCAGAACCCCGTGAACTCTTTGAGTGTATGGGAACTCCGTGACGTCTTCAGTGGAGATATCCTGGTTTGGTCTGATGTTGGTGGCGAGGAGGTGGATATACAGGTCTTGAGTCGCGAAGACGGTTCCGGCACCAGAGAGGCTTTCGAGGAGATGGTGATGGGGGGAAAAAGTGTGACCCTCACGGCCATCGTTATCCCGAGCAGCCAAGCCGTCGGTGAGTACGTGGCCAACGATGCGGTGGCCATCGGTTATGATTCTGCAGTAGCTGTCCCCGACGGTGTCAAGGCCCTCAGCATCGATGGAGTGAGGCCCGATCTCAGGGCCGTGATGGAACGTGACTATGCTCTGATCCGACCCTTGACATTGGTGACTCAAGGCAACCCTGACGACGAGGTGCAGGCATTCGTGGATTTCGTCCTCAGCCCTGCAGGGCAGGCCATCGTCGGCCAGCGATATGGGCGGGCCAGATAACCAGGTGTGGAGGAGGAGACAATGGCTGGTGAGACGGTGTTGGTGGTCGATGATGCCCAGGGTGTAATCGACTTCTTGCAGGACTATGTGCTGCGTCCCCATGGCTACCAGGTGCTGACTGCCGTGGACGGCGAGGGAGGGCTGTCCCTGGCCATGAGTGAGAAGCCTGACCTGATCATCTTGGACCTTGAGATGCCCAAGATGTCGGGCATGGAGGTTCTGGAGGCTCTGAACGAGAAGGGGAGTGAGATCCCGGTCGTCGTCATCACGTTTCACGGTTCGGAAGCCATAGCTGCCCAGACTTTCAGGCAGGGCGTCAAGAACTACATAACGAAGCCCTTCAAGATGGAGGAGATACTGGAGGCTATTGAGCAGGCTCTGGAAGAGTCGCGGCTGAAACGGGAAAGGGCTGAGTTGGTGAGACTGCTGACCTCGACCAACAAGGAATTGGAGCGTCGAATCAACGAATTCAACATACTGCACGGCATCGGCCAAGCTATGAACTCCTTGTTGGGCCTGGAGGATCTTTTGAAACGAGCCGTCGAGGCCGCGGTCTATGTGACAGGTGCACAGGAAGCAGCGTTGCACTTCATCGATGAGGAGACTGGTGCGGTGTCTGTGGGAGCTTCACGGAGCGCGGATGAGTCCTACTCTAAGGAGTACGACATTGTTGCTGAGGATACCGTCATACAGGAGGTGATCGAGACAGGCAGGGCTACGACATGGGGGACATCCTCGGGGGAGGCGGCCGAATCAGAGGGGGAAGAGCAGCCGCCGAAAGTCTTTCTCACCGTGCCCCTGAAATCCCGAGGAGAGGTCATCGGTACGCTGACGGTGAGCAGCGCGGCCTCGGATAGGAGTTTCTCCAAGAATGACAAGTACCTCCTGAGCGTTCTGGCGGACTATGTCGCCATCGGCGTTGAGAATGCTAGGTTGTATGATGATCTTGAGCGCCGCGCGCACGAGTTGGCACTGCTCAACGAGGTGGGGCAAGCTCTTTCTTCAATCCTTGATTTGGAGCATGCCCTCACGTTGATAATGGAACGGGTCAACGCTATGTTTGACGTAGAGGCCGGCGCGATCCTGCTCGTTGACGAGGAAGCCGAGGAACTGGTGTTCCAGGTCGCCTTGGGCGAGAAGGCCGAATATGTTAAGCCCATGCGCTTGAAGGTCGGGCAGGGCATAGCGGGGCGAGTGGCTCAAACCGGGCAGCCGTTGCTGATTCCAGATGTGGGCAACGATTCTGCCCACCGCAGGGCCATTGACATCTCCACCGATTTCCTGACCAACTCCGTGCTCTGCGTTCCCATGATCGCCCGTGGTGAGATCATAGGGGTGATCGAAGTCATCAACAGGCTAGATGGTACCTTCACGGAGGGCGACCAAAGCCTGCTGAGTTCGATAGCTGGCTACGCAGCAGTGGCGATAGACAACGCCCGACTGTTTCGCGAAGCGAAGCTGGGTTCGTCTGACTGACACTGAGGGCGGGCTGGCAGGTCAGTCGGTGCCGACGCCGCCTCTGCGCGTCGAGGGATAGCTCTAACGATCGAAATAGATGCTCTTGCCTGTCGCCGAGACGGGGATGCCGATGACGACGTCGGCGTCGACCAGCCCCATTTCTCGCGCCACGGGGCCTATGCGATACATGATGCGGTTGTCGGCGTTCAAGATGCTGGCCGTCTTGACGGCTGAGCCGATGGCGATTCCCAGATCCAGCATACGAAGGCAGCACTGAGGCCCCGAGAACTCTCCCTCGTACGTGTTGATCTTGATGCACTTCTCCTCTCCGCAGGCACCGCAATTCAGGCCCAGGGGGGTGGCGCTGTTGATGCCGATGAGCAACACCGCCGCCGAGTCCATGACGTTCTTGCCGTCGCGATCGAAGAGGTCCTTCCCCATTCTCTTGCCAAACTCGATCATGTTGCGACCCAGGACTGCCAAGTCATCGCCTTCCACGATCTCGGTGACGATGTAGTCCTCTCCTCTTCCCTTGGGGGCGGTACGAGCTGAGAGGGCCATTAGCTCAGCCACCATGTGCAACTGGTCCATCGCGCTTTCTCCTCTCACTACATGGTGTTCTTGCCGTTGAAGACGGGCTACTGCGACTCTATCTCTAGGTCCGCCACGACGGGCAGGTGGTCGGACGCCAAGGAAGGCATAACCTGGGCAGAGACGATGTGGATATCCGGCGAGACGAAGACGTAGTCAATGGTCTCTTGCGGTGCCTCAGCTGGCGATGTGTACCTACTTCCCGTGCCGCCGAGAGCGAAACCGTTCTCGAACTGCCCTAGCACTCGCCCAATCTCGTGAGAGTCCGGATTGGCGTTGAAGTCGCCCACCAGCACCCTGGGAGCCGGAGCCTCAGCAGTGTAAGCCAGCAGTTCATCCAGCTGACGCTCCCTTTCCTCGACGTTCAGGCCCAGATGCACTGCAAAGAAGCTGAGGTTCTGCCCCTGGACATCGATCCTAGTCTCCAGGCAAGCTCGCTGCTGCTCTTCACTGGTCAGGAGGTATCGCTGGTGTTCGACGATGGGGTACTCGCTGAGTACGGCGACGCCGTAGGTGCTGCCCCAGGAAGGGCCGTAGGCGGAGTACATGTTCAGCTTGCGGGACAACCATAGAACCTGGTCCACGGAGAGGCTGGGCACACGGCCGGCGTCGGCTTCCTGCAAGCCTATGATGTCCGGGTCGGCACGCCTGATGGTATCGACGATTTCTTGCAGGTCCAGTTTGTTGTCGATGCCGAACGCCTGATGGATGTTGTAGGTCATCACGGTAACTGGCCCATGTTCGGCGGGCATTGGGCTGATGGCTGGTTGGAGGGCGAAGGCGACCACTGCCAGGAAAACGGCGAGCACCGCCAGGGACTCCATCACCCAATTGGCATCGAAGCTGACAGTCTCAAGCCTGCCCGTCTTCCATGCGGCAGAGATCGAGGTGAGGGCCAGGATGATAGCCGCAATGAAGAAGGGCATGGGCTCTGTCCCCCGGAAGAGGTCGAGGGTATAGGCGTAGGCGAAACTGAAGGTGTACATCAACACCAGGAGGAAGGCTAGCAGCAGGCTCAGCGTCAGCCCCAGTGCAACTACCGTGGAGGTTTTCCACCTGAAGGTCCGCGAAGCGACATAGCCGAGCAAGAGTCGAAGGTCGAGGATGACGCACACTTGGGCGACGAGGACCAGGATGGCCGATGCCCAACCGTCAACCCACAGGAAGGCAGCCACGGAAGCCAAGAGTAGCAGATTCTGGGCTATTGCGGCGGCCTGGCCCTTCTCGGCTTTCACATCGGGGATCAGCAAGCCGACGACGGTGGCGGCTACGATCAATATCGCCAGCAGGTCGTAGTCAACCTGCACCCATCGGGCCACGGTATTGGCGTGGGCGAAAAGGTTGTACTCCAGGAACAGCAGGGCCCCGAAGCCAGTCAGTATCAGTACACCCATCCAGCTGGAGGCCGGCTCGATGACCTTTCTCTCAGAGGCGGCTAGCCCTCCTTTGTAGGACACGAACGCGCTCACGATGGCCACCGCGGAAAGGATAGTCTGCATGAGCAGCCACTCGGGCCGCAGGCTCAGGTCCAGGGTGGTCCCGAGAGCACGGATGGCCATATCATAGGCGAGGGCCAGCGCGAAACCGGCGACAAGACACCGTTCGCCGTTTGTGGACTTGCCCGCCGCACAGTACTCCTCACAGTACGCCGGGACAAAAAAGCCGTAGCAGGCGATGGTCACATAGCTGGCGATGATTTCCACTTCGAAGGGGAGCCCTGCACTCAAGAAGACTCGTGCCACGGCTAGTCCAATGGCTGGGGCCAAGGTGATCCGTGCCGGGCTGGTCACCCTACGGAGCAACGGCACGAGCAGAGGAGCGAGAAAGCACGACAGCATGAGCACAGCTGCCAGCAGCCCTGAGAGGTCGATGGGCTCGGAAAAGAGAGCCGCCCATACGACAAGATACACTTGCGCGTAGTAGAGCCGCAGGGCCTCCAAGAAGAAGAGGCTGATGAGGAGAGGGGCGAGGAAGAAGGCCAATGTCCGGAGGACAGTGGCAGTTGCCTTGGTCTCAGCCGTGGATCTACTCGTCATCGTATCACCCTTTCTTCTTCGCGGCTTTCGACGGCGGACGGTGAGCGCC
>CAZNMJ010000140.1:0-8805 GCA_964573815.1 uncultured Anaerolineales bacterium
GGCAAGCGCCTGCGAGAGATGCCCTCAGATTTCCCGGACCGCTGCGGGATCGACCCGAAGACTTATCCACATGCGCACAGGGAGGGTCAGGGGTCACCCGGCTCACCAACGACCCCGCCTACGATCTGTGGCCAGCCTAGTCCCCCGCGTTCGACGTGGGAGACTAGGGCATCTAGAAAGACCGATTCGCTGACAATCGCCTGCCTGCCCCCTCGGCCGCGCTCGCCCGAGAACCGTACGTAGCCGCAAAAGGAACTGAAGTCGTCCTCTGCCACGGAGCCAGGGCCGTGCCTCAGCCCACCCCCCGGTGAAGACCTCCACGCAGAAGCGCATTCATAGAACGAGTTGAGGCTCACCCGGGAATCCACTCCCGCGCTAACATCGGAAAGTCCCTTCGGAACTTCACGCTCACAGCCAGGAAACTCCATTTCCTGGCGAGCCTATAGGAAGCCATCGAATCACTGCGTCGCGTAGGACAGGTTGCCAATCTGTCCTACGGGATCTGGGATTGACACAAGCGCCTTGCCGAGGCTATAATCCTCATCGCACCCGACCGAGAGGAACAGATGAAGGTAGACAAAGACAAGTGCACTGGCTGCGCATACTGCCTGCTCAGTTGCCCCGTTGGAGTCATTACCTCCGACGGCTGGGCCAGGATCGATGAGGAAAGATGCACGCTCTGTGGCCTGTGTCCCTCCGTCTGCCCGAACGATGCCATCTTTGGAGACTCCACCCTCGAAGAACCCCGGCACGCCCACCAGGCTGCCTACGATGTGGTCATCATCGGCTCGGGCATCGGTGGGTTGATGACCGCCGCAGCCCTCGCCAAAGATGGTCGCCGCGTGGGCGTCTTCGAGAAGCTGTCTTTCGTCGGCGGACGCTACACGGAGATAGACCATCAAGGCTATGCCGTCACCACCGGGGCCTGGACCTCTTTGGGGCCCAAGAGCAACATCGGCGAGTTCCTTGAGGAGCTTGGCGTAAAAGTTGACTACGTAAGCCTGCGAGACAAGGGCTACCATCAGCAGTTCAGCATCCGCTTCAAGGACGGCAGGGATTTCCCCTCGTTGCAGGCCATGCTCCCGAGACAAGATTGGCGAGCGTACGTCAGAGCCCTGGTCCGGGGCAGAAGGTTGGACCTTCAAGAGGCCAGCACGCGGGACTACATCGAAGAGTACGTGGACAACGACGACCTGATAGCTGCCGTCAACGCCATCGCGGCCACCGCCTCTGGGGTGGACATCGATCACTTCCCGGCCAGCGAATACATCGTCGTCGCCAGGGATAGTGCGAGGGCCGGCCTGGACTTCTCCGTCACCGTGGGTGGAGTGCGCACCCTGATAGAGACTCTGGAGGGAGTGATCAGAGCGCACGGTGGCCAGATATTCACCCAGGCGGAAGTAGCCCGCATCCTGCTGGATCGCGCAGCCGCGGCAGGCATAGAGTTGGAAGGCGGCGAGCAGATCAAGGCGGACACGGTGATTCACAATGGCGGTATCGGCAGGTTCGTCAAGCTTGTGGGCCCGGAAAACCTTCCCTCCGAGTACGTCTCCAGGGTGGAGAAACTAGTACCGGTGGATTGTGCGGCGCTCATCCTGGGCACCGCGGAACCGCTGTATACTGATGCTCCAATTCTCATGACACCTGGCACCGACCGGGTGGCCGGCATCTTCGACCCCACCCTCCTCGATCCCAGCGTCGCTCCGCCGGGCAAACACATGTATGACGTGTTCCTCCCCCTCTACTCCGACGACAGAACCAAGGAACTGGCACTGGCCATGGGCGACCTGCGGGCCCTCTTTCCTAACCTGGACGACGTTCTGGACATCGCGGTGCCCATGTTCTTCACCGGTGCCTGGACCGGGACCGAGAGCGGTCAGACCTTCGGTCAGGTGGGGGACCAACGCCTGGATCCCAGGAGCCCCATTCCCAATCTCTACCTGGTGGGCATGGACGTGAAAGGCAGCGGCGCCGCAGGGGACCTGATCCCCGTCGGGGTGCGAAGACTGCTCGAATATCTGAGTTGAAGCCTGCACACAGGAGGACAGAATGAGTGAAAGTCACGCGACGTCGCAAGATCGACCCCGGGGCCTGTACTTCGAGGAGTGTGAGGAAGGGGTGGAGCTGATAACGCCCGCGCGCACCGTAACGCAGACGGACATCCAGCTCTTCGCCGGCCTCGCCGGCGACTACAACCAGCTGCACACCGACGTCGAGTTCGCCAAGGACACCATCTTCGGCCGACCCGTCGCTCACGGCCTGCTGGGGCTATCCTTAGCCTCCGGACTGGGCACGCGCCTTGGTTTCGTCGAAGGCACAGCCGTGGCCTTCCGGGAGCTAACCTGGAAGTTCACAGGCCCCATCTTCGCGGGCGATACGATACATCTCAAGCTCAAGGTAGCCCAGAAGAAGGCCATGCCCCGCCTGGGGATGGGCATGGTCGCCTTCGACGTCTCCCTGGTCAATCAGGAGGACGAGGTGGTCCAGAAGGGACAGTGGAAAGTCCTGATCCAGAGTCAAGACGCCAAGACTAGCCCTCTGCTGCAACAAGACTAGCCGCGACCGGACCTGCCCATGCTCCGCAGAGTGATTGACAGGGCCACAGAAGGCTACGAAGCACACCGCGATTTCGTCCTCCTGGCTATCCTCTTCACCAGTTTTCGGCTCGCGGCCCTGTTGCTCTTCGAGCCTGGCGGCTACATCCTCGACTGGTCAGGCTACTATATACCCGGCGCCAACTTCGTTCAACTCTCGGATAGGGGTTTCTACCCGGTCATTCACTATTGGATGGATTACCCACCCCTCTTTCCCTGGTTGGCGGTGATCGTCTATCGGCTCAGTCTGTTTCTGCCCTCGTGGAGGGATCCCAACCTGTGGTTCAACCTGCTACTTGGCGGTACTCTCCTTTTCTTCGAGATTGGCAACTTCGTGCTCATCTACGCCATCGCCTTGAAACTGAAGGGGCGAGAGGTCGCCGTGAGGTGCTCCTGGTTGTACGCCGGCCTGTTCTTCCCCCTCATGACCCTCCTCTTCTGGTTCGAGAATTTCCCCCTGTTCTTCCTGCTGCTTGGCGTGTATATGATCATCGCCAAGAGGCCCGTCTGGGGCGGGATAGCCGCTGGCGTCGGCTTCATGGTGAAGCTCGTGCCCGCATTTGTCGCACCGGTGGCTCTCCGCGTTTTCCCTACGATGTCGCAAAAGGTCACATATGTGCTGGCGGCTGCTCTGGTGGCCCTGCTGATCGCCCTCCCTTTCCTTCTGACCAACACGGACTTCTTTCTGACAGCTTTCGTTCACCAGGCAAACCGCGGGCCCTGGCAAACCATATGGGCGCTTCTTGATGGGTATTATACTGGCGGCGCCACCCCCCCTCTGGAGGAACGTTTCGACCTAGGAACTATTACCATCTCCTCTCAGGAATCCCACTTCCCGTACCCGCTTGTGGCGGCCGCCTTCGTTGTCGTCTTTCTGATCCTCTATACCCGACACATAGATTGGCAGGATAACCTGAAGGCGGTGACCTTTTGCAGCCTATCCATAAGCCTGTTTCTGCTATTCTCCAAGGGATATAGCCCCCAGTGGATCATCAACCTGCTGCCTTTCATCATCCTGCTGATGCCGAACCTGCGCGGCATCACCTACTCCCTTCTCCTGATGGTGGCCAACGTGCTGGAGTTTCCCATCGCCTTGATGTTGATACCTGGCCACCGTTGGCTCTTCGTCACTGCTGTGCTGTACCGCACCTTGCTCCTAGCGGTCCTCTCGGTGGAGTTCGGGTTCATCTTGTTCCCATCCGCAAAGGGGCAGAGGATCCTGCGCCTGACTCTGGCCTCAACTGTACTACTGACTGTGCTGGGATGTGTCCCTGTCGGGGTGTTGGCTATGCGCGACTACGCTGCTGAGAGGTACGCCGCGAGCGCTTACGCCGAGACCATAGATTTCCTGAGGAAGCAGCGGCACGGAGGAGTGATCTTAACCGATCCGCAACTCTATCAGCAGTTGTATCCCTTCCTGGTTAGAGGCCAGGGGGTGTATTTGCTGGAGGACGACGAACGATTGGCAAGCAACATGGCCGAGGTGACCAGCCGTCATGACACCCTCTGGATCGTCTACGCCGGTTCTGAAGATGACCAACTCTCCAACCCAGCGGTAGAGGAGTGGCTGGGGCAACATGCCTTTCCCGTCGGTGTGGAGTGGTTGGGCAAGGCCCGCGTTACACGCTACTCCACAGCAGTTGCCCCACTCGAGCGGCAGCCGCTGGAAGCAGACTTCGCCGACCAGATCGAACTAGTAGGGTACGCCTTCGATGAAGGTCCCCTTCGACCGACGGACGTGCTGCACGTCACGCTATCGTGGCAGGCACTGGAGCTGATGGAGAAAGACTACACCGTTTTTGTCCACCTCATAGATGAGGACGAGCGCGTCTGGGCCCAGCACGACGCCCAGCCCGTGGGGGGGGCGCGCCCCACGTCCTCCTGGCAGCGAGGAGAGGAGATAGGGGATAACCACGGCCTGGCTCTCCCACCCGACATCCCCCCGGGTGAGTACCGCCTGGCCCTGGGGCTGTATGACGCAGCAACCAGGCAGCGCCTGTCCGTCATCACAGACCAACAGGCTGCGCCCAGCGATAGAGTACTGGTTGGCCCCGTTGTCATCAAAACTCCGGGAGGTTGAGAGTTGTGGCGGCCACCGTCACGGTTGGCGGCGAAGCACCCCAGGGACTGGTTTCAGGACCAGGCCAACTCCTTGCTCCAAAGAGTCAGATGTGCCTCTCATGGAGGCTGATCGGCCTCCTTTCACAGCCTTCGCCACTGCGCCCTGGCGGCTTGGGCTGCATGCAGAAGATCGCGCCAGACCGAAGCCCTGCGCCAGGAACTTGTCAACTGGCTAGGGCCGGCTGCAAGACATGATTCCGGCAGGCTTCCCTTCACTCGTAGCTCGGGTATCCTACCCCATGTGCTGCCGTGGCGATCTTTCCACACCCTCAGCCGGAGCCCTTTGACAGTGCACCTTGCCGTATGGTATACTTCGCGGGAATCAGCTAGACTTGCAATCTCGGAGAGACAGGCATGAATTGGCTCGACGTGATCCTGGGGTTAGTTTTCGCGGGTGGCATAGCAGCAGGTTACAGGCAGGGGTTCATCCGCCAGGCACTTAGTCTCGGTGCCATCGTGTGTGCGATCATCCTGGCAACATATCTGCACGTACCCCTGGCTGCTTGGTTCGCCTTCATGCGTCCGCAAACTCGAGGCATAATCCTCGAAACCGCGGCCTTCTTGCTCTTGGTGGTAGGCATCACTATCGCCCTTGAGGTCGTACAGAGGCGAACGCTCCGTCACAGCAGGCTTGTTTCCATCGGAATACTGGATCAGATTGGCGGCGCCCTCGTAGCTCTCCCCACGGTGACCCTTCAAATGACTGTCGTGGTACTCATCCTGAGATTGCTTGTCGAGCAATCGTGGGCCGTGGGGGAGACACTACGGCATTTCACTCTCCAAGGGATGCAGACTTCTACCGTGGCCGCGGGATTCTACAGCCTGCTCCTCACCATGGTGCAGACGGTGGGGGCACTCCTTCCCGAAGGTGGTGCCCGCCTCTTAGCTCCCATCTAACGGCGTCGCTAGGATGTAGAAATGCCCTCCCCCGTCGGGCACTGCCGGCGGGGGTTAGTTTCTGAACGGACATGAGGACCAAATCCTGGGAGGTTCTTGAATACCCCAAGATCCTGGCTCAACTGGCCCAACACACTTCCTTCTCACTGGGTCACGAGTTGGCCCTCAGGCTGCGCCCTTCCTCTAGGGAGGAGGTGGTCAAGCGGCGCCAACAGGAAACCACCGAGGCCAGGCATCTTCTGGATTTGAAACCAACCTTGTCCCTTGGGGGCGTAACGAACCTTCGCCCTCTTCTCAAGAAGGCCCGCCTGGAGGCCACATTGACGCCCAGCGAGCTATCCGACGTGCGCACAACCCTCCTTAGCGCACGCTCTCTGCGAAGGTCCATCGCCCCCCTGGAGCGCGAATTCCCTCTGTTGGCCGGCCGCGCGGAGGAGATAGAGGCCTACTCGGAATTGCCTCAGGAGATCTCTCAGGCCGTCAATGATCGCGCTGAGGTGGTCGACAATGCCAGCCCTGCCTTGGCCCAGATACGCCGCGAAGTGAAGGAGACCCACGAAGAGCTACTTGATAGGCTGGAGAGAATCGTGTCATCTCCCGCCAACAGCCATTTCCTGCAGGAGAAGCTGATCACCGAACGTCACGGACGATACGTCATCCCTCTCAAGGCCGATTTCAAAGGGCGCATCCCCGGCATAGTGCACGACCAGTCGGCGAGTGGCGCCACACTGTTCATCGAGCCTCTGGCCACCCTGGACCTGAACAACCGCTGGCGACAACTGCAACTGGAGGAGGAGAGGGAAGTGGAGCGCGTGCTGAGGAAGCTCACGGCGCGCGTCGCCCAGGAAGAGGAGAGTATTGCGCAAACGCTGAGGACCCTAGCCGGCTTGGATCTGGCCTTCGCCAAGGCCAAGTATAGCGACAGTATTGAGAGCGTGGAACCTGAGCTCGTCCCGTTCCGCCCCCGAAAGAAGAAGGGAGATGCGGAAGAAGGAGCATTCGAGCACCCAGGCTCCACAATGGGGCTGATTCAGGCGCGCCATCCGCTCTTGCCAGCGGAGCATGTAGTCCCCATCGACGTTCATATCACGGATGACTGCTCCATCCTGGTCATCACCGGGCCCAACACTGGGGGCAAGACCGTCGCTTTGAAGACAGTGGGCCTCCTGGCGCTGATGGCTCAGTCGGGGCTGCACATCCCCGCCGCAGATGGCTCCGCCTTGTCTGTATTCAGGGGCGTCTACGCAGATATCGGTGAAGAGCAGAGTATAGAACAGAGCCTTTCCACCTTCTCCTCTCACATGACCAAGATTGTTGACATCCTAGGCAGGGCCTACTGGAAGTCCCTCGTTCTTCTGGATGAACTGGGGGCGGGCACCGATCCGGTGGAGGGCTCAGCTCTGGCCAGAGCCATTCTGTCCCATCTCCACCGGCGGCGGATCACCACTCTGGTTGCCACCCACTACTCGGATTTGAAAACCTATGCTCATGCCACTCCCGGCGTGGAGAACGCCTCGGTCGAATTCGACGTAGAGACGCTGGCTCCCACCTTCAAGTTGAGCATCGGCCTCCCAGGTCAAAGTAATGCCCTGGCCATTGCAGCGCGTCTCGGCCTCGCCAGGAAGATCGTCAGTCAGGCCTCAAGACTGTTGACCCCTGAAGACCTGCAGGTGGAGAGCCTGCTCACCGACATCAAGCGAGCCCGTGATGAGGCCGTAGCGGCCAACCTCGCCGCTGAGGAGGCCCGGGCTGAAGCGGAGCAGTTGAAGGACCAGTTGCAGGAACAGTTGGCGCAGATCGAACAGGATCGCCGCGAGATACTGAATCGCGCTCGTCACCAAGCGAGGATGGAGCTGGCAGAGGTGAGGAAGGAGCTGAGTGCCGTCTCCAAGGCCATGAAGCCTGAGATCAAGCCCCACCGACTCGTCGAGGCCAAGGCGCGGCTGAAAGGGCTTGAGGAAGCGGTGGCGCCCCCAGAACCGCCTATCAGGTTATCGCCCATAGACAAAGAGAGTCTGAGAGTGGGCCAATCGGTCTGGGTGGAGGATCTACGGCAAAAAGGGCAAGTCATCGCCTTCATCGACGACGAGGAGGTGGAGATAGGAGTAGGGAAGTTCCGCGTGAGGGCAGGGCTGGATGAACTGGAACTGGTGGAAGAGGAGCCAGAGGCGGAGCGCGAAGCTACGTACGTCGCGCTCACGGCGTCTGCCCCACCTCCCATGACCCTCCAGCTGCGAGGCCACCGAGTCGAAGAGGCGCTCATCGAGCTGGAAAAGTACCTGGACAAGGCCTATTTGGCCCATCTGCCCGAAGTGCACATCGTCCACGGCCGGGGCACTGGAGCCCTCCGGCGCCTGGTCCGCGAAGAACTGCAAAAGCATCCCTTGGTGGTGTCGTATCGCCATGGCGGGCCCGACGAGGGAGGCAATGGAGTGACCATTGCCGAGTTGGTCGACTGAACGAGCAGGTCTACTACTACCGAGGGAGTCAAGATGCCTGCTGAGCAGGCTCGGACCCATCGATGAAGAAAGCCAGGCCCAGAATGGCGAGGATATAGCCCAGGTAGTTCTCGTTCATGAAGCGCGATAGGTAGAAGAAGACTAACGTCAGGAATGCATAGTGGTAGAGCATGGAACCGATGGAGTTCCGCTTCCACTGTCGCCATAGGAGGAACAAGAACAGAGGCAAGCAGACCAGCAACCCCAGTATCCAGAACGGGAAGTAGTCCAGACGCGATTCCACCAGACCCAGCGCCAGCACGAAGTTGGCCAGTCCCCACCCAGTGATCTGATAAGGCACCTCAGCCGTCCCACTGCTCCAGCGCCACACATCATCGAACAGGGCGTCGAAATCCCAAAGAGCGAAAGGTAGGACCAAGATGGCGACGACGAGGACGAAAGGAATCAACTCACGGAGGAGGGACAGGCCGCGTTGCTTCAATTCGGCGCGTGTGGACATTCCTTTGAGATGGATCACATAGAGGAGATAGAAGGGGACCAGAAACCAGGCGGTAGGCTTGCTGGCGCAGGCCAGACCGAGCATCACCGAAGACCAAACGAGCAGGCCCTTCTGCAGAAGGTACACAGAGAAAACAACCCAGGCCAAGACGAAGACGTCGTTCTGGCCGAAGATGATATCGCTGCCCATGATAGGGTTCAGACCGAGAACCATCACCAGACAGAGCCGCTGGTTG
>CAZNMJ010000141.1:0-8775 GCA_964573815.1 uncultured Anaerolineales bacterium
GGCTCATAGGCCACGGCTTGCCGCACGATGGCCACAAAGCGCCGGAATCTGGGCCCTGGAGGGTCGATAGGCAGCCGAGGCCCAGGTCTGTGTAGCACCTAGCAATCCCTGAAGCTACTGTGGCGCAAACGCCACAGCCTGTGACATCATGGCCACAAGAAGCCGTGGCCTTTAGGCCACGGTGTCTCAATACACAGCCATCGTCCAGCCTGACGGAGAATCTAGGACTGTTCTGGGCCACTGTGGCGTAAACGCCACAGCCTGTTGGCAGGTGCCGGCGCGGTCGATGCTATCTCAGAAAGCCGTCGCCTTCAGGCCGTGGTGTCCCAAAACACAGCGACCGTCCAGCCTGACGGAGAATCTAGGAGTGTTCTAGGCCACCGTGGCGTAAACGCCACAGCCTGTTGGCAGGTGCCCGCGCGGTCGATGCCATCTCACAACGCCGTGGCCTTCAGGCCGCGGTGTCCCAATACACACCGACCGTCGAGGCTGACGGAGAATCTAGGAGTGTTCTAGGCTACTGTGGCGTAAACGCCACAGCTTGCTCATCCGCTGAGGCACGATCCCTCATTTCTTGAGAAGCTGCGGCCTCTATGGCACACTGTCGAGCAGCAGAAATGCCGAAGAAACTATTCAAGTATCGTCCAAACGCCTATCATCATGTGAGCTTTGCCACGAGGCGCCGAAAGCCAATTCTGCTCGGGGAGGTCGGTGGTCGCGTGCAGTACTGGTTCGAGAAGTTATCTCAGGAGCGAGGTGTCCAGCTCCTCGAGCACAACATATGGCTGGACCACGTCCACATGCTGATCTTCGTCCCGCCGGGCGAAGATCTGTCGCACATCATGAACATCCTGAAGGGGACCACCGCACGTCGCATCTTTCAGGAATTCGATGGCTTGAAGATGCAGATAGGCGAGAACCATCTCTGGGGACGAGGATTCCACGCTGGAGAGGTAGCGATTCAAGCCCTTGACAGAGTTCGGCGCTACATTCGAGACCAGCAGAAGATACACAGCGCCCGCGTCGCCCAGTTGCCGGTCGCCGATTGGGAAAGATGGCACGATCTGGATGTCTAGACCTTGTAGCTCTTCCAGAGCTTAGGAAACCCACTGTGCCCTAAAGGGCACAGCTTCTCCCACGCTCTCGCCAGGCTGCAGCCTTCAGGCCGCTGTATCTCCGTCTTCACACCGCAGTGCGGTTCTATCCAAGCACGTCGCCGCGCTGAACTCCTCTGTGCCCTGAAGGGCACACCTTGTCCTGCACCCTTGCCAAGCCGCGGCCTAAAGGCCGCGGTACCCTATTCCCACTTCTGTTCGTTTGTCTGGCGCGGAGCCTTCCCCCACTTGCCGGGTGTTGAGGAAAAGCCCTTCATTGGTCGCGTCCCCCGCGCTGGCGACCGCGGGTCCTCCCGGCGGCACGTCTTCAAGCAGTACACCACAAGGGCGCCAGCGAAGACGCGCAGCGCCAGGGCGCCTCGACTCATTGCGTAGCCTGGAAAGATCTGTCATCGGGGCGGATACGTCATGGCCCAACGATGGCCGAAGAGAATCAACCGGGAGTAGCCGGGCTGCAGACGGCCTGCAGAATGGCTCGCTCACACCTTGATCAGCTTCCACTTGTTGCTTCGGAAGCGATTGGCGGTGAGAACTCCCTGAATCCCTGTGGAGAAGGCCATCGCATACCAGGCACCGCTGATGCCGACGCCCGTCAGCATCACCAATGCATAGGATAGCGGCAGGCGGATCAGCCACTGGCTGAAGATCGTATAGTATAGCGGTGGCCTGGTATCGCCAGCCCCGGCCAGGGCTCCACGCATCACGATGGAGAGAGCGAGGAACGGCTCTGCCAGAGCATTGATCCGCAAGTAGGCCACGCCCGCCTCAGCGACGAGTCGGTCGCCAGCTGTGTTGAAGACAGCGATGATCTGCGGCGCGAAAATGAAGAGGGCAAGTCCGGCCAACGACATGGCCACGACCCCGATAATGCCAGTCACCCAGCCCCTCCGCTCTGCCTCAGCTGAGTCGCCCGCTCCCTGAGCCTGCCCTACCAGGGTGGTGGCCACTATGGCAAGGGCCAGAGCCGGCATGAAGGAGAACGCCTCTGATTGAATGCCTACGCTGTACGCTGCCACATTGGCCTGGCGAGCGACGGCCGCCGCGGCGGAGTTGGTGACCACCCAGAGAAACCCTAGATTGGCCAGAGTGCGCACTACATTCTGCGCAGCAACGGGAATTCCTACGCGCAACACTCGCCACATGAGGTGCCAGTCTGGTCGGAACGACATTGTCCTCGAAAGCTTGACCGCAAAGCGGCCGCTGAATAGCACCCCCAGGCCAACGGCCGTTCCCACAAAGCGCGAGGTCATGGTGCCCAATGCGGCCCCGGTCACGCCCATCTGCGGAAACGGACCCACGCCGTAGATGAACACGTAGTTGAAGAAGACGTGGATGACGTTGATGAATACCATGATCATAAGAGGGGTCTTCGTATCTCCCGCGCCTTGCAGTATAGCATTGAATATGTAGTTGAAGATCATGAAGATGGACAAAGCGAAGTAGACCTGCATGTAGGGAGTGCCCAGCGCCCTCAGCTGAGGATCAGCACCTACAAGATAGAGTAGCGCCGGACCAAGGGCAACTCCCGCCGCACTGATCGCCACGGAGACGAACAACGTAGCCAGTATGGACTGGGCCGCCACGCGACTTACCATGTCCTGCCGCTCGGCGCCGGTAAACTGAGCGACCATGGTGCGAGTTCCAACCGCGACGCCAGCGATGGAGGTGATCACGATCATGATCAGCTGCCGGCTCATTCCCACCGCGGCCGTGGCCCCCGTTCCCAGGCGGCTCACCATCCAGATATCTATGATGCCCACCGTGGCCTGGAGAAGGTTGGCGAGGACCACCGGGTAGGCGAGACTGCCTATCGTGCCCAAGAGCTCTCTGTCCAACCCAAGGTGCTGCGCAAGATGAGAATTCAAGACTCTTTCCCGCAAGGACTCACCTCTTTGTCGGCGTCACCAATCCAAGCCCGACGCCTTTCTTCCCTCTGCACCAACACAACAACCCAGCAAGTACTCTCGAGACGGACAACAAGTGGAGTACTTGATGGGGATCCCGTCGAAGACGCGAGGTAGCAACAGGTGGTAGACCGCAGCTGGTCGGGACGCTCTCTCGCCCCGATCATCACAGCCGTGGGCAGCGGTCTCTGAGCGCGCGGAACGCTGTCCGGGCGATCACAAATGCACTGCGAAATCAGCTATCTCAGGCTTGACTAGCTTCTCGTAGTCCGAGAAACCTACCTTCATACTGGTCGTGTGCCTGCCGACCTTGAAAACCATCTCCTTTTCGTCCGCCAGGGAGCTGTCCACGTAGACTGGCAGGTCATACAGATTGCCGAACGGCGGCATGGCGCCCACCTCGCAATCGGTGAATGTGCCGCCAAACTCCTCCTCCTTCGCCAGACGAACCTTCTTGGCCTTTAGCAAGGACTTGAGCTTCGGAAACTCAACTCGGTAGCTGGCCGGCAGAACTAGCATCACCAACTGGCCATCAGCGTCAACTAGCACCACCTTGGCCAGCTGTTTCCCGGGCACGTGCTGGGCGGCCGCCACCTCCTGCGCCGTGTATGCCACCGGATGAGTCATGCTGTCGAATCGCACGCCTTGTTCCTTAAGATACTTCTCCAGCCTCTGCTTCGCCGCCATTCTCCTACCCTCCTCCGCCGAATCAACGGTCTACACCCAAACCGCAGCGCACCTCGCCCGTGAAACGTGCTCCTTCCCTATGCCGCTACAAAATCGGCGATAGCTCGCGCAACCTCTTGTTCTCGGCCCCACAAGAAGTGGTCGCATCCCTCAAGCACAGTCAACTCCTTCGGCTCCGGCAGACTATCCACCAATGGGCGCAACTCAGATAGAGGACAGATGTGGTCTCTGTCGCCAGCGACGAACAGTTTGGGCTGGGCATAGCCGGCCCAGAAGTCTCGATCGAGAGACCCTATGGCCATGGCGCCCAGGGGAAGACACAAGGCCACGACGCCAGCGATGCGCGGATCTTGTTCCACGTGGCGGAGTCCAACCGAGGCGCCAAAGGAGTAGCCCATCAGATACAGCCTCCCGCCATCCACATCTTCCCTGGCTGACAAGAAGTCGACCCCACCCGCCACGTCCGCGACCTCTGCGACGCCCTGTCCAAACTCCCCCTCGCTGCGACCCACTCCGCGGAAGTTGAAGCGTAGGCCCACCACCCCGCGTCGGGCCAGTTCCTCCGCTGTCGCCACTATCACCGGAACGTCCATGCTGCCCCCCATGAGGGAGTGCGGATGACAGAGGAGAACCGCAGGACGTCCGCCCAACTCATCGCCGGGCCGATGGAGAGCACCCTCCAGTTGGAGCGGGGGAGCGTCGGTGCTGGCGAAAAAGACCCTCTGTGCTTGCATGGCCAACGCCTGTACTCTTGGCAGATTCTAGCACAGGATTGACTAAATGGCGAAGAGCTCAGCCGTATGGTACAATGTTCGTGGAGCAGGAGCAGATGAGAGTAGTCCTGGTTAGTCCACAACCGCAGACATGGAGTTCGCGCAAACACATCCCCTTGGGGCTGGGCTATCTCGCTGCCGTGCTGCAAGGCGACGGACACGAAGTACACCTTTGGGATGGGGCAGTAGAGCGAGAGTCTCTGTGCACCCTCTTGGACAGACAACGCTTCGATGTGGTGGGTATCACGAGCGTGACACCCGTCATCCATGAAGCCTGGGAAGCCGCGCGTGAGGCCAGGAAGCAGGATGCAATCACTATCCTAGGTGGACCTCACCCCACAATTCTGCCGGCTGAGTCCCTGGAGCGCCCAGAGGTGGACCTGGTCGTTCGGGGCGAGGCTGAGGACACCATCATCGAGATCATGCAAGCCCTGAAGGAAGACCGCGGTTACCTGGATGCAGAGACCGGCGTGAGGCACTTCTCATCGAACGGCTGGAGCGACATCGCAGGGCTCTCCCTTCGAGATGGACACGGTGAAGTCGTACACAACCCTCCCCGTGAGCCACGCAGGGACTTGGACAGCCTGCCCTTCCCCGCCCATCACCTGTACAAGATCGATCAGTACACGAACCTTCAACCTCGAACCGATGGTCTCGATCCCAATGCCCGCACTTACACCATCATCACCTCGCGTGGCTGCCCCTACCAGTGCATCTACTGCTCCAAGGCCGTCACCGGGAATCTGTGGCGACCACGCTCGCCAGAGAACGTCGTTGCCGAGTGGAAAAAGCTCGTCGTCGAATTGGGGGCGACGGAGATCGGTGTCACCGATGACGTGATGACTCTGGATGTGGGGCGGGCCAAGCAAATATGCCGCCTGCTGATAGATGAAGGGCTCAACCAGGTACCCTGGATAACCATCCACGGCATCAGGGCTGATAACGCCGACCTGGAGCTCTTGCGACTGATGAAGGAGGCAGGCTGCAAACGCGTCGGGTTCGGCGTGGAGAGCGGCAACCAGCGTGTGCTGGACACCATGAAGAAGGGCCAGACCATCGAGGATGTACGCCAAGCCTTCTCCAACGCGAGAAAAGCAGGCCTGGAAACCATCGGCTTCTTCATCTTCGGCCTGCCCGGCGAGAACGAGGAAACGATGGAGGACACCATCAAGCTCGCGCTGGAACTGGATCCGGACCTGGCCAACTTCATGATCGCTGCTCCCTTCCCCGGCACCGAACTGTACCGGATGATCTTGGACGGAGGTGACCTCTTCAGCCATGACTGGCGAGATTTCGCTATTCACGATGAGAAAGCACGCTTCGCGATTGGTGAGGTGACGGCGGAGCTCGTGGAAAGGAAGTGGCACGAGGCCTATCGTCGTTTCTACCTGCGCCCAGGACGTCTGCTACGAAAGGGGCTAAGGCCTGAATTCTGGAGGCGGCTGCCTGCCTATCTTGCTGATGCAAGTCGCTTCTTTAAGTCCGGATCAAGCTCCGCCTCTTAGGCCTCAGGGACCTGCCTCCTCGGCTCCTCCAAGCGGTGCCGAACCGGAAAGCAATGTGATGGGCTGAAATTGCTAGTCATCGATGCAGAGCAAGCGCGACAATACTACGAGGAAGCCGATCCGGCTCACGATTTCCACCATGTCCTGAGGGTTCTCCGTCTGGCGGAACGGATTGGCCCTGCCGAGGAAGCGGACATGGAGATCCTCAGCACCGCTGCGTTGCTCCACGACATAGGTCGACCTGAGGAGATACGAGACGGCATCTGTCACGCGCAGGTGGGAGCTGAGAAAGCCCGGCAGATCCTGGCTGACTGGCCGCCGGACAGGGTGGAAGCCGTGGCCCACGCCATCGCCACCCATCGTTTTCGCAACGATGCTGTTCCGCAAACTCTGGAAGCCAAGGTCCTTTATGACGCCGATAAGCTAGACTGCATAGGGGCTATTGGGGTAGCCCGAGCCTATGCCATCGGCGGGTTGATGGGGCAGCTCCTCTGGGCTGAGGTAAGCGACGACTACGTGCAAGCCCGCCGGAAAAACCGACTCCTGGCCCGCGGAGATCTCTCGTCGGATCACACCCCCGTTCACGAATTCGCGTTCAAGCTCTCCCAGATCAAAGAGTCCCTTTTTACCGCTACGGCCAGGGAGATCGCTGAGGAGCGGCACCGGTTCATGGTCACGTTCTTCGATCGGCTGGGAACCGAAGTGAGAGGCGAACTCTAGGCAACGGGAGCGAGTTGTGAGGAGACCGAGCTGGAAAAAGATCGGCCTGGGCCTCCTGAGCATAGTGCTCTTCATACTGGCTATCCAGTTGATGAAAGATGGGGCCAACACCATAGCCCCCTATGTTCAGGGCTGGTTTCACGTGGACAACCCCGCGAACAGCTTGGGCTTCGGCTGGCTCGCCGCCTACATCATCTTCAGTGGGTCCCCTGTCGCTGCCATCGCTCTCACCTTCTTCGACGCCGGGTTCATCGGGGAGTTCGAGACCTTCACCATGATATCAGGGTCTCGCCTTGGGGCCTCCTTCATAGTTCTTTTCATCGGTCTTCTCTACACGTTAAGAGGCCACGAACGGCTCACCAGTCTCTCCATGGGCCTGCTGACCTTCATCATTACCTTCTCCCTGCACTTGCCGGGTCTCGTTATCGGCTACGTGATGCTGACAAGCCAACTTGCCAGCCCCATCCACTTGAACATTGGAACTTCCGCAACTTCAGTCATCGACCTGATCTACGGGCCCATCGGCGGCTTCCTATTGAAGAGATCTCCAGGCTGGCTGGCGTTTGTGATAGGAGTGGGGGTCATCATGCTCAGTTTCAGCCTCTTCGATAGAGCCCTGCCAGACCTGAAACTCGAGGCCACCGACTTCGCGCAGGTTCCCCGCGTGATATACCGTCCCATCGTCATGTTTTTCGTGGGAGCCATCGTAACCGCCGTCTCCATGTCCGTCTCGATCTCGCTTAGCATCTTGGTGCCCTTGTCAGCCCGGGGGTACATTCGGAGCGAGAACGCCATCGCCTACATCATGGGCGCGAATGTCTCCACCTTTGTCGACACACTGCTCGTCGCGCTGTTGCTAGGAAACCCCATGGCGAGCACCATTGTGCTCGTACAGATGATAGCCACCACGATTGTGTCCTTCGCCACGCTCTTCATTCTCTACAGACCCCATGAGCGGGCCCTGCTATTCCTTACTTCTCGCATCGTTGAGAGTAATCGCAACATGATGATTTTTACGGCCACCATTCTAGTAGCGCCGGTTCTGCTAATGCTCGTGTAAGCGAGAGGAGGTCTCCTTTATGAAGATTCTGATGTGCACCGACGGCTCCACCCACGCAGCTGAAGCTCTTCGATTTGGAGCACTTATTGCCAGAGAGGCGAAAGGTCCCGTCACTCTTCTAGGGGTACTTGAGCGCCCGGGTGAAGAGAGAAAAGTGAACCGGATGCTGGAAAGAACCAGCAACGCCTTATGCGATGATGTGCCGGACATCGACATCAGAATCAGACGCGGACACGCTGCGGAGGAGATCCTCAAAGAGACGGAGGAGTCGACGTACGACCTTGTGATTGTGGGTTCGCGAGGGCGTCGTGGCATCACCCGCTTTCTACTGGGCTCCACAGCTGCACGCCTGGCCCGGTACTGTCAGGTCCCCGTGCTGGTCGTGAAAGGAAAAAGAAGAGAACTGAAGAACATACTGGTCTGTACGGGGGGAGCGGAATGTGGTGAGAAAGACACTGAGCTGGCAGGTCGCATCGCTCGCTTGACAGGGGCGTACGTGACGGTCCTTCACGTAATGTCCCAGTTGCCCCTCACACCCGAGGCCAAAATGAGCGATCTGGAGAACTCCACGGAGGCCTTGCTGGAATCGGACGCCCGAGAGGGCGCGCACTTGAGGAAGGATCTTGAGATCCTGCAGAACTTGGAGGTGGAAGGACGGGCAAAGGTACGGCACGGCTTAGTAATAGACGAGATCCTAGCCGAGGCGGAAGACGAAAACTACGATCTTGTCGTCGCCGGTGCCCACATCGCCTCGGGACTCCAGCGCTTCATGCTGAACGACATAACGGAGCAAATCGTGCTGGGCTCGACCCGTCCGGTCTTAGTTGTCAGATGAACGCCTGCGCATCTGCCGACGAAGCTTGCTCGCCCACGTACTGCGCTATTTCGACCGGGGATGCAGTTCTCTACTTGACAAGGCAGAGAAATCGTGATATACTATTATCAAACTGAATAGTCCGCGATCCAGGTGTCCGTTGCCCGGATGCTAGGACGTAAAGGGGAAGCCGGTCA